>NZ_JAFMTB010000001.1:300000-600000 GCF_017916475.1 Patulibacter sp. SYSU D01012
TGCTCATGGCCGCAACGGTACCCCGACCGGTGCGGTCGGCGGTCGGTGGTCGGGGGAGGCCCGGGGGGCGGGGCGGGGCGGCGGCGGGGTGGAGCAGCCGGGGGCGGGCGGCGGGGTGGCGGGGTGCGGTTGCGCGGGGCGGCGGACCGGGGAGAGGCGGCGTGGAGGGGCGGTGTGCGGGCCGGCGGCACGACGGAGGCCGTGGGGCGCGACGCGGTAGGCGGGCGCGGCGCCTCCCAAGGCGGGAGGGGCGCGGCGTCGCCGGCCGCGCGCGGGCGGCGACGTGCTCCGGATCACGTGGGTGGGAGGGAGGCGATCCGGAGCGGATCGTGCCCGCGTCCGCCACGGCGATCGTGTCCCGGATCACCCACCCAGGGCGGTTGCGATCCGGCACACGACCCGCCCACCCGCACCGCCACGGGCCTGCTCCGGATCACGTGGGTGGGAGCGAGGCGATCCGGGACGCATCGCGCCCGCGCCCGCCACCGCGACCGCGTTCCGGATCACCCACCCAGGACGATGGCGATCCGGCACACGATCCGCCCACCCGCACCGCCATGGTCCTGCTCCGGATCACGTGGGTGGGAGGGAGGCGATCCGGGACGCATCGCGCCCGCGCCCGCCACCGCGACCGCGTTCCGGATCACCCACCCAGGGCGATGGCGATCCGGCACACGACCCGCCCACCCGCACCGCCCGCCGCGTCCCGCCGCCCGCCGCCCGCCGCCCGCGGCCTCCCGCCGCCCGCCGCCCGCCGCCCGCGGCCGCGGCCTCCCGGGGGCCGCCGGCAACTCCCGCCGCGTCCCGGCGGCCGCCCGCCGCCTCGCCCCCTACGCCCCGCGGCGCGGCCGGAAGGACCGCAGCCGGAGCGAGTTCGTCACCACGAACACGCTCGAGAGCGCCATCGCCGCGCCGGCGAAGAGCGGGTTGAGCAGGCCCGCGACCGCCACCGGGATCAGGACGACGTTGTAGGCGAAGGCCCAGAACAGGTTGCTGCGGATGATCGCCAGGGTCCGGCGCGACAGGCGGATCGCGTCGGCGGCGCCGCGCAGGTCGCCCGAGACGAGGGTCAGGTCGGACGCCTCGATCGCCACGTCCGTCCCGGTGCCGATCGCCAGGCCCAGGTCGGCCTGCGCGAGCGCGGGCGCGTCGTTCACCCCGTCGCCGACCATCGCGACGACGCGGCCCTCGGCCTGCAGGCGCCGCACGACGTCGGCCTTCTCGGCCGGCAGCACGTCGGCGATCGTCTCGTCGATCCCCACCTGACCGGCCACCGCCTCCGCGGTGCGCGCGTTGTCGCCGGTCAGGAGGATCGGGCGCAGTCCGAGGGCGCGCAGCTCGGCGACCGCGGCGGCGCTCGTCTCCTTCGGCGTGTCCGCCACGACGAGCAGCCCGCGCACCCGGCCGTCCCAGCCGACGGCGATCGCGGTGCGGCCCTCCGCCTGCGCGGCCTCGAGCGCCGCCTGCAATTCGGCGGTCAGCGGCATCGCCCACTCCTCCAGCAGCGCCGGACGGCCCGCTACGACGGCGCGGCCCTCGACGACGCCCTCGACGCCCAGGCCCTCGCGGTTGCGGAAGCCCTCGGGGACGGGCAGGACCGACGGCCGCGACCCGCCAGCCGCGGCCGCAGCGTCCTCGGCCACCGCGCGCCGCGCGGCTCCGGCGCCGGAGGACACGGTGCCGTCCGGATCCGAGAGCGACCCCGCACCCGCGCCCCCGGCCCCGTCGGCCCCCTGGGCCGCGCCGGCGATCGCCCGCGCCACCGGGTGCTCGGACGCCGCTTCGAGCGCGCCGGCCACCCGCAGCACCTCGTCGCGGTCCTCGCCGGCGGCGGGCACCACCTCCGTCAGCCGCATCCGGCCGGTCGTGACCGTCCCGGTCTTGTCGAGCACGATCGTGTCGACGCGGCGCGTGGACTCCAGGATCTCGGGCCCCTTGATGAGCAGGCCGAGCTGCGCGCCGCGGCCCGTGCCGACGAGCAGCGCGGTCGGGGTGGCCAGGCCGAGGGCGCACGGGCAGGCGATGATCAGGACCGCGACGGCGGCGCTGAACGAGAACGTCGCGCTCGACCCGCTGCCGAGCCAGAAGCCGAGCGTCGCGGCCGCGAGCACCAGCACGATGGGGACGAAGACGCCCGAGATCCGGTCCGCCAGCCGCTGCACCGGCGCCTTCCCCGTCTGCGCGTCCTCGACCAGCCGGGCGATCTGCGCGAGCGCGGTGTCGGCGCCGACCTTCGTGGCCTCGACGACCAGGCGCCCGCCGGCGTTGACGCTCGCGCCGACGACGACGTCGCCCGACCCCTTCTCGACGGGCACGGACTCGCCGGTCAGCAGCGACTCGTCGACCGCCGACCGGCCGTCGACGACGGTGCCGTCCGTGGCGACGCGCTCGCCGGGGCGGACGACGAAGCGGTCGCCGACCGCCAGGGCGTCGATCGCCACGCGGCGCTCGGTGCCGTCCGACTCCAGGACCGTCGCCTCCTTCGCGCCGAGCTCGAGCAGCGCACGCAGGGCGGCGCCGGCGCGGCGCTTGGCCCGCGCCTCGAAGTAGCGCCCGGCCAGCAGCAGCGTCGTCACGACGCCCGCGGCCTCCAGGTAGATGTGGTCCGCCGCGGCGCGGCGGTCGAGGACGAGCTCGAAGCCCATCGTCATGCCGGGGTCGCCCGCGCCGAGGAAGAACAGCGCGACGACGCTCCAGCCCCACGCGGCGAGCGTGCCGACGGACACCAGCGTGTCCATCGTCGCGGCGCCGTGGCGCAGGTTGACCCACGCCGCGCGGTGGAACGGCCAGCCGGCCCAGAAGACCACCGGCGTCGCGAGCTGCAGCGCGAGCCACTGCCAGTGCTCAAACTGCAGCGCCGGGACCATCGAGATCAGCAGGAGCGGGACCGACAGCGCGGCCGAGCCGACGAGCCGCCGCCGCAGGTCCGCGGCGTGGCGGTCCTGCGGCGCGTCCGGGACGGCCGTCGCGTCGGCGTCCGTGGGCGCCGCGTCCGCCGGAGCGGCGGCGGAGCCCGCGCCCACCCCGGCCGGCGCGGCCGCCGGGCGCGGCGCCGGGAGGGTCGCGTGGTACCCGGCGGCCTCGACCGTGGCGAGCAGGTCCTGCGGGGTGACGGCGGCCGGGTCGAAGCGGACGGCGGCCTTCTCCGTCGCGTAGTTCACGGTGGCCTGCACGCCGTCGAGCTTGTTCAGCTTGCGCTCGATGCGGTTGGCGCAGGACGCGCAGGTCATGCCCTCGACGGGCAGCTCCAGGCGCTCCAGGTCGGGGTCGGGCGCGGTCGTGCTCATCGGGCGGCCTCCGGGTCGGTCGTGGCCGGGACGGATCCGCGCACGGCGTCGCCGCGGGCGTCGCTCGTGGGGCGGTGCGCGGGCGGGTGCCCGTCGTGGGACTCGCCCCCGGCGTCGTCCGGGCCGACGAGCGCGCCGGCGCCCAGTCCGACGCCGAACGCCAGCAGCAGCGCGGCGGCGAAGGCGACCAGACGGGCGGGCACGCCGAGCTCGCGGCGGGACATCGGGGCAGGGGGTTCGGTGGCGGGCATCGCGGTCTCCGTCGAGGGTACCCCTCACGGGTATCCTGGCTCGACCGTAGCATACCCCAGGGGGGTACCGTGACCGCGGGTCGAGGGGCCGCACCGTCGCGAGGCCGCCTTGGCTCCGAGGCCGCCCGCCGGACCGCCGGACCGCCGCCGAACGCACGACGGGGCGCCCAAGGGCGCCCCGTGCGGGTCCTGCTGCGCCCGCCGCGGCGGGCCGGTGGCCGGTCCGGGCGGACCGGCCGGCGGGCGATCAGCCCTTCTTCAGGATCTCGATCGCGATCTCGGCGACCTGCGTCGGGGTGCGGCCGACGCGCACGCCCTTCGACTCGAGCGCCTCGGCCTTCGCCGCCGCGGTGCCGGCCGAGCCGGACACGATCGCGCCGGCGTGGCCCATCTGCTTGCCCTCGGGCGCCGTGAAGCCCGCGATGTAGCCGACGACCGGCTTGGTCACGTGCTGCGCGATGTACTCGGCGGCCTCCTCCTCGGCCGAGCCGCCGATCTCGCCCGACAGGACGATGAGCTCGGTCTCGGGGTCCTGCTCGAACCGCTCGATGATGTCGACGAAGGACGAGCCCGGGACCGGGTCGCCGCCGATGCCGACGATCGAGGAGTTGCCGAAGCCGGCCTGGGCCAGCTCGTTGCCGATCTGGTAGGTCAGCGTGCCGGAGCGCGAGACGACGCCGACGTTGCCCGGCTTGAAGAACGACGCCGGGATGATGCCGACGTTCGCCTTGCCCGGCGACAGGATGCCGGGGCAGTTCGGGCCGACGACGACCGTGTTCGGGTGGTCGCGCTTGACCGTGTTGTAGAGCTTGAGCTCGTCGTGGGCGGGGATGCCCTCGGTGATGATGATCACGAGCTCGACGCCGGCCTGGGCGGCCTCGAGCGCCGACTGCGCCGCGAAGGGCGGCGGCACGAAGATCATCGCCGTGTTGGCGCCCGACTCCTTGACCGTCGTCTCCCAGTCGCCGAAGACCGGGATGCCCTCGACGTCCTGACCGGCCTTCTTCGGGTTCACGCCGCCGACGACGTTCGTGCCGTAGGCCTTGTTGTTCAGCGTGTGGAAGCGGCCCTCGCGGCCGGTGATGCCGGCGACGGCGAGCTTGGTGTTCTCGGTGACCAGGATCGACATCAGCGGTTCCCCTTCGCCGCCGCGACGACCTTCTCGGCCGCCTCGTTCATCGTCTTCGCCGTCTGCACGTTCGGGAGCGCGGCCTTCTCGAGGATCTCGCGACCCTGGACGTCGTTCGTGCCGTCCAGGCGGACGACGAACGGGACCTGCGGCTTCAGGTCGGCGAACGCGGCGACCAGGCCGTTGGCGACCTCGTCGCAGCGGGTGATGCCGCCGAAGATGTTGAAGAGGACGGCCTTGACGTTCTCGTTCGAGAGGATGATCTCGACGGCCTGCTTCACCTTCGCGGCGTCGGATCCGCCGCCGGCGTCCAGGAAGTTGGCGGGCGAGCCGCCGGCCTGCGCGACGACGTCCAGGGTCGACATGACCAGGCCGGCGCCGTTGCCGAGGATGCCGATGTCGCCGTCGAGCTTGACGTAGACGACGCCCTCCTCGGCGGCCTTGACCTCGATCGGGTCCAGGTTGGCCTTGTCGCCCAGCTCGGCGTGGTCCGGGTGGCGGAACGCGGCGTTGCCGTCGAGCGAGACCTTCGCGTCGAGCGCCTTGACCTTGCGGTCGGGCGTGACGATCAGCGGGTTGATCTCGGCGAGGGAGGCGTCCTCCTCGATCCAGACCTCGTAGAGCGCGACGAGCGCGTCGGCGACGCCCTCGCGGACGTCCTCGTCGGCGCCGCCCTTCGTGGCGATGTCGAGCGCCTGCTCCTTCGTCAGCCCGACGAGCGGGTCGACGTGCTCGCGGATGAGCTTCTCCGGGTTCTCCTCGGCGACCGTCTCGATCTCGACGCCGCCCTCCGTGGAGAACATGACGAGCGGCTTCTTCGCCGAGCGGTCCAGCAGCACCGAGGCGTAGTACTCCGTCGCGATGTCGGAGGCGTGCTCGATCCAGAGCGTGCGCGTGATGTGGCCCTTGATGTCGAGGCCGAGGATGTTGGTCGCGTGCTCGCGCGCCTCCTCCTCGTTCGACGCCAGCTTCACGCCGCCGGCCTTGCCGCGGCCGCCCATCAAGACCTGGGCCTTGACGACGACGGGGTAGCCGATCTCGTTCGCGGCGGCGACGGCGTCGTCGACGGTCGTGACGGCCTTGCCGTCAGACACCTCGAGGCCGTGCTTTCCGAACAGCTGCTTGCCTTGGTACTCGAGCAGGTCCATGTGGCGGTTCCTGTGTCGTTTGGGAAGCGCGCGACGAGCGAGCGGCCCCGGGAGGCGCCGGCAGGACGGGTCGCACCTATGGGGAGATCAGCCCGTCCGCGCGCTCGTGGAGGCACGGACCGGCGTCCCTGGCGGGACGATACGCACCTGGCTCCCGAGGCGCGTGTACGCCGGGGCGCGGCGTCGCGGGCGGCCGGCGACGGAGCGGGACGCCGGGTCCGCTTCGATGGTCGCGGGGTCGTCCCCGGACGCGCGCGCCCGGCGGGGCGGGGCGGAATGCGCGATCCGTCACCGCGTGGCCGGAAATGGCCGCAAAAACGGTGCAAACCTCGCCGTGACGAGCGCCGCCGCGCCATGTAGTGTGCCCGGCCGATGAGCGTGGATCTCGCCATCGAGGCCGTCGGCCTCGAGAAGACCTTCGGCGACGTCCGCGCCCTCGCCGGCGTGGACCTGCGCGCCCCCGAGGGGTCCGTCCTGGGCGTCCTCGGCCCCAACGGCGCCGGCAAGACGACGTCCGTCCGCATCCTCACGACGCTGATGGCGCCCGACGCCGGCTCCGCCCGCGTCGCGGGGCTCGACGTCGTGCGCGACGCGCAGGCCCTGCGCGCCAAGATCGGCCTCGCCGGCCAGTACGCCGCCGTCGACGAGTTCCTCACGGGCAGCGAGAACCTGCAGATGGTCGGCCGGCTCTACCGGCTCAGCCCGGCGCAGGCGCGCACCCGGGCCAAGGAGCTGCTCGAGGAGTTCGGGCTGACGGACGCCGGCGACCGCGTGGCGAACACGTACTCGGGCGGCATGCGCCGGCGCCTGGACCTGGCGGCCGCGCTCGTGGTCCGCCCGCCGGTGCTCTTCCTCGACGAGCCGACGACGGGACTGGACCCCCGCAGCCGCATCGCGCTGTGGGAGACGATCGAGTCGCGCGTGGCGGACGGCACCACGGTGCTGCTGACGACGCAGTACCTGGACGAGGCCGACCGGCTCGCGGACCGCATCGCGGTGA
Source organism: Patulibacter sp. SYSU D01012 (assembly GCF_017916475.1). Classification (GTDB taxonomy): domain Bacteria; phylum Actinomycetota; class Thermoleophilia; order Solirubrobacterales; family Solirubrobacteraceae; genus Patulibacter. The sequence goes on from NZ_JAFMTB010000001.1 coordinate 306,816, forward strand.
TCGACCACGGGCAGGTCATCGCCGAGGGCACGTCGGACGAGCTGAAGACCCGCGTCGGCGGGGAGCGGCTCGAGATCGTGCTCGAGGATCCCGCGGACGTGGAGCGCACCCGCGTCGCGCTCGCGCCGCTGACGGAGGCGAGCGCCGAGGCGACGCTCGGCGACGACGGCGTGCTGCGCCTGCCGCTGCGGCCCGGCGCGGGCGGGATCGTCGCAGCGGTCCGGGCGCTCGACGCCGCCGTGATCGGCATCCGCGACGCCACGGTGCGCCGGCCGACGCTCGACGACGTCTTCCTCACCCTGACCGGCCGCGCCCCCGCGGACGACGACGCCGCCGACCCCGTGGAGCACGCATGAGCCTGCGCTGGACGCTCTCGGACACCCTCGTGCTGGCCATGCGCCAGCTGCGCCGGATCCCGCGCTCGCCGGACCTGCTCATCGGCTACACGATCCAGCCGGTGATGTTCGTGCTGCTGTTCCGCTACGTCTTCGGCGGCGCGATCCAGACGCCGGGCTACGACTACGTCGACTTCCTGATGCCGGGCATCATCGTCCAGTCCATCGCGTTCGGCGGGTTCGTCACCGCGCTCGCGATCGCGGAGGACATGAAGAAGGGGCTCATCGACCGCTTCCGGTCGCTGCCGATGTCGCGGATCGCGGTCATCTCGGGCCGCGCGGTCGCCGACCTGGCCCTCAACGCCCTGCAGCTCGTCGTGCTCATCGGCGTCGGGCTGATCGTCGGCTTCTCCTTCGGCACCGACGTGGGCCGCGTGGTGGCGGGGATCCTCCTGCTGCTGATGATCGGCTTCGCGTTCTCGTGGGTCTTCGCGCTCATCGGCCTCGTCGGCGGATCCGCCGAGTCCGCCAACGCGATCGGCTTCACGGTGCTCTTCCCGCTGACCTTCGCGTCGGGCATCTTCGTCCCGCCCGCGTCGATGCCGAACGGGCTGCGGCAGTTCGCCGAGGCGAACCCCTTCACGTCGTTCGCGGACGCCACGCGCCACCTGTTCCTGGGGGCGCCCGCCAACAGCGACGTGTGGACGTCGGTGCTGTGGGCGGTGGGCATCGCGGTCGTCGCCGCGTTCCTGGCGCTGCGCCGCTACCGCTCGCTCACCGGCTGATCCGGCGCGGCCGGCGCGGGCGGCCGCGCCGGGGCTCCGCGACCGACGGCGGACGCCGGGAGCGGCCGTCGCGCGGGGCCGTACCGGGGGCGGGCGCGTCCTACCAGAAAGCGTCCCGCCGCGTCGACACGGCATAATGGAGGGGATGCCGCTTCCCAAGCAGATCGACTTCGTGACCATGGACGTGTACGGCACGTTGATCGACTGGGAGGCGGGGATCGTCGACGCGTTCACCCGCGAGGCCGGCAAGGACGGGTTCACGTTCGAGAAGGACCGCCTCCTCAACCTGTTCCACGAGAAGCACCGCGAGGTCGCCGCCGGGTCGTACGAGCTGTACGCCGAGGTGCTGCGCCGCACGGCCCGCGAGGTCGCCGCCGACCTGGGCTGGGACGACCTGCGCCAGGAGCCCGCGCGGGCCAACTTCCTGCCCGACTCCGTCGAGCGCTGGCGCCCGTTCCGCGAGACGATGCCGCAGCTGCGCAAGCTCGGCAAGGAGTTCAAGACGGGCCTCGTCTCGAACATCGACGACAAGCTGCTCGGCCTGACCCGCCGCCACATCCAGCACGACTTCGACCTCGTCGTCACCGCGCAGCAGGTCCGCTCCTACAAGCCGGACACCGCGCACTTCACCGAGATCTCCCGCCGCTACGGCTCGAAGAAGAACTGGGTGCACATCGCGTCGGGCTACCACTCCGACGTCGCGCCCTGCATCAAGGCGAAGATCCCGGTCATCTGGGTCAACCGCCACGGCGAGGCCCTCGAGCCGAAGGCGAAGGCGCCGACGGTCGAGGTCCGCACGCTGCTCGACGCGGTCCGCGAGCTCGGCCTGAAGTAGCCGGCCGCCGTCGGCGGGCGACGCGGTCCCGGCGGCCGCGGACCGGCGGCCCGACGGCGCCCACCCGGCGCCCGCGCCCCGACGCCCGTCTCCCGGCGGGCGGGCGCGGAGGGATGGAATGCTGTCCCCATGCGCGCTCTCGCCGTCCATCCGGACGTCCTCGTCGTCGTCTCCCGCGTCTGGCAGACGACGGCGGCCATCGTCCGCGCCCCCGCCGGCGAGGGCGAGCAGCAGGGCCCGCGCGAGGCGTTCCTGGTCGACTCGCCGGTCTACCCCGACGAGCTCGAGCTGACGGCGCAGGTCGCCGGCCAGGCCGGCTTCGCGGTGCAGGGGCTGCTCGCCACGCACGGCGACTGGGACCACCTGCTGGGGCGCTTCGCCTTCCCCGAGGCGGCGCTGGGCGTCGCCGAGACGACCGCCGCCCGGCTGTCGGGCCACTCCGGCGAGGCCGTCCGCGCGCTGCGCGAGTTCGACGGCGAGCACTACGTCCAGCGGCAGGGCGGGCTGAAGCTCGGCGAGCTGCAGGCGCTCCCGGTCCCGGGCAAGATCGGGCTGGCGGGCGGCGACGCGTCCGGCGCCGCCGACCAGGAGCTGGAGCTGCACCCCGCGCCCGGCCACACCGCCGACGGCATGGCGGTCTGGGTGCCCTGGGCGCGCACGCTGATCTGCGGCGACTACCTGTCGCCGGTCGAGATCCCCACGTGGCACGACCACGAGGGCTCCCGCACCCAGTACCGCGCCACGCTCGACGTCCTCAAGCCGCTCGTCGACCAGGCCGACTGGGTGATCCCGGGCCACGGCGGCCCGATCGACGGCGCCCGCGCCGCGGCGATCTGGCGCGAGGACGTCGCCTACGTCGACCGCTACGCCCTGCCGATCGCCCGGTCCGGGGCGACGCAGAAGGCGCTGCACGCGAAGAACCAGGCCGCGGCGGGGGACTGAGGGGCGGCGCGGCTGTCGCGCTCGGCGCCTGTCGCGCACGCGCCTGTCGGGCACGGCGCGGTCGGTCCCGGGGCCACGGCCTTCGGGGCGTCTGCGGGGTCCGTGCCCGGGCGGGGGATCGAGTGCGCGATACGGCCGGAGATAGCGGCCTTATCGCGAACTCGATCTCGTCGCCGCGGCGCTTCCCCCCGGCCTGATCGCGGCCAGCTTCGCCGTCCTCAGTCCACCGCGCGGCGCCGGAACCCCAGCAGCCCGAAGGCGCCGAACACCGCGATGCTCGCCACCATGCCCAGCGCGATGGCCCACGACGCCAGGTGCTCGGGCGCGCCGAACGCGGCGCGGGAGCCCTCCGACACGTAGGTCAGCGGGTTGACGAGCGTGACGATCTGGAACCAGCGCAGGCTGTCGAGCGCGGCCCACGGGTAAAACGTCGCGCCGGTGAACAGCAGCGGCGTCAGGACGACCGCGAAGACGATGTTGATGCGGTGCGGCGGCACCGCCGTGCCCAGGACCAGCCCGAGCGTGCCGCCCGCGAGCGCGCCGCCGACGATGACGCCGACCAGGGCCAGCGGCGACGTGTCGCCCAGGTGGACGCCGCCCGGCAGCACGACCTCGCCCAACGGCAGCAGCACCGCGGCGGCCACGATCCCGCGCAGCGCCGCGTGGATCAGCTTCTCCACCGCCACGCCCCAGACGGGCAGCGGGGCGAGCAGCCGGTCCTCGATCTCCTTCGTGAACGAGAAGTCGATGACGAGCGGCAGCGCCATGTTCTGCAGCGAGACGGTGACGGCGGTCATCGCCATCACGCCCGGCAGCAGCGCGGATCCGTAGGAGCCCTGCGCGGCGCCGATCTCGGGCAGCACCCGGCCGAAGACGAACAGGAAGAACAGCGGCTGCAGCAGCGCCTGCGCCAGGAACGCGACGGGCTCGTGCCGGAACGTCACCCACAGGTCGCGGCCGAGGATCGCGAGGAACGCGCGGCGGCGGGTGCCGTGCGCGGCGGGGACGGGCGTGGCGGACACGGCGGGCAGCCTACGCGACCGGCCGGCCGGCGCTGCCCGAGCGCGGCCGGCGCTAGGGTCGCGCCCCATGACGTCCGCGCCCGAGGCGGCCGCCGGGGACGTGAGCGCCTCCGCGCCGTTCGACCCGCTCACCGCCGAGGGCGCCGCCGAGCTGCGGCGCCGGATCGCCGACGCGACGCCGCGCGCCATCCCGCGCGAGGAGCTCGACGGGCACGTCAGCCTGTCGCCGTCCGAGGTGTGGGAGCTGGGCGTCGCCGTGGCGCCCGCCGGGGTGCGTGGCGCGCGGGCGGCGATCCTCGGCCGGCTGCTCGTCCTCGTCGGCGCGGCGCTCGCCACCGCGATGCTCGCCGTGGCGCTCCGCCCGGTGCTCGAGCCCGTCCTGGGCGCGATCTCGGACCGCCTGCGCGACCCCGGGGACGAGGGCGTCGAGGCCGGCACCGGCCTGGCGGCCGCGTGCCTGGTGCTCGCGGCCGCCGCGTACGCCGCCGTGCCGCGCGGCGTGCGCCTGGTGCGGCGCGGCGTGGCGGCGCGCCGGCGGGCGGCGGTCGCGGCGGGCGTCCCGGCGCAGGACGACCCGGGCGCCCGGGCCGCCGTCGCGGTGGTGCCCGAGCCGGGCGCGCTGCGCGTCTCCCTCCTGTGGCTGCGCGCGGACCCGGAGGACCCCGCGCTGCTCGAGGTCCGCACGCTCGCCGAGGAGCGCGTGCCCGGCGACGCGGCGATCGGCGCCGAGGACGCCGTCGTCGCGCTGAGCGCGGTCGCCCTGCGCGCCGACGCGGCCCGCGCGCTCGCGACCGGCCGAGCGGCCGCGCCGCCTGCCGTCGCGGTCGCCGGGCCGCCCGCGTCGCGCTCGAGGACGTCCCGCGCGCTCGTGCGCGAAGCGCGCCGGCGCCTGCCGGCGGTCGATCCGCGCGAGCCGGTCGCGCCGGGCTGGGATCCCGCGCCGCTCACGGACCGTGGCCGCGCGGAGATGGCCGCGCGGCTCGTCCGCGCCCGCCCGTACCTGTGGAACGCCGCCGCGCTGGAGCGCCTGGCCGTCGACCCCGCGCGCCCGCGCGCCGACAAGCCGGCGGAGTGGCCCGCCGACCGGATCCGGCGCCAGGACCAGCCGCCCGCGTTCACGCCCGGCCGGCGCGTGGGCCTGCTGACCCTGGCCGGGCTCGCCGCCGGCACGTGGATCGTCGCGCTCGGCAGCATCGACACCGCCGAGGATCCCGGCAGCCAGCGCGTCGTCGCGTGGGTCGCGTTCGGCGTGGCCGCGCTCGTGGTGGGCCGCCTGCGTCGGGGCGCACGCCGTAGGCCGGGCCGCGCGCTGCTGGAGTCGGTGCGCGAGGCCGCCCGCACGCCCCACACCCGGCTCGAGGGCGGGGTGCCCGGCCCCGCCGGACGGCTGCTCGTCCTGCACGGGCGCCGCGCCGGGCAGGAGCGCCTGGAGCTCGTCCACGTCCGGCCCGCGCCCGACGACGAGCCGCGCGGCCGGCTGCAGGTGCGCACCCTCGCGTGGCGCCCGGTCGACGCCGGCGAGGACGTGCACGCCGCGGTGCAGGACTGGTGGACGGTCGCCGACGACGCCGGGTTGGTCACCACCCGCCGCCGCGAGGACGCCGGCGGCGTGCAGCGACTCAACGCCGCGCTCGGCCGCGCCGTCGCCCGTCGCCGGGCGATCCCGCTGCGCCACGAGCCGCTCGCGTGGGCGGCCGGGGCCGCGTTCGCCTTCGCGGGTTTGATGCTGCTCGGCGCGTTGCTCAGCGACGACGCGCTGGACGAGGGCGCCGCGCTGGCGGTCACCGTCGTCGTCTGGCCGCTCCTGCTCGGCGGCGTGCTGTGGCGCGCCGCGCGCCGCGTGCGGGACCCGGCCGGGGACGACTAGGGCACGTCGGCGCCGCCGGGACGGGCCGCGATCCGGCCCTACCGCAGCTCGCGGCCCACTGACGGGCCGCGATCCGCCCCTACCGCAGCTCGCGGCCCGTCAGGTGCACGAAGACGTCCTCGAGCGACCCCTCCAGGCGCCGCAGCTCGATCAGCTCCAGGCCGCGGGCGGCCAGGCGCGCGACGAGGTCGGCCGGGTCCGCCGTGCCGTAGACGCGCAGCGTCGTGCGGTCGTCGACGGTGCCGACGACCACCGTCCGCTCGGCGCCGGGCGCGCCGTCGAGCGCCGTCGTCGCGTCGGTCCGTCCGGCCCCCTCGCGCGGCGCGACGACGACCTCCAGGCCCTGCTCGGACGGCAGCAGCCGGCGCAGGCCGCGCGGCGTGTCGAGGGCGATGACCTCGCCGTGGTCGACGATCGCGATGCGGTCGCACAGCTGGTCGGCCTCGGCCATGTCGTGCGTCGTCAGGATGAGCGTGGTGCCCTGCTCGCGCAGCTCGCGCATCGTGTCCCACAGGAACAGGCGGGACTGCGGGTCCAGTCCGGTCGTCGGCTCGTCGAGGATCAGGATCTGCGGCCGGTGCATGAGCGCGCGGGCGATCATCAGCCGCTGCGCCATGCCGCCGGAGTACTTGTCGACGCGGTCGTCCTCGCGCCCCTTCAGGCCGACGCGCTCCATCAGCTCGAGCGCGCGCTCCCGCCGCTCGCGCCGGCCGAAGCCGAAGTACGCCGCGTGGAAGGTCAGGTTCTCGAGCGCGGACAGGCTGCGGTCCAGGTTGGAGCGCTGAGGCACGACGGCCAGGCGCAGCTTCACCGCGACCTCGTCCCGCGTCACGTCCAGGCCGTCGACGAGCACGCGGCCGCCCGTCGGCTTGACGCGCGTGGTGATGACGCCGATCGTCGTCGTCTTGCCGGCGCCGTTCGGGCCGAGCAGGCCGAAGATCTCGCCCTGCCGCACCGCGAAGTCGATGCCCTTGACGGCCTCGGGCCCGTCCGCCCCGCCGTAGCGCTTCCGCAGGCCCTCGACGACGATGGCGTCGGCCGCGGCGGGCGGCGGCGCGCCGATCGCGGAGGACGGGGACGACGCGGGAGCGGCCACGCGCGCAGCCTACGCCGCGCGGCGGCGTCGCGATCCCGCGCCCGCCGCCCCGCGCTACCGGCCCCGCCCGCCGCGCTTCAGCCGCTCGAAGGCGACGGCGTAGAGCGCGACGAGGGTCTCCGGGTCGGCCACGCGACCCTCCTGCGCGTACTCCCGCGTGCGTCCCAGCCGCGCCTCGACGAGCGGCCCGAGCGGTCCGTCCGCCGGCGGCAGCTCGTCCGGCAGCTTCGCCTCGAACGCGAAGACGCGCGCGGGACGGCCCGTGGACGACGCCGGCACCAGCGCGATCGTCGCGCACCCGCGCACCGGGATCAGGATCTCCTCGGGCAGGAACGTGAAGACGTCCTCCCAGTCGTAGGTCGGGTCGTCCAGGCGGAAGTCGTCCGGCAGCGGCCGCCGGAACGCCCGCATCGTCCCGTCGTCCTCGGGGACGAGCCACAGCCGGGGCCCGTCGTGGAGGAGCACGACGCTGTCGGTGGCACGCATCGGGCGAGGATACGCGCGTCCCGCCGCCCCGCGAACGTGCGTTCGGCATCATCGGAGGCCATGGCGATGCACGCCACCGACCCATGGCGGCCGACGCTCGAGGCGGGCCGCGAGGACGAGCGGCTCGTGCGCGAGGCGTTCGAAGGGGCACGGCCGCCGCGCACCGCGCCGATCCCCGGCGACCTGCACCCGCGGCTGCGGGACGCGCTCGCGCACCGGGGCATCCACGAGCTGTACCGGCACCAGGCGGACGCCGTGGCGTTGCCCCGCACGCAGCCGTTCGTCGTCACCACGCCGACCGCGTCGGGCAAGTCGCTCGCCTTCCAGCTGCCCGCGATCGACGCGCTGCTGCGCGAGCCGCGCGCCCGCGCGCTCTTCCTCTACCCCACGAAGGCGCTGGCGCAGGACCAGGCGCGGTCGCTGCAGAGCTTCGGACTGTCGCGCGAGCTGCGCGTGGCGATCTACGACGGCGACACGCCGCGCGAGGCGCGCAAGGACGTGCGCCAGCGCGCGAACGTCGTGCTGACGAACCCCGACATGCTCCACGTCGGGATCCTGCCGCGGCCCGACCTGTGGGCCGACTTCCTCGCGCGCCTGCGCGTGGTGGTCGTCGACGAGGCGCACGTCTACCGCGGCGTCTTCGGCTCGCACGTCGCGAACGTCCTGCGGCGGCTGCGGCGGTTGGCGGAGCGCCACCAGGCGGCGCCCGGGGCCGGGCGCGCCGCGGCGGCCGCCGGGCTGGCGATGCCGGCGCGGCGCGGCACCCGGGTGGTCGCGGGCGCCGCGGCGCCGGCGCGGCGGGCGGCGAACGGGGAGCCGCCCGTCGCCTCCGCGCCCGCGACCGGCGCCGTCGCCGCCGCGGAACCCGACGCGCGTGCCTCGTCGGGCGCCGTCGCCGTGCCCGGCCCGCGCTTCCTCCTCGCGTCGGCCACGATCGCCAACCCGGTCGAGCACGTGGAGGCGCTCACGGGCCTGGAGGACGTCGCGCTGATCGACGACGACGGCTCGCCCGGCACCGCGCGCCAGATCGCGATGTGGAACCCGCCCCTGTTCGAGGAGGACGACGACGCGCACGCCGTCGCCGCCCGGGTGCGCGCGGAGAACGCGGCGCTCCCCCGGGTGGACGGGCGGGACGACGACACGCCCGCGGCCCTCGCCGGCGGGCACCGCGCGGGGAGCGGCGAGGGGGCGCCCGCCGGGGAGCCCCCCGGCCTCGACGCCCCCGCCGGCCCGGCCGCCCCCCACGGCCCGCTCGACCTCAACCACGCCGGCCCCCTCGCGAGCGTCCACCCCGGCGGCGACCCGGCGGCCTCCGCGCTCGAGGCCGACCACGACGGCACGGCGGACGACTCGTTCGGCCCCGTCGACGCTCCGGACTCGGGCGGGTCGAATCCCGACGTCGAGCTGCTCGACGCCGCAGAACTCATCGCCGGCCGCGTCCGCAAGTCCGCCCTGACCGAGGCCGCCGAGATGCTCGCCGACCTGGCCGAGCAGGGCGTGCGGACGATCTGCTTCATCCGCTCCCGCAAGGGCGTCGAGGTCGTCGCCACCGCCACGCAGGAAGAGCTGGAGGAGCGCGGCCGCGCCGACCTGGCGCGCGCCGTCATCGGCTACCGCGCCGGCTACACGACCGGGCAGCGCCACGAGCTGGAGCGGCAGCTCGTCGACGGGCAGGTGCGCGTGGTCGTCACCACCACGGCGCTCGAGCTGGGCATCGACATCGGGCAGCTCGACGCGTGCGTCGTCGTCACCTTCCCCGGGACGGTCGCGTCGCTGCGGCAGATGTGGGGCCGCGCCGGCCGGCGCGGCAAGGGGCTGGCCGTCTACATCGCGGGCGAGGACGCGCTGGACCAGTACTTCTGCCGCCACCCCGACGAGTTCCTGGACCGCCCCGTCGAGGCCGCGATCCTGCGGCACGAGAACGAGTCGATCCACCTGCCCCACCTGCTGTGCGCCGCGCACGAGGCGCCGCTGGACGACCGCGATGCGTCGTCCCTGGGCCCCCGCTGGCGCGCGCACGCCGAGGAGCTGGCCCGCCACGGGCTGCTGCGCGAGCGCGGCGGCGCGTTCCGCCCGGTCGACGGCGACGGGTTCCCCGCGGGCGAGATCCCCCTGCGCAGCGCGTCGAGCCGCCGCGTGGTCATCGTCGACGGCACGACGGGCGAGGAGATCGGGCACGTCGAGCACGACAAGGCGCCGTCGACCGTCCACGAGGGCGCCGTGTACCTGCACCTGGGGCAGCGGTACCAGGTGGACCAGCTCGACCTCGACGCCGGCTACGCGGTGGTCGAGCCGTTCCACGGCACCTGGTGGACGGAGCCCAAGCGCGAGATCGAGGTGCTCTTCGACCGCCTGCTCGACCAGCGCGAGGTCGAGACGGCGGCGGGGCCGATGCGGCTCTCCTACGGCCGCGTGACCGTCACGGACACGGTGCTGGGCTACCAGCGGCGCAAGCAGGGCTCGGGCGAGGTCATCGACCTGCGGACGATCGACCTGCCGTCCGTCTCCTTCGAGACCGAGGCCGTCTGGTACGAGCCGGGCGCCCTCGTCCACGGCGGCGGGGTGCCCGGGTCGGACCTCCCGGCCGGCGGTCTCGCCCCCGCCCACGCGCGCCTGACCCCGTTCCCGACCGAGCACGTCCTCGGCGCGCTGCACGCCACCGAGCACGCGCAGATCGCCGTGCTGCCGCTGCTGGCGATGTGCGACCGCTGGGACGTCGGCGGGCTCTCCACGAACCTGCACCCGCAGACGTCGGGGCCGGCGATCATCGTCTACGAGGGCCACGTCGGCGGCGTCGGCATCGCCCGCGAGGCCTACCGGCGCTTCGAGGACTGGTCGGCCGACGCGCGCCGCCTGATCGCGGAGTGCCCGTGCGACGCCGGCTGCCCCTCCTGCGTGCAGTCGCCGAAGTGCGGCAACCTCAACGAGCCGCTGCACAAGGCCGGGGCGCTCGAGCTGCTCGAGCGCCTCCGGCCCGCGGAGTGACTCAGGCGTCCTCGTCGCTGCAGACGAGCAGCGTGCGCAGCGCGCGGCCGGCGGCCAGGTCGTCGAGCGCCTCGGCGGCCTCGGCGAGCGGCCGGCGGCCCGAGATCATCGTCTCCAGGTCCAGCTCGCCGGCCATGAACAGGTCGACGAGCTCGGGCACGTCGCGCTGCGCGTCGATCGAGCCGTAGTTCGAGCCGAGGATGCGCTGGTTCGCCTCGGCGAGCGCGAGCGGGTCGAAGGACGCCTTCTCGCCCGCGGGCGGCAGGCCCACGACGACGGCGGCGCCGCCCAGGCCGAGCGCCGCGATGGCCTGCTCGGTCGTGGCGATCTTGCCGATGGCGTCGAAGACGTAGTCCAGGCCCTCGGGCACCGTCTCCTTGAGCTGCGCGACCGGATCGCCGGCGCTCGCGTCGACCACGTCGGTCGCGCCGAGCTTGCGCGCGACCGCGAGCTTGTCGGCGTTGACGTCGACCGCGACGATCCGCGCCGCCTTCGCCAGGCGGGCGCCCTGCACGCACGACAGGCCGACCCCGCCGCAGCCGATGACGGCGACGGTGGCGCCCTCCTCGACCTGCGCCGTGTTGCGGACCGCGCCGACGCCGGTGGCGACCGCGCAGCCGATGATCGCCACCAGGTCGAGCGGCGCGTCCTGGCGGATCTTGATCGCGCCGGACTCGGGGACGACGACGCGCTCCGAGAACGACGAGACGCCCAGGTAGTGGTGCAGGCCCTGCCCCTCGCGCGACAGGCGGCTCGTGCCGTCGAACAGCACGCCGTTGGGCGCGACGACCTCGGCGGTCAGCTCGCACTGCCACGGCCGGCCGGCGAGGCACTGGCGGCAGCGGCCGCACTGCGGCACCCAGGAGAGGACGACGTGGTCGCCGGGCTGCAGCGACGTGACGCCCTCGCCGACGGCGGTGACGACGCCGGCGCCCTCGTGCCCCAGGACCACGGGGGTCGGGACGTCCCACTCGCCCTTGACGACGTGCAGGTCGGACCCGCAGACGCCGGCGGTGACGACGCGCACCTCGACCTCGCCCGCGCGCGGGGCGGCGAGCTCGACGTCGACGACGGTCGGGCGGCCCGACGGGTCGTCGAGGACGGCGGCGCGGATCGTGGCGGGGCTGGGGGTCGTGGACATGGCGCTCCGGGGGCGTTCGCAGGGATCTACGGGCGCGACGCTACCGGCCGGCCGGGCGGCGAGGACGGCCGGCGGGCGCGGACGGGCCGCCCGGCGGGGGTGGCGGTGGCGGCAGGGGGCGAAACGTTTTGGCGAGGGGCGGCTCATGCGTGCCGGCGGCGAGCGTCCGCGGGGGTAGAATCCGAAAGATGGATCGGGTTTTCCGCTTTCCGAATCCGGTGAACGAGAAGGCCGCCCGCACGGTCGCCGCGGTGGTCGCCGTCCTCGCGCTGCTCGCGGTCCTGACCGGGTGGCTGTGGATCGCCGCCGTCCTGGCGTATGGCTTCGTCGCGCGCACGCTCGCGGGGCCGACGTTCAGCCCGCTCGGGCGCCTGGCGCAGGACGTCGTCGCGCCGCGCCTGGGGCCGAAGCGCCCGACCCCCGGCCCGCCGAAGCGCTTCGCCCAGGCCATCGGGGCGGGCGTGACGACGCTCGCCGCCGTCTTCGCCCTCGCCCTGCGCTGGGACGCCGCCGCGACCGTCCTGCTCGGGATCCTGGTCGTCTTCGCGACGCTCGAGGCCGCGCTCGGCCTGTGCGTGGGGTGCCGCATCTTCGCGCTGCTCATGCGCGCGGGCGTGATCCCGCCGGAGACGTGCGAGGCGTGCAACGACATCTGGTCCCGCACGCCGCGGCCCGCCGCCGGGCCCTGAGGGCCGGCCCGCCGCCCGGCGGCGATCGCGCCGCCCGTCCGCCGGCGCGGCGTCCGGGCCCGCGGCGGCGGCGCCGGCGCGGGCGAACGCGTGCAGGATCGCCGGAACCTGCACCGAACCTGCAGCCTCCGGCGGCGACCGGGGGCCGGAACCTGCACCGAACCTGCACGCGGGCCGGCGAAGGGGCCCGGACGCGGCACGCTCCTCGAGCCATGTCGCGGGCAACCCCACCACGAGCCGCAGCGCGCACCGCGCCGACGGCCGTGAAGACGACAGCGGTCCTTCTTGCCGCCGTGACCCTGTCGTGCGCCGCGAGCGTCGGTGCCTCCGCTGCCGAGCCAGCAACGGAGGCACCGGCGCCCGTCGCGGCCTCGAGCCGCACCGGCGGCCTCGCCGGGAGCGACGCCGCGAAGGCGGCCGCCGCGGTCAACCCGAACGGCACGCCGCCCGTCCCCGCCGAGATCCCCGACGTCCCCGCCCGCGTCCGCGCGAGCGTCGGTCGCTACGTCCTCTCGTCCAGCACCTGGACGACCGGCACCGCCGCCCCCAGGATCTCCGTCCGCCTGAACGCCGCCAAACGCACCGTCGCGCGCGTGCAGGTCCGGGTCGAGGACCGCTCCACGAGCCGCGTCGTCACCCGCCAGTCCCTCGGCGTCGTCCGCTCCGGCGTCGACGTCTCCACCGCCGTGACCTCGCGCCTGGCCAAGCGCCCCGGGGCGTACCGCCTGCGGCTCATCGTCCGCGACGTCACCGGTCACGAGGACCGCGCCCGCGCCCGCACGCTGCGCGTCACCGCCCCGGCGCCGGCGAAGGCCGCCACCGCGCCGGCCGCCGCGCCGACCGCTGCCGCCCCCGGGCAGTACGTCTTCCCGGTCCAGGGCGCCTGCAACTTCCGCTCCCTCCAAGCGCAGCGCTTCCACGCCGGCCGCGACGGCGGACGCCAGCACAACGGCCAGGACATCGGCACGTTCGACGGCTACCCGCCCGTCGTCGCGGTGACGGCCGCGACCGTCGACCAGGTGTTCTACGACGCCGCCGGCGGCGGCTGGACCGTCGTCTTCAACGGCGACGACGGCACCGCCTACGGCTACCTGCACCTGAAGCCCGGCTCGATCCTCGTGCAGCCCGGCACCCGCGTCGTGGCCGGTCAGCAGGTCGCCAACGCCGGCAAGTCGGGCGGCGACTACGACCCGCACCTGCACTTCGAGATGCGGCCGATCCCGTGGGGCCAGAACCGCGACAAGGCCGTCGATCCGCTGCCGCTGCTCGAGCGCCTGCCGAACACGTGCACCGGGTGAGCGTGCCGTGAGGCGACCGCCGCTCGGGAGGAGCGGCGGTCGCCTGACGGCACCTGCGCCGCGCGTCCCCCGGGCCGCGCGGCGCGCCGGGCCGATCCTCCGGTACTCTGAACGGCCCTGGCGGGATAGCTCAGTTGGTAGAGCACACGACTGAAAATCGTGGTGTCCCCGGTTCGAGTCCGGGTCTCGCCATCCCGAAAGCCCCGCGATCGCGGGGCTTTCGCGTTCCCGGGCCGCGGCGGGCACCGCCGGTCGTGGCGGGCCCCGTCGGCGCCCGGCGTCTGACAGGCGTCCAGAACCGGCGCGGACGGCGTCGACCGTGCGTCCGTCGTGTGCGGAACGCCCCACGGGCCAACCGGGGGTTCGTTAGGGTCGCGCCGGTGCGCCGCCCGGCAGTCGGACGGCGCGCCCCCGACCCCGTCGACGGCGCTTCCCCCCGGTGCCGTCGCACCATCCGTGCCGAACCCCCCGTCGTCCCGGACGCTCGCTCGCGTCCCCGAGCTCGTCGTGCGCCTGCAGCGCCTCGGTCATGCCGCGCGCCTCGTCGATCGCACGGAGCGGCGCCGCGTCCCCGAGCGCGTGGGCGCCACGGCCTTCGACCTGCTCGAGGGCATGGTCGACGTCATCGAGCGCCGCGGTCGCGCCCGTCAGCACCTCGTGGTGCGGCTGCGGGTCGAGGACGGGATGCTGATCGTCTCCGTCCAGAGCACCGCGGCGCCGGGCTCACAGGACCCCGTCCTGCGCGGCGATCCGGAGGAGCCCCGCGCCCGCGCCCGCGTCGAGGCGCTCGGCGGCGACCTGACGGGGCTGCCGACCGCCGGCCACGGCTGGATCTGGATCGCGCGCCTGCCCCTCGCGCCGCCGGCCCCGGACGGCGTGCCGGGCGCGGCAGCCGGGTAGGCGGCGGGCATGGCCTCCGCCGACGACCGCGCCCTCGAGCTCCACCGCCGCCTGCGGGGCAAGGTGGAGAGCCGGCCGAAGGCCGAGCTGGACGAGGACACCCTGGGGCTGCTCTACTCGCCGGGCGTGGGCGCCGCCAGCCGCGCGATCGCCGACGACCCGGACGCCGTCACCGAGCTGACCGGCCGCGGCAACGCCGTCGCCGTCGTCTCCGACGGCTCGGCCGTGCTGGGGCTGGGCGACGAGGGGCCGCTCGCCGCGCTGCCCGTCCTCGAGGGCAAGGCGCTCCTGTTCCGCGCCCTCGCGGGCATCGACGCGGTGCCGATCGCGCTCGACGTCGCGGACGAGGACGCGTTCGTGGCCGCCGTCGCCGCGATCGCGCCCGGCTTCGGGGCGATCAACCTGGAGGACGTCGCCGCCCCGGCGTGCTTCGAGATCGAGCGCCGCCTGCGCGAGGCCCTGGACGTCCCGGTCGTCCACGACGACCAGCACGGCACCGCGATCGTCGTCGTCGCGGGCCTCGTGAACGCCTTCCGCGTCGCCGGCCGGCCGCTCGAGGACGCGCGCGTGGTGATCGTCGGCGCGGGGGCGAGCGGCAACGCGACGGCGCGCCTGCTGCACGCGCACGGCGTCGGCGCGCTCGCGGTGACCGACAGCCACGGCGCGCTCGGCCCCGGACGCGACGACCTCGACGACGTGAAGGCGGATCTCGTCGCGGACCTGGGCCTGGACGACGAGGGCGACGTCGGGGACGTCCTGCGCGGCGCCGACGCCGTCGTCGGCCTGGCGACCCCGGGCGCGTTCGGCTTGGACGACGTCCGCGCGATGGCGGACGACCCGGTCGTCTTCGCGCTCGCGAACCCCGATCCCGAGGTCGAGCCGGACGACGCCCGCGCGGCCGGCGCGGTCGTCGTCGCCACCGGCCGCAGCGACCACCCCAACCAGGTCAACAACGTCCTCGCGTTCCCCGGCATCTTCCGCGGCGCGCTCGACGGCGGGCTCCGCGAGGTCGACGACGCCGCGTGCCTGCGCGCCGCGAAGGCCCTCGCGGCGCTGGTGGACGACCCCCGCGCCGACCGCATCCTGCCCCCGGTGCTCGACGACGGGGTCGTCCCGGCGGTGGCCCGGGCGGTGGCGGGGACCTGACGCCCGTCGGCGAGCCACCCGAGACGGCGCGCCCCGGATCGTCCGCGGCCGCCTCCCGGCTCTCCGACGTCGGTCCACCGCGCGGCCCGTCGCGGCGGCCACGGCCGATCCCCTGGGCGTGGAGCGCCCCGCCCGCATCCGTCGTCACCTCTCCTACGCGAACGTCGCCGCGACGCTCGCCCTCGTCCTGGGCACGTCCGGCGGCGCCTACGCCGCGGTGAAGTCCGGGGACGACGGGGGGTCGCGCCGGATCCTCGGCTGCTTCGGCGAGGACACGGGCACGTTGCGCGTCGTCGCCAGCCAGGCGCGCTGCGGCCGCCGCGAGACGCCGATCTCGTGGAACGCGCAGGGCCCGCGGGGACGCACCGGCGAGCGGGGGGCGATGGGCGCCCGCGGGCCGCAGGGCGCGGTCGGCGTGCGCGGCGCCGACGGCGGCGTGGGCATCCCGGGCACGCCCGGCGTGCAGGGGCTGACCGGCGGCGCGGGCGCGACCGGGCCGCAGGGGATCCAGGGGATCGCCGGCATGCCCGGCGCCGGCGTCCGCGGCGCCGCCGGCGGCCGGGGGGCGAAGGGCGACCGGGGAGGCGCGGGCCCGGCCGGCGCCCGCGGCGGCACGGGCGCGGACGGCGCCGCGGGGCCGCAGGGCGTCGCCGGGCCGCAGGGCGCGACGGGGCCGCAGGGCGCGGCGGGCGCCACCGGCGCCCAGGGCGCCGCCGGCCCGGCCGGCCCGAAGGGGGATCCGGGTCAGGCGGGCCCGAGCCAGGTGGCGTGGGTCCGCGGCCCGGTCGCCACCCTCCCGGCGGGCGACCACCTGCTGCTCGTCGACGCGACGATCGTCGGCGACAGCCAGGACGCGCAGGTGGTCTGCACGCCCCGGCGCGTCAGCGACGAGACGACGGGCGCCGTGCAGGTGACGAGCCAGCCGCAGGCCTCGACGGCCGGGCGGGGGCAGCGCCAGGTCGCCCACGGCACGGCGATCGTCCGGTCGAACGGCGCGCTCGTCGTCGACGCCGCCTGCACCGCCACGAGCTCGAGCGAGGCCGGCGCGGGGCCGCCCGAGGTCCACGTCGTCCTGCACGCCGTGCGCACCGGCAGCACGACCGAGCTGCCGGCCGGGACCGTCGCGCCCTAGCGGCGCGCGACGCGCCACGATGCGTCCCGTGCGCGCTCCGCGGCCCCTCCGTCTGCTCCTGGCCCTGCTGCTGGGGACGCCCCTGCTCGTCGCCCCCGCCGGCGCGGCCGTCACGCCGCCCCCGGCCGGCGCCCCCTTCGACTACCAGCTCGGCGGCGCCTACCCGCCCGACCCGGGCGTGACGGTCGTGGTGCGCGACCGCACCGTCGCGCCGGCCCCCGGCGCCTACGGCGTCTGCTACCTCAACGCCTTCCAGACCCAGCCGGGCGCGCTGGACTGGTGGCGCCGCCGGCACGGGTCGCTGCTGCTCCGGCGGCACGGGCGGCTCGTCGCCGACCCGGACTGGCCCGACGAGGTCCTGCTCGACGCCTCCACCGCGCCCCGCCGCCGCGCGATCGCGCGCATCGTCGGCCGCTGGCTCGACGGCTGCGCCCGCGCCGGCTACCGCGGCGCCGAGCTGGACAACCTGGACTCGTGGACCCGCTCGCGCGGCCGCCTGCGCCGCGCCGACGCGGTGGCCCTGGCCCGCCTGCTCGTCGCCCGCGGGCACCGCGCGGGCCTGGCGGTCGCGCAGAAGAACGCGGCCGAGCTGGCCGCCGGCGCCCGGGCCCGCATCGGCTTCGACTTCGCCGTGGTCGAGGAGTGCGAGCGCTACCGCGAGTGCGACGCCTACGCCCGCGAGTACGGCGACCGGCTGCTCGAGGTGGAGTACGGCGACGCCGGCGGGCTGCCGGTGCTGCGGCGGGCGTGCGCGGCGCGCGGCGGTCGCGTCTCGATCGTCCTGCGCGACCGCGACCTGGTCGCCCGCGGGCGACCAGGACACCTGCGCCGCACCTGCTGAGCCGGGGCGGACCCCGCGGCCCGCGCCGTCGGGGCGTGCGCCCCGAGGCGCGGACCGCCGCGCCGGGCCGGCCGCCGCGCGGGCCGGCCCCGGGCGCGGCGCCAGCCCGCGGGGCCTCAGCCCGCGAGGGCCTTGAAGCGCTCCATGTTCGCGGTCATCGCGGTCTCGGTCGGCAGGCGCTCCATGCTGGACGCGCCGAAGAAGCCGGAGACGCCCGTCGTGCGCTCCAGGACGTACGCGGCGTCCTCGGGCTCGGCGATCGGCCCGCCGTGGCACAGGACGATCACGTCCTCGCGAATCGCGACCGCGGCGTCGCGCATCGCCTGGATCCGCTCGACGCAGTCGTCCAGGGTCAGCGCGGTGTGGGCGCCGATCGAGCCCTTCGTCGTCAGGCCCATGTGGGGGACGAGGACGTCGGCGCCCGCCCGGGTCATCGCCTCGGCCTGCTCGACGTCGAAGACGTACGGCGCCGTCAGCAGCCCGCGGCGGTGCGCCTCGGCGATCATCTCCACCTCGAGGGCGAAGCCCATCCCCGTCTCCTCCAGGTTCTGGCGGAAGACCCCGTCGATCAGGCCGACGGTCGGGAAGTTCTGCACGCCGGCGAACCCGGCGGCCTCCACCTCGGCGAGGAACCGCGGCATCACCCGGAACGGGTCGGTGCCGCACACGCCGGCGAGGACCGGGGTGTCGCGCACCACCGGCAGCACCTCGCGCGCCATGTCCAGGACGATCGCGTTCGCGTCGCCGTACGGCATCAGGCCGGCCAGCGACCCGCGGCCCGCCATCCGGTAGCGGCCCGAGTTGTAGATGATGATCAGGTCGCCGCCGCCGGCCTCGGCGCACTTCGCCGACAGGCCGGTGCCGGCCCCGGCGCCGATCACGACGCCGCCCTCCGCGACGGTCCTCCGCAGGCGCTCGCGCGCGTCCGCTCCGTTCATGCCGATGCTCCTTCCGTGGGGGTGGTGCCCGCCGCGCGCACGTGCGCGTCGAGCCGGTCGACGGCCGCCGCGGCGAACGCCGGATCGTTGACGTGCAGGTCGAGCTCGACGAGCTCGACGCGGTCGCCCAGGCCGTCCCGCAGCGCGGCGAAGAGCGCCTCGTCGGCGGCCTCGTCGCGGAACGGCTGACCGTCCGTGTCGAGCGCGGACAGGCCGCGGCGGGGGATCAGGACGGTCGTCGGCCCCTGCGCGGCCGACAGCTTCTCCGCGATCTCGCGCCCCAGCGCGGCGCACTCGTCCGCGGTCGTGCGCATGAGCGTGACCGACGCGTTGTGCTCGTACAGCTGCCGGTCGCGGAACGCCGGCGGCACGGTGGCGACGGGACCGAAGTTGACCATGTCGAGCGCGCCGAGCGAGACGACCTGGGGCACGCCCGCGGCGCCGGCGGCGCGCAGGCGGTCGGGCCCGGCGGTCAGCACGCCGCCGACGAGCTCGTCGCACAGCTCGGTGGTCGTCAGGTCGAGCACGCCGGCGAGGAACCCGTCCTGGACGAGCGCCTCGAGCGCGCGCCCGCCGGTGCCGGTGGCGTGGAACACGAGCACCTCGTAGCCGCGCTCCTCCAGCAGCCGCCGCGCCTCGTCGACCGCGGGGGTGGTGACGCCGAACATCGTCGCCCCGACGAGCGGCCGGTCGCCGGGCACCTCGACCGCCGGCGCCGCCACCATGCCGGCGAGCGCCGCGGCGGCGTTGGACAGCACGCGGGCCGACACGCGGTTGACGCCCGCCACGTCGGTGACCGCCGGCATGATCGCCAGGTCGCTGCCGCCGACGTAGTGCGACACGTCGCCGCCGGCCATCGTGGAGACGACGAGCTTGGGCACGCCCACCGGCAGGGCTCGCATCGCCTGCGCGGCGATCGTCGTGTTGCCCGAGCCGCCGGCGGCGAGGGCGCCCTGCACCCGGCCCTCGTCGTACAGGCGCCGCAGCACGACGGCGGCGCCGGCGGCCATCGCCGCGACAGCGGACCCGCGGTCGTTCCCCGCCTCGAGCGCGGCCGAGTCGGCGCCGCCGGCCGCGGCGACCTCGGTGCGCGGCACGTCCGGGACGAGCGCGCGCGGGGCGCGGACGCCGACGTCGATCAGCAGCACCTCCGCGCCCTGGGCGCGGAGCCGGTCCCGCAGGTACGCGTACTCGGTCTCCTTCGTGTCGAGGGTTCCCAGCAGCGCGACGGTGGGGGTCATGGACGCCTCCGGTGTTGAGGACGGATCCCGCCCATTGTCTCCCTACCGCTCGTTCGGCGTCGCGCGCCCGGCGCGCCGCATGCCCCGGCCGAGGGGGATCCGGCCGCCGAAGCGGACCCTGGAGTCCGCCGCCCGGGGCCCGGCGCGCGGCGGCGCGGGCACGGGAGTAGGTTCGGGGGACGGAGGCCCGTCGACCGGCGCCGTCCGGCGCCCGCCCGCCGGGCGCGCGGCGGCCGGCCGGTCCTCCGCCCCGGGCCGGCCCCGGGTGCCCCCACGGAAGGAGAAGCAGATGATCCTGGTGTCCTACGACGGCTCCGACGACGCCCGCGCGGCGATCGCCCACGTCGGCCGCACCATGCCCGGCGCCGAGGTGACCGTGCTGACGGTCTGGGAGCCCTTCATGAGCCAGATGGCGCGCAGCGGGGCCCTCGGCCTCGGCGCCGGCTACCTCAGCGACGACGCCGAGGTCGACGCGGCCAACCGCAAGGGCGCGGAGGAGCGCGCCGCCGAGGGCGCGAAGCTGGCCGAGGAGGCCGGGCTGACGGCGACCTCGCGCATCGCCGAGCGCCGCGAGGGCATCGCCGAGGCCGTCCTGCACGAGGCCGCCGAGCTCGACGCCGACCTGATCGTCACCGGCTCCCGCGGCCTGACGGGCGTCCGCTCCGTCCTGCTCGGGTCCGTCTCGCACGCGCTGCTGCAGCACGCCGACCGCCCGGTGACGGTGGTGCCGTCCCCGGCCGTGGTCGACGAGCGCCGCCGCCGCGCGCAGGGCTGACGCCGCCGGCCGCCGGATCAGGGGCGGCGGCCCGCCGCAGGCCCCTGCTGCGCCCGCGCCGCGGCCTCGTCCGCGGCGCGCTGCTGCACCTCGCGGGCGGCGGCCTCGAGCGCCTCGTCCTCGCCGCGGTCCGGGCCGTGGGGCGCGGGCGAGCGGTGCGGCAGCTCGATCGGGAAGCCGCCGATCGCCGAGCGCAGCCGCTCCGTGATCCGGGTGGCCAGGCGGTGCGGGCCGAAGCGCTCGTCGGCGCGCCGCTGCCGCTCCGGATCGCGCGCGCCGTAGCGCCACCGGGCCCAGGGCGACCCCGGCCGCGCGAGCCGCACGACCGCCCACAGGCCGACGGGCGGGAACACGAGCGTGCCGAAGCCGTGCAGGTAGCGCGACTTCGCGAAGCAGACGCCGCTGACGAGCAGCACGCCGAGCGAGTAGCCCAGCGACACGAGCGTGGCGAGCAGGTCGTCGCCCGTCACCTGCAGGGGGTTGATCCCCAGGAAGACGAGGCCCATGAACGCCGCGGTGATCGCGACGGCGTCGATCGACGTGCGGCCCTCGCGCGCCCAGTACACGTCCTGCAGGTACACCCACAGGGCGAACTCGTCGAACGTCAGGCCGACGCCGATCCCGAACAGGACGGCGGAGACCTCGAACCAGCCCGACTGCCCCTGCAGCGCGAAGCCCAGGGTGCCGCCGCCCATCATCAGGACGATGCCCCACACCAGGTGGTGCAGGTGCACGCCGCTGTCCGTGACGACGCTGCCGGGCCACCACGGGAAGCGGTCGCTGCGGGCCATCCGGGCGCTCGTGCGGATGAACAGGAACGAGCCGAGGAACGCGGCCAGGACGAGGAAGATGCCCTGGCGGCCGGGCTCCTGGACGTACTCGCGCCACAGGTCCCCCGGGATCGCGGCGAGCAGCATGGGCCCCGGAACCTACCCGCTGCGGGATTCCGCCCGCGCCGCCCGTCGTCCGCGCGGCGCGGCGGGCGGACGCTCAGAGCGCCTGCTCGCCGCGGCCCTCCGTCCGGTCCTGCAGCAGCCGGACGGCGTGGGGCTCCACGCCGGAGGCCTCCGTCGCGAGGTGCAGCAGCTCGATCGCCCGGGAGCGGGCGGCGTCCGCCCCGTATCCCGGCAGGTCGACGTGCAGGCTGCCGCCCTCGTCGCGCAGCGCCCCGACGTCGGGCTGCTGCTCCATCGCGTCGAGGACCTCGGCCCGACGGTCCGTCTGCCACTCCACGTCCAGGCGCACGATCGTCATGGTGCCGCCGGTACCCGCGGCGCCCGAGCGTCACACCGGCGGCGGCCGTACCCTGGGACGGCCGTGCCCGCCGCTCCGCCGACCGCCCCCGACGCCCGCGCCGCGCGGGTCGGCGTGGTGGCCGCCGTCTTCTGCGGCGGCGCGCTCGGCACCGTCGCCCGCGCGGCCCTCGGCGAGGCGCTGCCCCACGCGCCCGGCGCCTGGCCCTGGGCGACGTTCGCGGTCAACGTCGCGGGGGCGCTCCTGTTGGGCTGGTGGTCCACGCGCATCGCGGCGACGCCCGACGTCGACCCGCGCTGGCGGCCCTTCCTCGCCACCGGCGTCTGCGGCGGCCTGACGACCTTCTCCACGCTGCAGGTCGACGTGGTGCAGCAGGTGCGCGCCGACGCGTGGGGGCTCGCCGCCGGCTACGCGGCCACGACGCTCGCCGCCGGCCTGCTCGCGGTGGTCGTCGGCCGGGCGGTCGCGGCACGTGTCGCCGCGGCGCGCCTGGGCGCCGGGGGACGGCTGTGAGCGTCCTGCTGTGGCTCGGCGTCGCGCTGCTCGGCGGCGTGGGGGCCGTCCTGCGCTACGCGGTCGACGAGGCCGTCCGCCGCCGCGTGGCCGGGCCCTTCCCGGCGGGCATCCTCGTCGTCAACGTCAGCGGCACGCTCGTCCTCGGCCTGCTCGCCGGACTCGCGCTGCCGCACGACGCCGCGCTGCTGCTGGGCACCGCCCTCGTCGGCGCCTACACGACGTTCTCGACGTGGATGCTCGACACCGTCGGCGCGGCGTCCCGCGGCATGGTGGCGGTGGCGGCGGCGAACGTCGTCCTGTCGCTCGCCCTCGGGGTCGCGGCCGCGGCCCTCGGTCGGGCGTTCGGCGCGGCGCTCTAGTCCTCGCCGGGCGGGGCGTCGGGGCGTGGTCCGGTGGTCGCCGGGTGGGCGCTCGGGTGGCCGCCGGGTGGGGCGTCGGCGCGGGTCAGGCGTTGCCGGTCGGCGCGGCGTGTCGAGGTGGGTGGCCGGGAGGTCCGGTGGTCCCCGTCGGGCGTCGGCGCGGCGTCCGGCGGTCGGCGTCCGGGACCGCGGCGCGGGTACCCCAGAGGTCCCCGGTCGGGCGGCGGGCGTGGTCCCGTGGTCGCCGGGCGGGGCGCGGCGCGGGCGCTAGTCGTCGCCGGTCGGGCGCCGGCGGCCCTGCTTGACCTGCGAACGGCGCCCCTTCGCCTCGAGCCGGCGCTTCTTCGCGCCCTTCGTCGGGGCGGTCGCGCGGCGCGAGGGCGCGACGTACAGCCCCTGGCGCAGCCGCTCGGCCAGGCGCTCGAGGGCGAGCTGGCGGTTGCGGGACTGGCTGCGGGCGTCCTGCGACACGGCGCGGACGACCGGGCCCAGGCGGTCGAGCAGCAGTGCGCGCTGCCCCGGGGTGAGGGTCGGGCTGGCGCGCACGTCGAAGACGACCTCGATCCGCGACGCCGTGACGTTGGCGTGCTGGCCGCCCGGTCCGGACGACCGGCTGGCGCGCACGACGATCTCGCTGAGCGGGATCCGCAGACCCCCGTTGATGCGCAGCGCGTCCTCCATGGCCTCGACCAGGGTAGGGCCTGCGTGCCAGGATAGGCCGACGATGAGCGACCTCCAGCGCCGTTCCGGCAGCCGCATGACCCGCAAGCAGCGCGAGGCCCGGGCCTACCGCCTGACCCTCGCCACCGGCGGCCTGGCCGTCGTCTTCGTCGTGACGCTCGTGCTCGCCGTCGTCGGCATCGTCGGCTTCGGCGCCCCCGTCGTGGCGGCGATCCTCGCCGGCGTCTCCGGCTGGCTGCTGCGCGGCACGCTCAACCCGTAGGGCGAGCGCCGTCGGCCCGGTTGGGCCGACGCGTTCCGGCTGAGGGCCGGCCCGCGGACCTGAGACGGAACCGGTGCGGACGGGGTGACGCGTTCTGGCTGAGGGCCGGCTGGCGGACCTGAGACGGAACCGGTGCGGACGGGGTGACGCGTTCCGGCTGAGGGCCGGCTGGCGGACCTGAGACGGAACGGCTCCGGCCGGGGTGACGCGTTCCGGCTGAGGGCCGGCCGGCGGACCTGAGACGGAACCGGTGCGGACGGGGCAACGCGTTCTGGCTGAGGGCCGGCCGGCGGACCTGAGACGGAACGGATCCGGCCGGGGCAACGCGTTCCGCCTGAGGGCCGACCGGCGGACCCGAGACGGAACCGGTCCGGCCGGGGTGACGCGTTCCGGCTGAGGGCCGGCCCGCGGACCTGAGACGGAACGGGCCCGGCCAGGCCGCCGCGTTCCGGCTCAGGGCCGGCCCGCGGACCTCAAACGGAACGCATCGCCCGCCGCCGGCTTCGCCCGCCGCCCCCGCCACCCACACCGGCCGGGCAGGCGCGGCCACCCCGAGTGGCCCCCGCCGGCCAGCCCCTCAGCGGATCTTGACCGTCGTGCCCATCGGCACGCGCCCGTACAGGTCGACGACGTCCTTCGGGTGCATGCGGATGCAGCCGTGCGACGCGCGCTGGCCGAGCGCCCAGGTCTCGGCGGTGCCGTGGATGCCGATGCCGTCGCGCAGGCCGAGCCAGCGGGCCTTCAGCGGGTTGTTCGGCGCGCCGCCCGGGATGACCTGGCCGGCGAGCGAGCCGGCCCAGGCGGAGTTCGGCACGTGCCAGGCCGGGTTGACCTGCTTCGACGTGACGGTGTAGCTGCCGGCCGGCGTGTCGTGGCCGGCCGCGCCGACGGCGATCCGGTAGGTCTTGCGCAGGCTCAGGCGCTTGAACAGGCGCAGCTTGAACGTGCGGCGGTCGATGGTGACGATCGTCCCGTACTGGGCGCGCAGGCTCTTGATCGTGCGGCCCTTCGTGCGGACGACCGACAGGGCCAGGTCGTTCCGGGGCTTCGTCGGGTCGGCGATGACCGGGTCGACGAGCGCCTTGAGCTTCGCGCGGTCCAGGCGCCACCCGTCGCGGCCGCCGCGGATCCGCATCTTGGTGATGCCGATCTTCACGGAGGCGTCGCGCGCGCTCTTCTTCATGCTCGACAGCGACGTCAGCCACTTCGAGTACGCGGCGGAGTCCCACACGATCGGGGCGTCGACGGCGGTGCCGGCCGGGGCCTTCGACGCGCGGATGACGGCCTTCTCCAGGTCCCACCCGTAGCCGAGCGCGTCCATCGTCAGCTTGTGGCGGCGGCCCGCGACGCGCACGACCACGTCGGCGTCGTTGGGGTGCTTGCCCTTCAGCGCGGTCGTCAGCGTCGCCGCGGCCTGCTCGCGGGTCTGGCCGGACAGGTCGACCCCGGCGAACGTGACGCCGGGCAGGATCGTCGGGTTCGGCTTCTGGGCTGACGCGGCGGACGGGACGAGCGCGGCGGCCGCGAGCGCGCCGAGCACGGCGGCGCGCGGCGCGACCGCACGAAGGGTGAGGGACGGCATGCGATCCACTGTAGGACGGCGCCGCAACCGCCGAGCCGGTTGCAAGCCCTGCTGCGGGTCAGGCCGCGAGCGCCGCCGTCGTCGGCCGGCCCACGGCGCCGCCCGCGCCGAGCGCGCAGCGGAACCCGGTCAGCAGGTCGGCGACGAGCTCGGGGTCCTCGAGCTGCGGGCAGTGGCCCAGGCCCTGCAGCAGCTCGTAGCGGGCGTCCGGCAGCGCGGCGAGCAGGTGGCGCGCGCCGCGGGCGCGGACCATCCGGTCGCGCTCGCCCCACACGAGGAGCACGGGGCACGCGACGCGGTCGAGCGCGAACGGGTCCTCCAGCTCGCCGAGCAGCCGCCGGCCGGTGGCGAGCAGCCGCCGGACGTCGCGGACGGAGCGGTAGTGGGCGGCGAAGCGCACCAGGTCCTCGCGCCGCGCGGCGCCGGGGTCGGCGTAGGCGAGCTGGCGGAAGACGCGGATCGTCGCCGCGCGCACGACGGGCCCGGGCACCGGCACGACGTCCGACAGCAGGTGCCGGACGAGCGGCTGGCGCTCGACCATGCGGAACCAGCCCGGATGCTCGAGTCCCGCCGGGCCGATCGGGACGATGCCGGCGGGCGACGGGCGGTCCTCGGCGCACTGGAGCGCCAGCGCGCCGCCCATCGAGTTGCCGACGACGATCGGCGGCTCGTCCCCCCACAGCTCGCGCGACACCCGGGCGACGAGCCGCCGGTGCTGCACGAGCATCGGCTCGTCGCGGGTCAGGCGGTCGGCGGCGCCGAAGCCCGGCAGGTCGATCGCCACGGCGCGCTGGCCGCGGTCGCCGAGCTCGCGCAGGACGCGCCGCCAGGTGTCCGCGGAGTCGGAGTAGCCGTGCAGCAGCAGGAACGGCGTGCCGGCCGCGGGCGAGGCCGCACCGGTCAGCAGCGCGCGGGTGCGGACGCCGCCGACGTCGAGGCGGCGCTCGACGAGAGGGGTCCGGGCGCTCATCGGGCGACGCTACCACCGCCCGTCCGCCGCCGCGCGTGTTATGGCCGTTTGCAGGGGATTGTGCTGGACGCCCGTACGACGTCCCGCCCGTCGCGTGCCGTCCGCCCCCGGCCGTACCTTCCCCTCTATGGAACTCCGCGAGCTCGAGCACGGCGCCGCCGTCGACCACGTGCTCCTCGTCCGCGGGGTCGACCGACGCTCGCGCAAGGGCAGCGACGACGTCTACCTGCGCCTGGAGCTCGCGGACCGCAGCGGCAGCGTCGTCGCGATGGTCTGGGACGACTGCGAGGCCGTCGAGGCCGTCGCCGTCCGCGGCACCGCCGTCCGGGTGACGGGGCGCTTCGAGGTCCACGAGCGGTTCGGTCGGCAGATCCAGCTCGACCGCCTCTCCGCGGTGCGGCAGGAGGACGTCGACATGAGCACGCTCGTCGAGGGGCCGTCCGTGCCCGTCGCCGAGCTGGAGGAGCGCTTCTGGGCGCTCGTGGGCCGGACGGAGGACCGCTGGGTGGCCGCGCTGCTCGAGCGCGTCTTCGCCCGCGACGGCGCCTTCTGGCCGCGGTTCCGCGCGGCCCCGGCGGCGAAGCACTTCCACGAGGCGTACCCGCACGGGCTGCTCGACCACACGTTGCGCGTGGCCGAGGCCGTCGAGCGGCTGGCGCCCCTCTTCGCCCCCGTCGACCGCGACGTGGCCGTCGCCGGCGCGATCCTGCACGACATCGGCAAGGCCCACACGTACACGGCCGACGCCGTCTCCCCCGAGCTGACCGACCTGGGCCGGCTCGAGGGCCATATCGTCATCGGCTACGAGATCCTGCGGCGCGTCATCGCCGACCTCGACGGCTTCCCGGAGCCGACGGCGCGGTCGATCCGCCACATCGTCCTCAGCCACCACGGCAAGCTCGAGTACGGCAGCCCGGTCGCGCCCGCCACGCGCGAGGCGCTGCTCGTCCACCACGCGGACGACCTGGCCGCGCGCATGGGCACCTTCGACCGCCTGGAGCGCGGCCTGGGGGACGGGCAGGAGTGGAGCGCCTACGACCGCGGCCTGGGCGGCGCGGCGTACTTCGGCCCCGCTCGCGGCGGCGCGGGCGCCCCGCCGGCCGCGGCGTTCGACGGGCCGGACGCGCGGCTGGACGACGCGCACCCGGCCCCGGCCGAGCCGCTGCCCGCGGGCGCCGAGCTGGGCGCGGGCGGGGCGCAGGCCGACGACGCGCTCGCGGCCGGCGTCCCGGACGGCGACGCCGTGGCGGGCGACGCCCCGGCCGCCGCGGCCCCGCTCGACGACTGGTCCCCGGCGCCCGACGCCGACGCGGCCGCGGCCCACGGCGCGGCGGCGGACCCGGTCGCGGCCCGGCCGGCGGAGGGGGCGCGGCGTTCGGACGGCGACGAGCCGGAGCCCGCTCCCGAGCCGCAGCCGACCCCGGAGCCCGCGCCGGCCCCCGAGCCCGCGCCCACCCCCGAGCCGCAGCCGCCGCGCGAGCCGCGCCCCGCGCCCGAGCCCGGGCCCACGTCCGAGGAGCCGGGCGTCGCGGCGGAGCAGGGTGGCGACGAGCCGCGGCGGGACGAGGTCCCGGGGCAGACGTCGCTCATGGACTTCGGCTCGACGACGTTCAGCGCCGCCTAGCGGTCGCCGGCCGCGTTCCCCCCCCGCCCGTCGGGCGGGGTCCCGGCGCCGTCCCGCCCCCGCGGCGGCGGGGCCGCATCGTCCGTCCGTCCCGCGCCGGAGCGGTGGGGGCCGTAAGGTGCTCCGTCGATGGCGAAGGACACCGAGAAGCTGATCAGGCAGCTCTCGCTCATCTCGTACCTCATGGCGGAGCGGCGGCCGGTCACGGCCCTCGAGATCCGGCGTGACGTCGAGGGGTACAGCGGGATGAACGAGGACGCCTTCGCCCGCCG
Source organism: Patulibacter sp. SYSU D01012 (assembly GCF_017916475.1). Classification (GTDB taxonomy): domain Bacteria; phylum Actinomycetota; class Thermoleophilia; order Solirubrobacterales; family Solirubrobacteraceae; genus Patulibacter. The sequence continues at coordinate 334,790 of NZ_JAFMTB010000001.1, forward strand.
CTTCTACGCCGACCGCGCCGAGCTCGAGTCGCTCGGCATCCAGCTGACGATCGAGCGGCCCGGCGACGGCAGCGCCGAGCAGGAGCACTACTCGCTGCGCAGCGAGAACTTCCACCTGCCGCCGATCGAGTTCACGGACGAGGAGCTCGCGTCGCTGCAGCTGGCGCTGTCGCTGCTCGACGGCGAGTTCGCGTACGCCGAGCCGCTGCGCCTGGCGCTGCAGCAGCTGTCGTGGGGCCGCCCGAGTCCGCTCGAGGAGCCGGCCGCCCGCCTCGTCGGCCTGGGCGTCACGGCGCAGGCGGGCGGACGGGACCCCTCGCAGCGGCTGGCGAAGGTCGAGTCGGCGATCTTCCGCAACAAGACGATCACGTTCGAGTACCACTCGCTGCACCGCGACGTCGTCGAGCCGCGCAAGGTCGACCCGTACCACCTGCTCTTCCGCGGCGGGCAGTTCTACCTGCTGGGCCGCGACCACGAGAAGGACGGCCTGCGCGTCTTCCGCCTTTCGCGCATCCGCGACAAGGTCGCGTACGCGACGAAGGCCGAGCACGACTTCCGCCGTCCCGACGACTTCGATCCGCGCCCGTACGGCGACCGCGCCGACTGGCAGATGTCCGAGGCCGTCGGCACCGCCCGCATCCGCATCGCCGGACGCATCGCCTGGCAGGTGGAGCGCGCGCACGGGCGCCAGGGCACGTTCGCCCCCGTCGACCCCGCGGCGCCCGAGGGCGACGCGATCTTCACCACCGAGTACGGCGTCGCCCGCGCCTTGCTGGGCTGGGTCATGCGGATCGGCGAGCACGCCGAGATCCTCGAGCCGGCCGCGCTGCGCGACGAGTACCGGCGCCGGCTCGAGAGCGTGCGCGACCGCCACACCGGGCCCTTCCTGGCCGCGCCGGGCCGCCCGGCCGAGGTGCGCGAGGACCCGGGCGAGGCCGCGCCCCCCACCCGCGACGGCGTCATCCGGCCCGAGCGCTTCGCGCGCCTGGTCACCCTGGCGTCGATCCTCATCCACGCCGGCCGCGCGCAGGAGCGGCTCGAGGTCGGCGAGCTGATCGGGCGGCTCAACGTCTCCGAGGCCGAGCTGAAGGACGACATCAACGTCCTCAACGTCGTCAACTTCGGCGGCGGCTCGTACGTCCTCTACGCCGAGATCGCCGACGACGGGTACGTCGACGTGGACCCCGAGCCGTACTCGGACCACTTCGCCCGGCCCGCGCGCCTGCTGCCGGTCGAGGCCAAGGCGCTCGTGGCCGCGATCGACCTGATCGGCGACCACTTCCCCGACGGCTCGCTGGCCGCCGTGCGGCGCAAGGTCGTCGACGCGCTCGGCGAGGACCCGCTCGAGCACGGCCTGCAGGTGGCGCACGGCGGCGGCGACGACCGCGAGCTCTCCCAGCTGATCTCGCGTGCCGCCCACGATCGCCGGGTGATCGAGCTCGACTACTACAAGCCCAACGAGGACGAGTTCTCGCACCGCCGGGTCGAGCCGTACGCGCTCATCAACGGCCGCGAGGGCTGGTACGTCGCCGCCTACGACCCGTCGCGCGAGGACGTGCGGCACTTCCGCCTGGACCGCATCCGCGACGCGCAGGTGCTGGACGAGACGTTCGAGCGCCGGCCCGAGGTCGACCCCGCCGCCGACGTGGCCGGCTGGCCGCGCACGGGCGAGCTGCCGGCGTCGCGCACCGCGCGCGTGTGGGTCAGCCCGGAGCGCGCCCGCTGGGAGCGCGAGCGGCGCCGGATCAGCGAGGAGCTCGAGGACGGCGCGCTCGTCACCCGGATCGCCTTCGCGGGCGTCGACTGGCTCGTGCGCGAGGTGCTGACCGAGATCGGCGACCTCGTCGTGCTCGAGCCGCCGGACGCCCGCGAGGCCGTGCGGGCCACGGCCGAGCGGCTGCTCGGGGCGTAGGCGCGGGCCGCCCGGCGACCGCCGGACGGCCCGCGCGGTCCGGCTAGACGGTCGCCCCCTGCCAGACGTCGATCGACCGGCGCAGGCCGGCGGCGACCCGCGCGACGGCCTCCTCGCGGGTGCACGCGTCGTTCAGCCAGTCGGCCACCGGCGCCCACCAGATGCTGCGGCCGATCGCAAACCCGGCGAAGCCCTCGGTCGCCGCGGCGATCCGCACCCAGTGGTCGACGCGCGCGTCGTCGGCGCCGCGGCCCAGGACGATGATCGGCGCGTCGACCGCGCCCCGGGCCGCCTGCGCCGCGACCGCGGCGGCGTCCTCCACGGTCTCGAAGCCCTCGACCTTCCACAGGTGCACGAGGGTGCCGCTGCGCTGGAACGCGTCCATCGTGCGGACGGTCAGCTCCGCGCGCTGCTCGGCGTCGTAGCGGTCGCGGTCCCCGCCGGCCGCGGCGAGCTGGGCGTCGGTCGGCGGCACCAGCAGCTCGAAGAGGAGCTTGCGGCCCAGGCGCTCGCAGAGCGCGGAGACGTCCGCGAGCGCCGCGCGCTCCCGCGCGTTCTGGGCCTCGTCGCCGTCGGGGTTGTAGCGGACGAGGACCTTGACGTAGTCCGGGTCGAGGTCCTCGATGTGCGCGGCGGCGTCGTCGCCGTACTCGAGCGCGAAGTGCTTCTGGCCGCTGCGCTCGCACGCGACGGCCAGCGTCACGCCGTCCCGTCGGGCGGCGCGCGCGACGGCGGCGCCGTACTGCTCGTCCACGAGCACCGCCAGGCGGCCGGCGCCGAACCCGCCGTCGGCCAGCACCGCGCGGGCGCCGTCGTAGATCAGGTCCTTCGCGGGCGGCACCAGCTCGTCGGCCCGGTCCGTGCGGCCCGGCAGCATCTTGCCGACGAGGGCGTTGCGGTGGTCGAAGGCGAGCATGAACAGCGGGGCTGCGTCCGGCATTGGATCCTCCCGGCGCCTCGCGCCGACCGTGCGTGAATGATGAGCGAAATTGCTCATATCGGACCCTAGCCGATCAAGCTTGCTCAATGTAGGGTGCAGATCATGCTCAAGATCACGTTCATCGGGGCCGGCAGCGTCACCTTCACGCGGGAGCTGCTCGGCGACCTGCTCGCGTTCGAGGAGCTGGCCGACGCGCACATCGCGCTCCACGACATCGACGAGGAGCGCCTGCGCACGGCGGAGGCGATGGCCCGGTGGATCGACGGGCAGCTGGGCGGGCGGGCGACGATCACCACCCACCTGGACCGCCGCGAGGCGCTCGACGGCGCCGACTTCGCGATCAACATGATCCAGGTCGGGATGCACGAGTCGACGCTGCTCGACTTCGACATCCCCGCCAAGTACGGCCTGCGGCAGACGATCGGCGACACGCTCGGGACCGGCGGCATCTTCCGCGCCCTGCGCACGATCCCCGTGCTGCTCGGGATCGGCGAGGACATGGCCGCGGTCTGCCCCGACGCGTGGCTGCTCAACTACACCAACCCGATGTCGATCCTGTGCCAGGCGTACGCCGAGGGCTCGCCGCACAAGAAGATCGTCGGGCTGTGCCACTCCATCCAGCACACGACGCGGCAGCTGGCCGAGATCGTCGACGTGCCGTTCGAGGACGTCACCTTCCTCGGCGCGGGCGTCAACCACCAGGCGTTCATCCTGCGCTTCGAGCGCGACGGCGAGGACCTGTACCCGCGCCTGGCGCAGCGGGTGGCGGACGACCCCGAGCTGCAGCGCCGCGTGCGCGTGGAGCTCTACCGCCGCCTGGGCTACTTCCCCACGGAGTCCAGCGAGCACTCCGCGGAGTACCTGCCGTGGTTCCTGCGCGACGACGAGCTCGTCGACCGCTTCCGCCTGAAGGTCGGCGACTACATCGACCGCAGCCAGGAGAACCTGGACGAGTACGAGCACATCAAGCGCGGCCTGGCGTCCGGCGAGCAGTTCGAGATCGAGCGCAGCCTGGAGTACGCGTCGCTCATCATCCACGCGATGCACACGGGGCAGCCGCAGGTCATCTACGGCACCGTCCAGAACACGGGGCTGCTCCCCGACCTGCCGGCGCGGTCGGCGGTCGAGGTGCCGTGCGTCGTGGACCGGACCGGCGTGCGGCCGACCCCGGTGCCGGACTACCCCGCGCACCTGGCGGCGCTGAACCGGACGTTCCTCAACGTCGCCGACCTGACGGTGCGCGCGGCGCTCGAGGGGCGCCGCGACCACGTGCTCCACGCCGCGATGCTCGACCCGGCGACGGCGGGCGCGCTCAGCCTGGACCAGACGGCCGCGATGGTCGACGAGCTGCTCGCCGCCCACGGCGACCGCCTGCCCGAGGGGCTGCGGGGGTGACCGACGACGGGCCGGTCGACGTCCTCGTCGTCGGCGATCTGAACCCCGACCTGCTCGTCCGCGGGGACGACCTGCGGCCGCGGTGGGGCCAGGCCGAGCGCGACGCCGAGATGGCCCTGACGCTCGGCGGGTCCGGCGGCATCTGCGCCGCCGGGCTCGCGCGGATCGGGCTGCGGACGGAGCTCTGCGCCACCGTGGGCGACGACGCCCTGGGCGACGTCAGCCTGCGGATGCTGGACGACCACGGCGTGCGCCGCGACGCGATCCGGCGCGTCGCCGGCGGGCGCACCGGCACGTCCGTCCACCTGCTCGAGCGGGCGGACCGCGCCATCTACACGGAGCGCGGGGCGATGGTGGCCGTCACGGCCGACGACGCCCTCGGCCGCCTCGACCCCGCGCCGCGCCACGTGCACCTGGCGGCGGTCTTCCTGCTGCCGGCCATCGCCGCCGACGGCGCCCGCATCGTCGCCGCGGCCCGCGCCGCCGGGGCCACCGTCTCCGTCGACACCAACTTCGACCCGGAGGACCGCTTCGTCGCTCCCGCGTGGCTGACCCACGTCGACGTGCTGCTGCCCAACGAGGCGGAGGTCGTGCGCCTGAGCGGCCGCGACGGTCGCGCGACGGACGACGCGACGGTCGAGGCCGCCGCCCGCGAGCTCGCCGCCGACGGCGCCGTGGTGGTGGTCAAGCGCGGCGCCGCCGGGGCGTTCGCGATCGACGACGGGCGCCGGATCGACGTGGGCGTAGCGCCCACGAGCGCCCCCGTGGTCGACGCCGTCGGCGCGGGCGACTCGTTCGACGGCGGCTACGTCCGCGCGCTCCTCGACGGGCGGTCGACGCCGGAGGCCCTGCGGCTGGCCAGCGCCGCGGGCACGCTCTCCACGCGCGCCGCCGGCGGCACCGCCGGGCAGGCGACCCTCGCCGAGGCGTCGGCGCTCGCCGCCCGGGTGCCCGCGTGATCGCGGCGGTCTGCCCCAACCCGGCGGTCGACAAGCTGTTCGCGGTCGAGGGCGTGCGGGTGGGCGAGATCCATCGGCCGCTCGAGCTCGTCGCCGTGCCGGGCGGCAAGGGCCTCAACGCGGCGCGGGCCGCGCGGGCGCTCGACGCCCACGTGCTGGCCGTCGTCCTGCTCGCCGGCCACGCCGGCCGCTGGGTCGCCGAGGCGCTGCGCGGGGACGGGATGCACGTCGACGCGGCGTGGAGCCCGGGCGAGACGCGCACCTGCCTGACCGTCGCGGACCGGACGAGCGGCCGCCCCACGGAGTTCTACGAGCGGGGCGACGACACGCCGCCGGCGGCGTGGGACGCCTTCGCCGACCGCGTGCGCGCGGCGGGCGTCGTCGCCGGCTGGGTCGGCGTGTCGGGCTCGCTGCCGCCTGGCGTGGCGCCGGAGTGCGCGGGCGAGCTGGTCGAGCGGGCGCGGTCCGCCGGCGCCCGCGTGGCCGTCGACCACGACGGGCCCACGTTGGCCGCAGCGCTCGCGGCCGCCCCCGACCTGGTGAAGGTCAACGCAGCCGAGGCCCGCGGGCTCACCGGCGCCGGCGGCGTCGTCCAGGCGGCGTGCGCCCTGCACGCGTCGCTCACGGCGGCGCGGGGCGCGCGGGGCCTGCCGCCCGGCGTGGCGATCGTCACGGCGGGCGAGGACGGCGCCTACGCCGTGGGGCCCGACGGCGTCGTGCGCCACGGGGCCGTCGACGCGCGCGGGCCCTATCCGACGGGATCGGGCGACTCGTTCCTGGGCGCGCTCCTGGCCCACGCGGACCGGCGGCCGCAGGACTGGGACGGCGCGCTGGCGAGCGCGCTGGGGGCCGCGGCCGCGAACGCCGAGAGCCCCGGCGCTGCGCACTTCGCGCCCGAGCGCGCAAGAACGCTCGCGGACCGCGCGCATATCGTGCGCGTCGAGCGTTAGGGTGGGCGGCATGAACCGGACGGAGCGCCATCGGGGCATCCTCGACCGCCTGTCCGAGGCCGGCACCGTCGAGGTCGACGACCTCGTCCAGCGGCTCGGCGTCTCCCCCGCCACCATCCGGCGCGACCTCGAGACGCTCCACGAGCAGCGGCTGCTCGACCGCACGCACGGCGGCGCGGTCGCGATCAACGGGCTGTACGAGCTGCCGCTCCGCTACCGCGGCTCGCTGCACCGCGACGAGAAGCAGCGGATCGCCCGCGCCGCGGCGGCGCGGATCCCGGACGGCGCGACGATCGCGCTGACCGGCGGGACGACGACCACCGAGATCGGCCGCATGCTCGTGGACCGCGAGGGCCTGACGGTCGTCACGAACGCGATCAACATCGCCGCGGAGCTGGCGATCCGCCCGAACATCCGGATGATCGTCAGCGGCGGGGTCGCCCGCGCGGCGTCGTACGAGCTCGTCGGGCCGCTCGCGGACGACACGCTCGCCCAGCTGCACGTGGAGCACGCGTTCGTCGGGGTGGACGGCATCACGGCGACGACCGGCATCACCACGCACCGCGAGGTCGAGGCGCGCACGAACCGGATGACGGTGGAGCGGGCCGCCAAGGTCACCGTGGTGGCCGACGCGTCGAAGATCGGCACGACCGCGCTGGCCCGCATCTGCGACCTGACGCAGGTCACGACGCTCATCACGAGCGAGGGCGCCGATCCGGAGCAGCTCCGCGACATCGAGGCCGCCGGCGTCGAGGTCGAGGTCGCCTGAGCGGTCGCGCTCGGTCCTGCCGCCGGCGCGCGCCGCGACTCGCGCAAGAACGCTCACGCATCGTGGACGAACCTGCGCGTTTGCCCTTGACCGTGCCGGGGGCCCGCCGTAGGCTCGCGCCCGGAGCCTGCCCCAGTCGGTAGTCAGCCCGGCATCCGTCGCCAGAGCACCGGGCTCGAGGCGGGGTCGCAGGACGAAGGGAAGGCGTGTGATGCACGCGATGAAGGCGCTGCGAGCGGGGCTCGTGGCCGCGACCCTCGGCGCGGTCGGACTCCTGGGCGGCACCGCCCAGGCCGCTCTGCCGCCCGCCAACGGCCAGTTCGACTACCAGATCGGCGGGGCGTACTCCCCCGTCTCCACCGTCCAGATCGTCGACCGCGACCGCGCGGCCGCCCCGGTCGCCGGGAAGTACAACGTCTGCTACGTCAACGCGTTCCAGACGCAGCCGAGCGAGGCGGCGTGGTGGAAGGCCCAGCACGACGACCTGCTGCTGAAGAAGAACGGCGCGTACGTCACCGACCCGATCTGGAAGAACGAGATCGTGCTCGACACGCGGACGGCCGCCAAGCGCTCGGCGATCGCCGCGATCGTCGGCGGCTGGTTCGACGGCTGCGCGGCGGCCGGGTTCCAGGCCGTCGAGCCGGACAACCTGGACTCGTGGGACCGGTCGAAGGGGCTGGTGACGACGGCGAACAACGTCGCGCTCTCCAAGCTGCTGGTCGCGCGCGCCCATGCTGCGGGACTCGCGATCGCCCAGAAGAACGGTGCGGAGATCGCGCCCGGCGCGAAGGCCTCGATCGGCTTCGACTTCGCCATCGCGGAGGAGTGCCAGGTCTGGGGCGAGTGCGAGGACTACACCGACGAGTACGGCGACCAGGTGTACGAGATCGAGTACGTCGACGAGGGCGGGCTGCCGAACTTCCAGGCGGCCTGCGCGGCCCGGGGCGCGCAGATCTCGATCATCTACCGCGACCGCGCCGTGGCCCCGCGCCCGCCGGCGGGCGCGCCGGCCGGCGACGAGCCCTACGTCTACCAGGCGTGCTGAGCGCGGGGGTGCGGCCGGGGCCGCCGTCGCGGCCGCACCCCCGCCGCGGGAGGGCCGGGCGGTGAGCGGGGGGACGCCGGCTCCGCCGGTCCGCTCCGCCCTGCGGGTGGCCGAGACCCGGGTGCCGCGCGCGGCGCACCCCGTGATCGACGCCCACAACCACCTGGGCCGGTGGCTCGCGTCGTGGGTCGGCCGGGACGGCGGCTGGGCCGTCGACGACGTCGCGGCGCTGCTGCGCCTGATGGACGAGGTCGGGATCGAGCAGATCGTCAACCTCGACGGCCGCACGGGGGCGGAGCTCGAGGCCAATCTCGACCGCTACGACCGCGCGCACCCGGGCCGGTTCGCCACGTTCTGCCACGCCCCGTGGGGCGAGCTCGGGCCGGGCGGAGGCGGGCCGGACGCGATCGTCCGCTCCCTGGAGGCGTCCCGGCGGGCGGGCGCGCGGGGGCTGAAGGTCTGGAAGGACCTGGGGCTGAGCGTGCGCGACGCCGCCGGCGCGCTCGTGCTGCCCGACGATGCGCGGCTGCGCGACGTGTGGGCCGCCGCCGGCGAGCTGGGCCTGCCCGTGCTCATCCACACCGCCGACCCCGTCGCGTTCTGGTGGCCGAACGACGCGCGCAACGAGCGCCGGGACGAGCTGGCCCGCCACCCGGAGTGGTCGTTCCACGGCACCGGCGTGCCCTCGTGGGAGCGGCTGATCGCCGCGCTCGAGGGCGCCGTGGCCGCCCACCCCGGGACGACGTTCGTCGCCGCCCACGTGGCGTCGGCGGCCGAGGACCTGGCCCTCGTCCGGCGGATGCTGGAGGACCACCCCAACCTGCACGTCGACGTCTCCGCCCGGATCGGCGAGCTGGGCCGGCAGCCCCGGGCCGCCCGCGCCCTGCTGGTGGACCACCCGAGGCGCGTCCTCTTCGGCACGGACGCCTTCCCGCCCGACCGCGCGACGTACGAGCTGCACTTCCGCTTCCTCGAGACCGCGGACGAGCACTTCGCGTACGGCCCCGATCCCGAGGATCCCCATCCGCAGGGCGTCTGGCGCGTCTCGGCCCTCGACCTGCCCGACGACGTGCTGCGCGCGGTCTACGCGGAGAACGCGCGGCGCATCCTGGCTCCGTCGAGATGAATGCTTGCTTTTGAGCGATACGTCGGATATTCATTCACAAATGAGCATCACTGCTGACGAGATCGCCGCACAGCCCGCGCTCTGGCGCCGGGCCGCTGCGATGGCCGACGACCTGTCCGGCGTGCTGCCGGCCGCCGGCGAGCGCACGTGCATCGTCGGCTGCGGCACCTCGCTGTTCATGGCCCGCGCCGTCGCCGCGCTGCGCGAGGCCGCGGGCCTGGGCGAGGTCGACGCGTTCGCCGCCTCCGAGCTGCCGGAGGGCCGCCGCTACGACGTCGTCGTCGCGATCTCCCGCTCCGGGACGACGACCGAGGTCGCCCGCGCCCTCGGCCGCGTGCAGGCCGGGCGCACGGTCGCGATCACCGCCGTCCCCGGCACCCCGGTGCCGGAGGCCGCCGACCACGTCGTCGACCTGGGCTTCGCGGACGAGGAGTCCGTCGTGCAGACGCGATTCGCCACCACGGTGCTCGCGCTCCTGCGCGCCCAGGTGGAGCCTGCCGCCGTCGCGGCCGCGGCCGACGACGCCGAGCGGGCGCTCCAGGCCCCGCTGCCCGTCGACGTGGCGGTCCACGGCGAGCAGCTCACCTTCCTGGGCCGCGGCTGGAGCTGCGGCCTGGCCGAGGAGGCGGGCCTGAAGCTGCGCGAGGCCGCGCAGGCGTGGACGGAGGCCTACCCCGTGTTCGAGTACCGCCACGGGCCGATCAGCATCGCGGCCCCCGGCCGCGTCGTCTGGGCGCTCACCGCGCTCGACGCGCCGATCGTCGCGCAGATCGAGGCCACGGGCGCGACCCTCGTCCGGCCCGACCTGGACCCGATGGCGTCGCTCGTCCTCGCGCAGCGCACCGCCGTCGCGCTCGCGGAGGCCCGCGGGCTCAACCCCGACCTGCCCCGCAACCTGACCCGGTCCGTCGTCCTCACGGACGAGGAGCTCGAGGTCCTGAACTAGTCCGTCCGGCCCCGAGGGCGTACGCCCGACCGGGCACCCGACTGCCGCCGTCCCGACGGCCTTCGAAAGGAACGCAGAGTGCGAACACCGAATAGCAGGGCTGCCCGCATCGCCGTCGTCGCCGCCATGAGCGCCGCCGCGATCGCCGTGACGGGCTGTGGCGGCGGGGGCGACGACGCGGACGCGTCGGCCGACGGCGGGGTCGTGAAGATCACGCTCTGGCACGGCCAGAACCAGACGGCGAAGACGACCATGGACGCGCTCGTGGCCGACTTCAACGCGAGCCACCCGAAGATCCAGGTCGACTCCCAGGTCGGCGCGCTGGCCGACAACCTGTACTCGAAGACGACCGCGGCGCTCGCCGGCGGCAAGTACCCCGACGTCGTCTACCAGTTCGGCCCGAACGTGCCGTCGCTGGCGCGCAGCCCGAAGTCGGTCGACCTGACCGACGCCGTCAAGGGGGCAGGCTGGGACTGGGACGACTTCTACCCGCCGGCCCGCGAGGCCGTCACGGTCGGGGGCGAGGTGCACGGCGTGCCCGCGGTGATCGACTCGCTCGCCGTCGTCTACAACAAGAAGCTGTTCGAGCAGGCCGGGATCCCGGAGCCGAAGGCCGGCTGGACCTGGGACGACTACCGCACGATCGCGAAGCGGCTGACGGACAAGGGCGACGGCGTCTTCGGCACCGGCTGGCCCGGCGTCGGCGACGAGGACACGACCTGGCGCATCTGGCCGATGGTCTGGCAGGCCGGCGGCGACGTCGTCTCGCCCGACGGCAAGCAGGCCGGCTTCGGCGGCGCGCCCGCCCAGCGCGCGTTCGCCACGATCGGCGGGCTGGCGCAGGACGGCTCGGTCTACGTCGACAAGACCGCCGGCAGCGAGCAGATGTACCGCGTGTTCATGAACGGGCGCATGGGCATGGTCCCGACCGGCCCGTGGCAGCTGCCCGAGATCCGCGAGAGCAAGGTCGACTACGGCGTGGCCCCGCTGCCCAGCTACGACGGCAAGCCGTCGACGATCTCGGGCCCCGACGCCTGGATGCTGTTCGACAACGGCGACGCCCGCACGAAGGCCGCCCAGGAGTTCGTGCGCTGGCTGACCCAGCCGCAGCAGGACGCCCGCTGGGACATCGACGCGGGCAGCCTGCCGCTGCGGCGGTCGACGGCCACCGAGCCGCGCTGGACGGAGCACGCGAAGAGCGTCGAGGGCGTGTCCGTGTTCGTCGAGGCGCTGAACACCGCGCGGGCCCGGCCGCCCGTCACGCAGTACCCGAAGATGTCGACCGCGATCGGCCGGCAGATCGCCGCCACGCTGCTGCGCAGCACCACGCCGGACAAGGCCGCGGCGGACGCGGTCAGCGGCGCCAACGACGCCCTCGGGGAGGGCTAGCGCGGATGAGCAGCACGTTCTTCGCCCAGGGATCGCGCGGGTCCCGACGCGCCGACGCCGAGGAGATCGCCGCCCCGAAGCGCAGCTTCGCGCAGCGGGTCTTCGGCGAGACGCCCACGGCCTGGCTCTACATCGCCCCGGCCGTGGTCATCATCATCGGGCTCGCGGTCGTCCCCGTGTTCTGGTCGCTGATCCTGTCGTTCCAGGACAAGGACCCGATCGCCGAGACGACCACCTGGGCGGGGCTGAGCAACTACCGCGAGCTGTTCGCGAACGACGAGTTCCGCGGCGCGGTCAACCACACGCTGCTCTACACCGTCCTGTTCGTCCCGCTCTCCATCGCGGGCGGGCTGGGCCTGGCGCTGCTGCTCAACCGGCGGATCCGCTTCGTCGGCCTGTACCGGACGCTCGCGTTCGTCCCCATCGTCATCTCGGCGACGGTGCAGGGCGTCCTCTTCTCGTTCATCTTCGACGACCAGTTCGGCGTGGCCAACGCGCTGCTGGACCTCGTCGGGCTCGACCCGCAGCCGTTCTTCGCCGACGGCTCCCAGGCGCTCCTGCTGCTCGTGGTCGCGGGGCTGTGGGCCGGCACGAGCTGCGTCTCGTTCTGCGCCGTGATCTTCCTGGCCGCGCTGCAGGACATCCCGCGCGAGCTGACCGACGCGGCGTCGATCGACGGCGCCCGGCGCTGGGCGACGTTCCGGCACGTCACCCTGCCGGCGATCACGCCCGTCGCGACGTTCCTGCTGCTGTGGCAGGCCGTCCAGGGCATCCAGCTCTTCGACATCGTCTACGGCAGCACGCAGGCCGGCCCGGGCGAGTCGACCGTCGTGGTCGTCTACTACGTGTACCGCACGATCCGCGAGTCGGCCTACGGCACGGGCGCCGCGGCGTCGTACCTGGTGGCCGGCGCGCTCGTGCTGCTCACCGCCGTGGCCTGGGGCGCCGGGCGCCTCCGGGCCCGCCGCGCGGCGGGGGTGGCGTCGTGAGCGTCGCCGCCCCGCCCGTGCCCGCCGCGGCGGCGGACGAGACCGTGGGCGCGCCGTCCCCGGCCGCGCGCCGGCGTGGTCGCCGCTTCGACCCGTGGCACCTGGTCCTCCTGCCGGTCACCGTCCTGCTGGCGCTGCCGCTGGCGTGGATGCTGCTCGCGTCGTTCATGAGCACGGAGCAGCTCAACAGGTTCCCGCCGACGATCATCCCCGGGTCGCTGCACCTGGACGGGTACCGCTACCTGTTCGAGAACGCCGAGATCGGCACGTGGTTCCTCAACTCGGTGATCGTCAGCCTCGTCTGCGTGGTGGCGAGCGTCGTGTTCTGCTCGATGGCGGGCTACGCGTTCGCCCGCATGCGCTTCCGCGGGTCGAAGATCGTGCTGGGGATCATGCTCGCGACGCTGATCGTCCCGTTCCAGCTGACGCTGATCCCGACGTTCATCATCATGGAGCGCCTCGGGCTGATCGACACGCTCGGGGCCCTGATCGTCCCGTCGCTCGTGACGCCGTTCGGGGTCTTCCTGCTGCGCCAGTTCTTCCTGTCGCTGCCGCCCGAGCTCGAGGAGGCCGCGTACATCGACGGCTGCTCGCGCTGGAAGATCCTGTGGACGATCGTGCTGCCGTTGGCGCGGCCGGCGCTCGCCACGGTCGCGGTCCTGACGTTCCTCCTCACCTGGAACGACGTCTCGTGGCCCGCGATCGCGATCTCGAGCGACTCCCACAACACGCTTCCGCTCGGCATCGCCAGCTTCAAGAGCCGGGCGCAGACCAACCAATCGGCGATCATGGCCGCGAACGTCCTGGCGACGCTCCCGGTGCTGATCGCCTTCATCGCGGCCCAGAAGACGTTCGTGCGCTCCCTCGCGTCGAGCGCCGTCAAGGGCTGAGAAAGGGCGAGCATGGGTGGCATCCAGCTGCAGGGCGTTTCCAAGGCCTACGAGGGCGAGGAGCGGTGCGCCGTCGACGACGTGTCCCTCGACGTGCGCGACGGCGAGTTCATGGTGCTCGTCGGCCCGTCGGGCTGCGGGAAGTCGACGCTGCTGCGGATCATCGCGGGGCTCGAGCAGGTCAGCGCCGGGCGGATCGTGATCGGCGACCGCGACGTGACGGCGGTCGCGCCGCCCGACCGCGACATCGCGATGGTCTTCCAGAACTACGCGCTCTACCCGCACAAGAGCGTGCGCGACAACCTGGCCTTCGGCCTGAAGCAGCGCAAGGTCGACAAGGCCGTGATCGCCGAGCGCGTCGCCGAGGCCGGGCGCATGCTGGGCCTGGAGGCGCTGATGGACCGCCGGCCGTCGCAGCTCTCGGGCGGCCAGCGGCAGCGCGTGGCGATCGGCCGCGCGATCGTCCGCGAGCCCAGCGCGTTCCTGCTCGACGAGCCGCTGTCGAACCTGGACGCGAAGCTCCGCACGACGATGCGCGGCGAGCTCGCGCGGCTCCACGCCCGGCTCGGCATCACCACCGTCTACGTCACGCACGACCAGGTCGAGGCGATGACGCTGGGCACCCGCGTGGCGGTGCTCCGGGACGGGGTGGTGCAGCAGTGCGCCGAGCCGCAGACGCTGTTCCGGCAGCCGCGGAACCTGTTCGTCGCCGCGTTCATCGGCTCGCCCGCGATGAACCTCGTCGGCGCGCGGGTGGAGGACGGCGAGGTGCGCTTCGGCGCCCACGTCCTGCCGCTGCCCCCCGGGTCCTCGCTGCACGGCACCACGCGCGACGTCGTCCTGGGCATCCGCCCCGGCGCGTTCGCGCTGGACGGCGCGCGGGCCGACGCGGGCTGGGCCCCGCTCGACGTCGTCCCCGACCTGGTGGAGCACCTGGGCGACGAGGTGCACGTGACGTTCGCCGTCGAGGCCGCGCGCGTGCAGGCCGACGCCGTGCGGGCCGCGGCCAGCGGCGGCGAGACCCGGCTGCTGGTCGAGGACGAGCGTGCGCGGTTCGTCGCCGTGCTCGACGGCCGGCGGGCGCCGGCGCGGGGGGAGCGGGTCGGCCTGCGCGTCGACCACACGCAGCTCTACTTCTTCGACCCGACGTCGGGCGAGGCGATCCCGACCGCGGTCCCCGAGAGCGTGGCGTCCGCCGCCTGAGCGGCGCCCGGCGGCCCGCGCGCCGCGGCCGACGTCGTCGTCCCGCGCGGGCGGCGACGCATCGTCGCGCCGTGTGCGGTGTTCTTCTCCGCATGCGTGCCATCCGTCCCTCGTCCTCCCCTGCTCGCGCCGCCGTCCTGGGGGCCGTCGCAGCCTGCCTGACCGCGGCGACCCCGGCGGTCGCCGCCCCGGCGCCGGCCTCCGGGCGTCTCGTGCTCGATCCGTCGCCCGTCGTCGGCGACGTGGCCGCCCAGGGCGGCACGGTCGCGTGGACGTCCGGCGACGCCGCGGCCGGGGGCAGCGGGAGCGCCTACCGGCTGCTCGTCCGCGACCCCGGCGCGTCCGCGGTGCGCCGCGTCGACGTGCGCCTGCCCGCGGGCACGAACGCGGTGAGCGTCGGCACCGACCGCCGTGGCCGTCCCGTGGCGCTCCTCGGCACCCCCGCGCGCACGTGGTCCGTGCCCCTCGCCGCCGACGCCCGGCCGGTCGTCCGCCCGGTCGCGGGCTCGGCCCGGTGGCGCGCCTCCGCGCTGTTCCGCGGGCGCCTGGCGTACGCCCGCGAGCGCGGCGGCCGGACCCAGGTGCTGGTCGCCCCGCGCCCCGGCGCTGCCGGCCGCATCGCGTTCGCGGTCCCGCGCCGGTACGCGGTGGCCGAGCTGGCGCTCGCCGCCGACGGCACCGTCTTCGTGCACGGCCGGCGGCGCACGCGCGTCGGCGCCCTCGACGTGCTGTGGCGGGCGCGGGTCGGGAGCGCGGCCCGCGAGGTGCTGCGGCAGAGCAGCGGCGGCGCGTCGGACAACGGCATGGGCCGGCCGACCGTGATCGCCGGTGGCGCCCGCGTCACCGTCTCGCGCTGGGCGCTCGGCGGCGGGCACCCGCGAGACCTGACGACGTTCTCCGTCCGCACGGGTCGCGTGCTCGCGACGGCGCCGATCGCCCAGGACCCGGGGGCGGACGCCGTCGAGCAGCTCGGCCTGGACCACGGCGAGAGCGTCGTCCGCACCGTCGTCTCGTCGGGCTGCTCGGTGATCGGCGGGCCCGACGCGTCGCGGCCGCCGTGCCTGGGCGTCACGCTGCTGACGCCCGCCGCCCGGGCGCCCGCCCGCGCGGCGCAGGGGTCGCCGGCGCGCTGACGCCGCGCGGCGCCGCGCCCGGGCGCCGGCCAGGCTGGCCCGCGTCCGGGGCGACGTGCCGCCGGCCCCGGAACGCGAACGGCCGGCGCGTCGCGCCGGCCGTGACCGTCGGGGCGCCCGAGCGCCCGGGGTGCGGCGGCGCGGCCCGGGCCGCGCCGCCTGCCGGGACTCAGTCCGCGGCGACCGCCGTGTCGACGAGGTTCACGCGCTCGTTCGGCACGCAGTGCGTCATCTGGTGACCCTCGACGTCGCGCGGGCCGTTGTTGCCCAGGTTGTCCAGGCGCGCCTGCTCCTTCGGCCCCCAGCCCTGCGAGGCCAGCGGCTTCAGGTGCTTCACGTCGTCGACGCCCAGGCCGAGGCCCTCGCCCACGCGGTGGCCCAGCTCGTCGTCGCAGAGGAACAGGTGCCAGAGCATGCGCTCCTGGATCGGGCGGTCGCAGGCCGACAGGTTGCCGATCCAGTTGGCGACGAGCTCGTCCTTCTCCCACTGCTCGGACAGCTGGTAGCGCTCGCCGGCCTGGGTGTAGTCGTCCGTGCGCGCGATCCGCTTGCGCGTGAGGCGGCCGCGGATCTCGGGGCCCTGCTCGTCGTGCGTGGGGTACTCGGCCTCGCGCAGGCCGCCGGTGATGGACGGCTCGTAGTTCACGGACGGGTTCTCGCCGCCGCCGTCCACGTAGTACGCCATCTGGCCGTCGCGCTGGTTCGTGCGCACGCCGCCCTTGACGCCCTTGGGCTGGTTGACCGGCAGCTGCAGGTAGTTCGGGCCGACGCGGTAGCGCTGCGTGTCCGAGTACGAGAACGTGCGGCCGACGAGCATCTTGTCGTCCGAGAAGTCCAGGCCGTCGACGAGGACGCCGGTGCCGAACGCGATCTGCTCGCTCTCGGCGAAGAAGTTCTCGGGCTTGCGGTTGAGGACCATGCGGCCGACGGGCAGGACCGGGAACAGCTCCTCGGGCCACACCTTGGTGTCGTCGAGCGGGTCGAAGTCCAGCTCGGGGTGCTCGTGGTCGTCCATCATCTGGACGCGCAGCTCCCACGCCGGGAAGTCGCCGCGGTCGATCGCGTCGTACAGGTCCTTCGTGTGGACGCCGAGCTCGCGGCTCTGCGCCACGGCGCCGTCCGCCTCGGTCCAGGACTTCACGCCCTGCTCCGGGATCCAGTGGTACTTGATGAGCTTCGTCTCGCCCTGCGCGTTCACCCACTTGTAGGTGTTGACGCCGAAGCCCTGCTGGTGGCGGTAGCTCGCCGGCAGGCCGCGGGGGCTGAGGACCAGGTTGAACATGTGCAGCGACTCCGGCGTCTGGGACGCGAAGTCGAACACGCGGTTCGGCAGCTGGCGCTCGAACGTGACCGGGTCCGGCTTCTGCGAGTGGATGAAGTCCGGGAACTTGATCGCGTCGCGGATGAAGAAGACGCCCAGGTTGTTGCCGACGAGGTCCCAGTTGCCGTCCTCGGTGTAGAACTTCACCGCGAAGCCGCGCGGGTCGCGCGCCGCCTCGGACGAGTCGCGGCCGCCGGCGACGGTGGAGAAGCGCACCGCCACCTCGCACCGGCCGCCCTTCTGCAGGACCTTGGCGCGGGTGTACTTCTCGATCGGCTCGTCGCCGACCGTGCCGTAGGCCTCGAACTCGCCGAACGCGGTCGCGCCGCGGGCGTGCACCACGCGCTCGGGGATGCGCTCGCGGTCGAAGTGGCTGATCTTCTCGAGGAACTGGTAGTTCTCGAGCGTCGCCGGGCCACGCTCGCCGACGGTGCGCTGGTTCTGGTTGTCGTAGATCGGGTGACCCTGACGGTTGGTCAGGACCTCGCGGTCGTCGCCCTCGGCGGGCGGCTGGCTGGCGACGTCGGACATCTCTCGCTCCTGGGGTCGGTCGGCGTTGCGGCCCCGGACGGGGCCGTGGCGGCGCCCCGTTGTAGGGGCACCTTATTGCTACATCCTTGCAGCAATCGGCTCGCGCGGGGGTCGATCTGGTGAACGGCCCCGCGGGCGGCGGATCAGCCGCCGCCGACGCCGCGCACGACCGTGCCCGTGCCGGCGCACTCCGGGCACGCGCCGCCGTCGACGCGGCCGCTGCCGGCGCAGCGCGGGCAGACGTCCTCGCCGGTGCCGGGCGTGCCGGGCGGCGCCTCGTCGCCGGGGGCGGCGCCGGTCGGATCGGTCGGGTCCGTGGGGCTCATGGACGGCGCATACCCGAGGGCGGCGCGGCGCACACGCGGCCGCGCGGGACCGGGCCGGCCGCCGCAGAGCGCGATCGGTGGCGTCCCTTCCGGTGTCGCCGCCGGGACGACGCGGGGTCCGGCCCGCATACTTCGGGCCCATGGCCTCCACGCTCCGCCGCGCCGGCGACCGCGCGCAACGGGTCTCGACGCTCGAGCTCTTCTTCGACCTCGTCTTCGTCTTCGCGATCACCCAGACCTCGCACCTGCTGCTCGAGCACCTGACGTGGACGGGCGCCGCGCAGACGGCGCTCGTGCTGCTCGTGGTCTGGTGGTCGTGGAACTTCTCGACCTGGGCGATGAACGAGCTGGACCCCGAGCTGCCGCCGGTGCGGGTCCTGCTGCTGGTCCTCATGCTGCTGGGGCTGCTGATGGCGGTGGCGATCCCCGAGGCGTGGGGCGACCGGGCCCTGCTGTTCGCCGGCACCTACGTCGCGGTGCAGCTGCTGCGGCACGGGTTCATGACGTTCGTCGCGGCCGGCCCCGGCACGGTCGAGCGCGAGCGCGCGGGCCGCATCCTGGCCTGGTTCGCGGCCGCCGGCGTGCTGTGGGTCGCCGGGGCCCTGGCCGAGGGCAGCGCCCGCACGGTCCTGTGGTGCGTCGCCCTCGTCGTCGACCTGGGCGGTCCGCTGGCGCTCTACTGGCTGCCCGGCCGCGGGCGCTCCCCCGCCGCGGCGTGGGACGTCGGCGCCGCGCACTTCGCCGAGCGCTTCCAGCTGTTCGTGATCATCGCGCTGGGCGAGACGATCGTCCTGACGGGCGCGACGGCGGCCGAGCACGCGCTCGACCTCGCCGCGGTGACCGCCGTCGTCGTGGCGTTCGCGAGCACGGCGGCGCTCTGGTGGCTGTACTTCAGCTCGATCGCGGTGCTGACGGAGTCCCGCCTGCACGGGTCCGGCGACGACCGCACGACCGTGGCGCGGGACATCTTCACCTACCTGCACGCCGTGCTCGTGGCGGGCATCGTCGTCAGCGCGGTCGGCGACGAGGTGGTCCTGGCGCACCCGACCGAGGCCCT
Source organism: Patulibacter sp. SYSU D01012 (assembly GCF_017916475.1). GTDB lineage: Bacteria > Actinomycetota > Thermoleophilia > Solirubrobacterales > Solirubrobacteraceae > Patulibacter. The sequence continues at coordinate 353,671 of NZ_JAFMTB010000001.1, forward strand.
CGAGACGCCGGCGCTCGTCGCCACCGTCGCGGGCCCGATCCTCTACCTGCTGGCGCAGGACCTGATCCGCCTGCGCAACACCGGGACGCTCAGCCCGTCGCGGACGACCGCCATCGGCGCGTGCCTGGTGGTCGGCCTGCTCGGCACGGCGCTGCCCGCGCTCGCGGTCGGCGCGCTGCTCGTGGCGGTGCTCGTGGCGGTCGCGGGCTACGACGGCTGGCGGCGACGCCACCGGATGGGGCCGACGATGCGCGCGGCGCTCGCCCGCGAGGACTGACGCGCCCCTACGACGCGCCGCACCCGGCGTCGACGGGCAGGTCCTCGCGAGGCATCCGGCCGACCGCGGGGGGGGGCCGCGCCGACGCGCCGCCCTTCGGGTTGGCCAGCCAGCCAGTCGGCGCTACGCTGCCGCCCATGAGCCGCCGGGACCAGATCCGCATGAGCGACGACGAGGTCCTGGCCTTCCTGGACGAGGAGCGGACCGTGATCTGCGCGTCGCAGGGGCCCCGCGGCTGGCCGCACCTGATGCCGCTGTGGTTCGTCGTCCGCGACGGGCGCGTCTGGGCCTGGACGTTCGCGAAGTCGCAGAAGACGAAGAACCTGGAGCGCGACCCGCGCGCGACGCTGCAGGTCGAGGCGGGCGAGACGTACGACCAGCTGCGCGGCGTGATGCTCGAGTGCGAGGCGGTCATCCACCGCGACCTGGAGACGGTCGCGGGCGTGGGGACGGACGTGCTGCGGCGCTACACCCCGGGCCTGGCCGACGGCGCCCCGCTCCCGGAGGGTGCGCAGGGGATGGTCGAGGCGCAGGCGGCCAAGCGCGTGGCGTTCGAGTTCGTCGAGGTCCGCCGCGCGACCTGGGACCACCGGAAGCTCGCCGCCGGCGTGTACTGAGGGCGGCGCGCGGCGTCAGAGGTCCGAGAAGTCGCCGTGCCGCCCGCGGCCCGACGCGAAGCGCGTCGCCCCCTCGGCCGCCGTGTCGAGGACCTCCACGCCCCGCGCGAACTCCCGGCGCAGCGCCGCGTCCTCGTCCAGACCCTCGCCCTCCAGCGCCGACAGGCGGTCGGCGCGCAGCGTCGCCTGGGGGAAGCGGGCCAGCTCGTGGCCCAGCGCGACCGCGGCGTCGAGCGCGCCGCCCTCGGGGACCACCCGGTTCGCCAGGCCGATCCGGTGCGCCTCGTCCGCGGCGACGGGGCGGCCCGTGAGGATCAGGTCGAGCGCGTGGCTGCGGCCGACGATCCGCGGCAGGCGAACCGTCCCGCCGTCGATGAGAGGGACGCCCCAGCGGCGGCAGAAGACGCCGAAGACGGCCGTCTCCTCGACCACGCGCAGGTCGCACCAGCAGGCGAGCTCCAGGCCGCCGGCGACGGCGTGGCCGCTCACGGCGGCGATGACCGGCTTGCCCAGGTGCATGCGGCTCGGCCCCATCGGGCCGTCGCCGGTCGGCTCGGTGCGGTTGCCGCGGCCCTCGGCGAACGCCTTCAGGTCGGCGCCCGCGCAGAAGTGGCCGCCGGTCCCGTACAGGACGGCGACCGCCGCGTCGGGGTCGGCGTCGAACGCGCGGAACGCGTCGGCCAGCCGCTCGGCGGTCGGGCGGTCGACCGCGTTGCGGACGTCGGGCCGGTCGATCCCGATCGTCCAGACCGGGCCGTCGCGGTCGACGCGGACGGTGCTCATCGCCCGCCCCCGTCGTGGTCGGCCCACAGCGGGTCGCGGAGCGCGCGGCGCAGGACCTTGCCGACCGCGCTCTTCGGCAGGTCGTCGACGAGCTCGACGCGCTTGGGCACCTTGTAGCCGGCGACCCGTCCGCGGACGTGCGACCGCAGCGCTTCGGCGTCGACCTCGGCGCCCTGGCGGACCCGGACGAACGCCGTGACCGCCTCGACCCACGTGGGATCGGGGCCGCCGACCACCGCCGCCTCGACGACGTCGGGATGCGCGACGAGCGCCTCCTCGACCTCGCGCGGGTACACGTTGTAGCCGCCGGTGACGATCATGTCGCTCGTCCGGTCCTCCAGGTGCAGGAAGCCGCGCTCGTCGCGGCGTCCGAGGTCGCGGGTGCGCATGAAGCCGTCCGGCATGCGGACCGCCGCGTCCAGCTCCGGCGCGTCCAGGTAGCCCGCGTGGACGATCGGTCCGCGGACCGCGATCTCGCCGACCTCGCCGTCGGCGACGTCGCGCCCGTCCGCGTCGACGAGGCGCAGCTCGACGTCGACGGCCGGCTGGCCGGCCGCGCCGTAGGGCACGTCGTCGCCGACGTGGTCCTCCGCGTCGAGGACCGCCAGGCAGAGCGGTGCCTCGGTCTGCCCGTAGTACTGGGTGAGGATCGGGCCCCACGTCGCGAGGGCGCGCTCGAGCGTGGCCCGGGGCATCGGTGACGCGCCGTAGACCATCGAGCGCAGCCGCCCGAGGTCGGCGTCGCCGCCGCGCTCGAGCAGCATCGTGATCATCGTCGGCACCAGGTTGGCGTGGGTCGCGCCCGTCGCCCGGACCTGCTCCAGGTACGCGTCGGGGTCCAAGCCGTCGAGCACGACCGCCCGGGCACCGCGGAGCCAGAACGGCAGGACGAACGTGCCGCTCGCGTGGATGAGCGACGCGGCGTGCAGCATCGCGTCGTCGCGCCCGGGCGAGACGAGGTTGGCGAGGATGTTGGCGCAGACCGCGGCGTAGGTCGCCTGGGTGTGCTGGGCGGCCTTCAGCGTCCCCGTCGTCCCCGACGTGAAGAGGGCCAGGACGACGTCGTCGGGCGTCGCGGCGAGCAACGGATCCCGCGCCGACCCGTCCTGGGCGCGCACCAGCAGGTCGGGGTGGCCGTGCGGCGCCGGGCCGACGCTCAGCCCGTCGACGGCGTCGGCGGCCGCGAGGAGCTCGGCGGCCCGGTCGGCGAGCGAGGAGGTGTAGAGCAGGACGGTCGCGCCGGACTCCGCCAGCATGCGGGCGTGCTCGGACGACGACAGCCGGGCGTTCAGCGGCACGCGGGTCGCGCGCGCCTTCAGGCACGCGAAGTCGATCGACAGCGAGTACGGGCCGTTGTCGGCCAGGATGGCCACCCGCGTGCCCGGCCGGACGCCGCCGGCGATGAGCGCGTTGGCCATGCGGCTGGCGAGCCCGTCCACGTCGGCGAAGCTCAGCGTCCGGTCGCGGTAGGTCAGCGCGGGGCGGGCGCCCCACCGGCGTGCGCCGGCGCGGACGAGGTCGACGGTCAGCATCCGCGGGGCTCCCGGGCGCCGCCATCGGCCGCGCCGCCGGATCCGGCCGCGAGCGGCACGCGTTCGTCGTTCTGCTGCCCCGTCATGGCCGGAGTCCTACCGGACCCGACCGCAAACCGTCAACCCTGACTGTTTGGTGGTCCGTCCCCGGAGAGGAGGGCCCGAAGCGCGGCCTCCAGCCCCGCCGGGGGGCGTGCGTCGCGGTCCGCGTCGGTGCGGAGGATCGAGGTCAGCGCGTGTCCGCGCAGCGCCACGAGCGTCAGCTCGCACGCGGCGTCGAGCGGCGCGGACGCCCCGGCCGCGGGGCCGAACAGCGCTCGCAGCACCCGGCGCAGCTCCCGCCCGACGCCGCGCTCGTGGCGCAGCAGGACCGCGTGGAGCGCCGGATCGGTGCGCGCGGCCAGCCACAGCTCCAGGCCGGCGAGGAACAGCGGCCCGGAATGGGTGCGCAGCAGCACCGCCAGCGCGGCCGAGACGCGGTCGCCGTCCTCGTCCAGGGTGGCCGCGGCCGCCCGCAGCGCCGCGGCCTGTTCCGCGGCGATGTGGGCGATGGCGGCGACCACCAGGTCGGCGCGCGAGGGGAAGTGGTGCAGGAGCGCGCCGCGAGAGACGCCGGCGCGGCGCCGGACGGCCTCCGTCGTCGTCTCCGCGTAGCCCACGTCGACGAGGAGCTCGACCGTCGTCTCGATCAGCCGGGCGCGGGTGGCCTCGCCTCGCGGCGAGCGGGCGGACCCCTCGGGCATCAGCGTGGTGCCCCCGGGCGGCGGCCGCCAGGGGCGGCGGGCGTTCGGCGTGTTCGGCGGACCGCGACCGGGCGAGCCGGCCCGGCGACGTCAGGGGCGGCGCGACGGCGCATCGCCCGATTCTGGCGGACCGGCCGGGCGCGCCGTCACGCGCGGTGCGCCGCGGTCCAGGGCACGGTCGGCGCCGTCGGCGCGCCGCCGACCGGCGGCCGGGCCGGGACGCCCGGCGCGACCCGGGCCGGCGGCGCGTCGTCGCCGGTCGACGCCGCCGGACGCCGGACGACGTCCCCGACCGCGACGGCCGTCACCACCATCCCGACCACCGCCAGGGGGTGCGGCGCCTGCCCCAGGAGCGCGAACGACAGCAGCGTCGTCGCGGCGGGGACCACGAGCAGCAGCGCCGACACCGTGCTGACGTGGTGGAGGGTCAGCAGGTGGGCCATGAGCACGGCGATGCCGACCGACAGGGGCCAGGCGAGCCACGCCACGCTCCACGCCAGCGGCGCCGACGCGTGCAGGTGCAGCCCGCCGGCGGCGGCGGTGATCGGCACCGTCACGAGCGCCGCCGTCCCGACCTGCACGGCGGCCGACACGCGCGGGTCGACGGGCGGGGCGCCCCGCTGCAGCACCGTCCCCGCCACCAGGCCGAGCGTCCCCAGCACGGTCAGCCCGACGCCCAGCCCGACGCGCGCGTCGCCGAGCTCCGGCGCCACGCTGACGGCGACGCCGAGCGCGCCGACGGTCAGCGCCGCCCACGTGCGGCGGCCCGGGCGCTCCAGTCCCAGCCGGGCCGCGACCGCGGTCGAGGCGAGCGGCGACAGGCCCAGCATCACGAGCGCCGACAGGGCGGGCGGGACGCCGAGGGCCAGCCCCGAGTAGGCGCCCGCGAACTGCACGGCCTGCGTCGCCAGGCCGATCAGCGCCAGCCGGCGGAACGGCGCGCGCCGCCATCCGGGCACGCGCAGGGCCAGCGGCACGGCGAGGAGCGTCGCCAGGACGAAGCGCAGGCTGAGCAGCGCGAACGGCCCGGCCGCGCCGACGCCGACGGCGCCGACCACGTAGCCGGAGCTCCAGAGCAGGACGAACAGGACGGGTGCGGTCAGGGACACGCCACCGAGGGTGCGGCCGCCGGGCCGCGGCGACCATCGCCGCGCGCCGGCGACCCATCGCGGTTCGTGATGGGTCGCTTCCCCCGGGCGCCGCGCGCTGGCAGCATCCGCGGCATGGACCTGGACCTGGCGCACGTGCGGTCGTTCCTGGCCGTCGTCGACTTCGGCGGCGTCGGGCGCGCCGCCGAGGCGCTGCACCTGAGCCAGCCGGCCGTGTCCGGGCACGTGCGCCGGCTCGAGACCCGGCTCGGCGGCCCGCTGCTCGAGCGGGCCGGCCGCGGCGTCGCCGTCACGCCCCGCGGCGAGGTCGCCGCCCGCGAGCTGCGCGACCTGCTCGCCGTCCACGACCGGGCGCTGACGCGGCTGACCCGCGAGGACCCCGGGCGCGCGCCGTTCGTCCTGGGCACCGTCGAGCACGTCGTCGACCCGGTCCTGCCCGACCTGCTCGCTGAGCTGCGGGCCCGCACCGGGGATCGGCCCGTCCAGCTGCGCGTCGACCGCTCCGGCCCGCTGCGGCGGCGGCTGCTCGACGGCGAGCTGGACGCCGCCATCGTCATGGACCCGGGCGAGGTGGACGGCGCGGTCGAGCTCGGCACCGTGCCGCTGGCCTGGTACGCGGGCGGCGCGCTGGCCCGGCCCGGCGCGGTGTTCCCCGATCCCCTGCCGGTCGTGGCGTACGACCCGCCGTGCACGATGCGCGACCTGGGCCTGGAGCACCTGCGCCGGGCCGGGCGGCGCACCGAGATCACGGCCGAGAGCCCGCACCTGTCGGGCGTGCGCTCGGCCGTGCGCGCGGGCCTGGGCGTGGCGCTGCTCTCCGGGGCGGCCGAGGGACTGGTGCCGCTGACCGGCGCGCCCTTCGACGGGCCGGACGCGACGCGGCTGTGGCTCGTCGCGCGCGAGGACACCGCTGCGGTCCTCGACGGATTCCGGCGGGCGGTCTGGCGCCGCACCGCCGCCGTCACCCGCGCCCGGCGTGCGTCCGCCGCGGCCTGAACGCTCCGGCGGCCGCCTGCACGCTCTCGGTCGTCCGTCCGCGGCGCGGCGGCCCGCCGCTAGTCTCCGCCCCCTATGGCGGACCTCAAGGGCCTGATCCTCTCGGGCGGTCGCGGCACGCGGCTGCGCCCGATCACGTACACGTCGGCCAAGCAGCTCGTCCCCGTGGCGAACCGGCCGGTGCTGTTCTACGGGATCGAGGCGATGGTCGAGGCGGGAATCACCGAGATCGGGATCATCCTCAACCCCGAGACGGGCGGCGAGATCCGCAAGGTCGCCGGCGACGGCTCGCAGTTCGGCGAGGGCGTGCGGATCACGTACATCGACCAGAGCTCGCCGGCCGGCCTGGCGCACGCGGTGCTGACGGCCGAGGAGTTCCTGGGCGACTCGTCGTTCGTGATGTACCTGGGTGACAACCTGCTGCAGGGCGGCATCCAGGAGCTCGTCGCGGAGTTCACGCAGAACGCGCCCGACGCGATGATCCTGCTGCAGCCCGTGGACGACCCGAAGAGCTACGGCGTCGCCGAGCTGCACGAGGGCCGCGTCACGCGCCTGGTCGAGAAGCCCGCCGAGCCGCAGTCCGACCTGGCGCTCGTCGGCGTCTACCTGTTCACGAAGCGCATCCTCGAGGCCGCGAAGGCGATCGAGCCGTCCGCGCGCGGCGAGCTGGAGATCACGGACGCGATCCAGTGGCAGGTCGACCAGGGCGACCGCGTCGAGCCGCACGTCGTGCACGGCTGGTGGAAGGACACCGGCAAGCTCGCCGACATGCTCGAGGCCAACCGCCTGATCCTCGACGTCGTCGAGCGGCGCGTGGAGGGGCACGTCGACGCGGACTCGCAGATCGACGGCCGCGTCGTGATCGAGGAGGGCGCCCGCATCGAGCGCTCCGTCGTCCGCGGGCCGGTCGTCATCGGCAAGGACGCGCGGATCACCGACTCGTACGTCGGCCCGTACTCCGCGATCGCCACCGGCGCGGTCGTCGAGCGGTCCGAGGTGGAGCACTCCATCCTGCTCGAGCGCGCGCAGCTCATCGGGCTGGAGGGCCGCATCGAGTCCTCGCTCCTGGGTCGCAACGTCGTCGTGCGCCGCGGCGAGCGCACCCCGCGCGCCTACCGCTTCATGGTCGGCGACGACGCCGAGATCGAGATCCTCTAGGGGCGTCGGAGCCGACGCACATGGGCTTCTCGCAGCAGCGCAACGTCCAGCGGCTCGGGCCGAACATGGTCATCCGGCCGAACAAGAACGCCCTGGACCGGGACGACGTCCAGCGGGCCGAGGCCGAGCGTCAGCAGCGCCGGCTCGTCGTCGTGGGGGCGAACGGGATGCTGGGGCACCGGGTGGTCGACGTCGGCCGCGTGCACGGCTGGGACGTGGTGAGCGCCACGCGCGAGGCGTTCGACCTGACCGACCTGGGCAGCGTCACGGCGTACCTGGAGCGCGTCTCGCCGACCGCGGTGATCAACTGCGCCGCCTGGACCGACGTCGACGGCGCCGAGGAGCGCGAGGCCGACGCGCTGGCCGTCAACGGCACCGGCGCCGGCAACCTGGCGAAGGCGACGGCCGCCCTCGGCGCCCGCCTGGTCCACGTCTCGACGGACTACGTCTTCGCCGGCGACGCCGACGCGCCGTACGCCGAGGACGCGCCGGTCGACCCGCAGGGCGCCTACGGCCGCACGAAGCTCGCCGGCGAGCGCGAGATCGCGCAGCACAACCCCGACCACGTCGTCTGCCGCACCGCGTGGCTGTTCGGCGAGGGCGGCGGCAACTTCGTCGACACCATGCTGCGCCTGTCCGAGGGCCGCGACGAGGTCACCGTCGTCGACGACCAGACCGGCAGCCCGACCTGGACCGGGCACCTGGCCCCGGTGCTCGTCGCGCTCGCGGGCAGCGAGGTCCGCGGAGTCGCGCACACGGCGGGGAGCGGGCAGGTGACGTGGTGCGGCCTGGCGGCGGAGACCTTCCGCCTGGCGGGCGTGGCGACCCGCGCGACGCCGGTGACGTCGGACGCCTTCCCGCGCCCCGCGAAGCGCCCGGCGTGGAGCGTGCTGGCGAACACCCGCGGCGACGTGCCGTCGCTGCCGGACTGGCGCGAGGGCGTTCGCGCGCACCTGGCCGAGGTCGGCCGGCTCGCCCCCGAGGCCTAGGGGCGGCCGGCGCGCAGCTCGTCGGCCAGGGCACGGATGCGGTCGCGGGAGCGCGCCCAGCCCTTCACGTGCTCCTCGCGGTCCAGCTCCCAGCCGAACCAGCGGCGGTCGCGCGGGCGCGCCCACACCTCGATCGTCCAGCCGAAGCCGAGCCAGCCGGCGGCCAGGCGCAGCAGCACGACGACCGGCAGCAGCACGACGAGCAGGACCAGCTCCGCGAGCAGCACCGTCAGGACGATGAGCGCCGGGATCGCCAGGATCAGCAGGAAGAGCCCGATGATGATGCTGATCGGGTCGTCCCCCAGCGACACGTCCGGGCCGACGTCGGGGACCTCGCGGATCCTGCGCCGCCACGGCAGCCAGCGGCGGCGCACCCGCCACGTCCGTCCCGCCTGGTCCTCGACCCTCACGCTCCCGCCCTCCGCATGGCGGCGATCCTACGGCCGGGCGCTCGGGCGGACCGGCGGGCTGGACGTCTCGTCGTCCTCGGCGCGGCCCGGACCCGGACGGGCGGGGGTGCCGCGTGCCGATCCGCGCCCGGTCCCGTAGGGTTTCGCCCCGTATGAAGCTGCTCGTCTGTGGTGGTGCGGGGTTCATCGGGTCCGCGTTCGTGCGCCAGCGCGTCGCGGCCGGGGACGACGTCCGCGTCTTCGATGCCCTGACCTACGCGGGGCGCCGCGAGAACGTCGAGGACCTCGGCGTCGACCTGGTCGTCGGCCGCATCGAGGATCCCGACGCGGTCGAGCTGGCCGCCCAGGGCGTCGACGCGATCGTCAACTTCGCGGCCGAGACGCACGTCGACCGCTCGATCCTCGACGCGCAGGCGTTCGTGCGCACCAACGCGCTGGGCACCTTCACGCTCGTCGAGGAGGCCCGCCGGCGCGGCGTCCGCTACGTCCAGGTCTCCACGGACGAGGTCTACGGCTCGATCGTCGACGGCGCGTTCACCGAGGAGCACCCGCTCGAGCCGTCCTCGCCGTACTCGGCGTCGAAGGCCGGCGCCGACCTGATGGTCCTCGCCACGCACCACACCTACGGGCAGGACGTCGTCATCGCCCGCGGGTCCAACTGCTACGGCCCGCGCCAGTTCCCCGAGAAGCTCATCCCCGTGATGACGCTCAACGCGCTGCACGGCGGTCCGCTGCCGGTCTACGGCGCCGGCGACCAGGTCCGCACGTGGCTGCACGTCGACGACTTCGCCTCCGGCATCCACGCCGCGCTGACCCACGGCGAGGCCGGCCAGGCCTACAACGTCGGCGGGGCCAAGGAGAAGGTCAACATCGACGTCGTCCGGCGGATCATCGCGCTGACCGGCGCGTCCGAGGACCAGATCAAGCACGTCGAGGACCGGCTGGGCCACGACTTCCGCTACGCGCTGGACTCCTCCAAGCTCGAGGCGCTCGCGGGCTGGAAGCCGCGCGTGGACTTCGACGAGGGCGGCCTGGAGTCGACCGTCCACTGGTACCGCGACCACGAGTGGTGGTGGAAGCCGCTCGTCGAGACCGACGAGTACAAGGCGTACTACCGCCGCGTCTACGGCCAGGACCACGCCTTCACGGCCAAGGGCTGAGCGGGCGGCGCCGCCCGTCGCGGCGCCGGGATCCCGGGGCCGCGCGGCGCCTGGGCCGCGCGCGGTTCGCGCTGCGGCGGAGGGCGCCGCGGGAGGGCGGGCGCGGCCGGCGCGCCCGCGGTTCAGCGGCTCTTCGCCCCCGGGCGGCCCGGGGTGGTGCCGTCGTACTTCCAGGTGTTGCCCTCGCGGACGAGCTTGAGCGTGTCCGTGCGCTCCTCGTCCTTCGCCAGCTTCACCTTCGCCTGGACCGTGGCGACGTCGCCCTGGATCTGCACGTCCTGCACGCTCATGCCGATCGGGTCGGCGTCGTCCAGGGCACGGGCCGCGTTCTTCTCGCAGCCGCCGTCGCGGCTCAGCGCGGCGACCAGGCGCTTGGACAGCAGCGTCTTGCAGACGTTGCCGGCGCCCGTGTCGTCGTTCTGCTGGTCGGCGTAGGCGTCGTCCAGGTCGTGGACCGTGTTGGCGACGCGGGCGGCCTCGCCCTGGAACTCCTTGTCGTCCGACGCGCTGCTCCCCGCGGTGGAGGCGCAGCCGGTGGCCCCCAGGGCCGCGATCGTGCCGGAGACGGCGAGCAGGGCCAGGCGGGAGCGAGCGGCGATCACGGGGCTCAACGGTACCGTAGGGCCGGTGGACAGGGGCCTCGCCGAGCACGAGCGACGGGTGACGGAGTGCCGGGCGTGCCCGCGCCTGGTCACGTGGCGGGAGGAGGTCGCGCGGACGAAGCGCGCCGCCTTCCGCGACGAGGAGTACTGGGGCCGGCCGGTGCCCGCGTTCGGCGATCCGCTCGCGCGGGTGCTGCTCGTCGGCCTGGCCCCCGCCGCGCACGGCGCCAACCGCACGGGGCGGATGTTCACCGGCGACCGCTCGGGCGACTTCCTGTACGCCGCGCTGCACCGGACCGGCTTCGCCAACCAGCCGTGGGCGAACCGGCCCGGCGACGGCCTGCAGCTGACGGACTGCTGGATCACCGCCGTCGTCCGCTGCGCCCCGCCGGCGAACAAGCCGACGACGGAGGAGCGCGACACGTGCCTGCCGTGGACGGCCGCCGAGCTGGACCTGCTGCCCAACGTGCGCGTCGTCGTCTGCCTGGGCCAGTTCGGCTGGGACGGCGCGCTGCGGCTGCTGGCGGCGCGCGGCGTGCCGATCCCGCGGCCGCGGCCGAAGTTCGGCCACGGCGCGGAGTACGACCTGGGCGCCGTGCACCTGCTCGGCACGTTCCACCCCAGCCAGCAGAACACCTTCACGGGGCGCCTGACGCCGCCGATGCTCGACGCCGTGCTGGGGCGGGCGCGGGAGCTGGCCGGCGCCGGGGAGTAGGCCGGGTTCCCGGGGCGGGAGCGGCTCCGGGGGCGGGGAGGGATCGTTCGGCACCCGGGGCCAGACCCCGGTGCGGACGCGCGCCGGCGCCTAGGCGGGGCCGAGCGGGCGGACGATGCGGCGGACCAGGTCGTCCCAGCCGGCGCGGATGCGGTCGCAGCTGAAGCCGCGGCCCTGCTCCAGGTGCTGCGCGAGCGCCGTGTCCAGGTAGGCCAGGAGCGTCTCGGTCAGCAGGTCGACGTCGCCGTCGACGCCCGCCTCGCGCAGGAGCGTGGACACGTGCATGACGAGCACGCCGCGGGCCGGCACGTCGAAGCGCCGCATCCGGTCCTCGGCGGCGAGCAGGATGTCGCGGTGCTCGGCCGTGTGGCGCAGGCGCTCGTGGCCGAAGGCGATCAGCCGCTCGACGGGCGGCGCGCCGGGGCCCAGCGGCGGCGGCCCGAACATGAACGCCTCCTGGCTGCCCCGCTCGGCCTGGTCCAGCAGCGCGATCATCAGGCCGACGCGGTCGCCGAAGCGCCGGAAGACCGTCCCCTTGCCGACCTCGGCCGCCGCGGCGACGGCCTCCATCGTCACGCAGTCCGCGCCCTGCTCGGCGACGAGGCGCGCGGCGGCGTCGAGCAGGCGCCGGCGGTTGCGCGCGGCGTCGGCGCGTTCGCGCTCCGGCCCGGCCGCCATCGGCAGCGTCGCCGTGGGCAACGGCGTCAGGGGTGATGAGGAGGAGCCCACGGACCGAGCATACCCGCATCGGCCAAAGTGGACCACGGTCCATTTCTTGTGCTACAACTCCGGTGAACGGACCGTGGTCCCCTTGGCCGCGGCATCTTCCACCGCACCCTGGAGCACCCCACCCATGTCGAACGTCCGCATCCTCGCCCTCGTCGGATCCCTCCGCTCGGGCTCGCACAACCGCCAGCTCGCCGAGGCCGCCGTCAAGCTCGCCCCCGAGGGCGTCGAGCTGGAGATCTTCGAGGGCCTCTCCGACATCCCGTTCTACAACGAGGACATCGACGTCCCGGGCCAGGAGCCCGCCGCGGCGCTGAAGTTCCGCGAGGCCGCCGGCCAGGCCGACGGCTTCCTCCTCTTCTCGCCGGAGTACAACGGCACGATCCCGGCCGTCCTGAAGAACGCCATCGACTGGGCGTCGCGTCCGATGGGCGAGGGCGTCTTCGTCGCCAAGCCGATCGCCATCGTCGGCACCGCCTACGGCCAGTACGGCGGCGTCTGGGCGCAGGACGAGGCCCGCAAGGCCGCCGGCATCGCGGGCGGCGCCGTCCTCGAGGACGCCAAGCTCTCCGTCCCCGAGTCCGTCATCCGCTTCGCCGAGCGCCACCCGAGCGACGACACCGAGATCACCGAGAAGCTCGCCGCCGTCGTCAAGCAGCTGGCCGACGCCGCCTCGCAGCCCGTCGCCGCCTGAGCGACCCCCTTCCGGCGCGGCCCGTCCGCGCCAGGCAGCACCGCGCGGGCGGGCCTTCGGGCCCGCCCGCGGTCGTTCGGGGGGCGGGGCGTGGTGGGGGACGCGTTCTGGTTGAGGGCCGGTGGGCGGACCTGAGGCGGAACGGCCGCAGCCAGGGGGACGCGTTCTGGTTGGGGGCCGGTGGGCGGACCTGAGCCGGAACGGCCGCAGCCAGGGGGACGCGTTCTGGTTGGGGGCCGGTGGGCGGACCTCAGCCGGAACGGCCGCGGCCGGGGGGACGCGTTCTGGTTGGGGGCCGGTGGGCGGACCTCAGCCGGAACGGCCGCGGCCGGGGGGATGCGTTCTGGTTGGGGGCCGGTGGGCGGACCTCAGCCGGAACGGACGCGGCCGGGGCGACGCGTTCTGGTTGGGGTCCGTTGGGCGGACCTCAGCCGGAACGGACCGGGCGACGTCAGCCGGGCAGGTCGGCGACGACGGCGCCCGAGGCGTCCAGCCCGCGGAGCGCCAGGCGGGGCACGCCGTCGAGCTCGCCGTGGGACAGCCAGCATCCGGCGACGAAGACCCGTGACGCCGACGCGACGGGCACCGGCCTGCCCGGGCGGGGGCCGGCGACCGCGACGGCGTGCACGGCGGGGTGGGCGAGCCCCCAGGTCACCGCGGCGAGCGGGCGGCCGGGGTCCGGCGCAGCGTCCAGCTCGACGGCCTGCAGCGCGAACGGCACCAGGCGCGTGGGCTCGGCCGCGAGGGCCGCGACCTGGGCCGCGGCGTCCTCCCACGGGTCCCCGTCGGCGCCCGCGAGCAGGTCCACCGCGCCGCCGCGACGCTCGCCCAGCGCGACGCCGAGCCGCAGGGTCCCGTCGGGCGGCCGGCGCAGGAAGGCGACCGCGACGGCCGGCCCGTCCTCCCACCCGGCGAGCGGCACGGGGGCGTCGACGACTGCATCGACCGTGGTCGCGGGGGCGAGGGGATCCACGAAGATCCGCGAGAAGTCCTTCCACCGCACCCCCGCGACCGTAGCGAGCGCAGCGGGCGGCGCTCGGGCTCGGGCGCCGCGGGCAGGGGGTCGTCGGGCGGGCCGGGTGCGCCCGCCCGGAGGCGCACCCGCACCCGCCCCATCGTCCCGCCCGCCCCGGTGCATCCGAACGTCCGTTCGCGCGCGTAGTCTCGGATGCTCGTGGCGCTCGACGTCTTCACCCCCCAGGTCGCGGAGTGGTTCACCCGCGCGTTCGACCGTCCGACCCCCGTGCAGGAGCAGGCCTGGCCGCTCATCGCGGGCGGCGAGCACGTGCTGATCTCGGCGCCGACGGGCTCGGGCAAGACGATCGCGGCGTTCCTCTACGGCCTCGACCGGCTCTCCGCCCAGCCGCTGCCCGACGACGAGCGGCGCGTGCGGCTGCTGTACGTCTCGCCGCTGAAGGCGCTCAGCCACGACGTCGACCGCAACCTGCGCGCGCCCCTGCGCGGCATCGCGGCCGCGGCGGGCGAGGACGCGGCGCAGATCAAGGTGGCGCTGCGCACCGGCGACACCCCGCAGCGCGAGCGCGCCGCCATGCGCCGCAAGCCGCCGGACGTCCTCATCACGACGCCCGAGTCGCTCTTCCTCATGCTCACCTCGGGCGCGCGGGAGATGCTGACCGGCGTCGAGACGGTGATCGTCGACGAGATCCACGCCGTCGCGGGGACGAAGCGCGGCAGCCACCTGGCGCTCACGCTCGAACGCCTCTCCGCGCTGCGCGGGACCACCGGCGAGCTGCGCGGCTCGTGGGCCGGCGAGGAGGTCCAGCGCGTCGGCCTGTCCGCCACGCAGAACCCGCTGGAGGAGGTCGGGCGCTTCCTCGTCGGCCCCGGCCGCCAGTGCCGCATCGTCGAGACGGGCGAGAAGAAGCGCATGGACCTGCGCATCCAGGTCCCCGTCGAGTCGATGACCGAGCTCGACACGACGCCGGCGGGTGCGCCGAAGCGGCCGGAGACGGACGGCATCGACGACACGACGATGCCGCTCGCCGACCCGGACGACCCCGACGCGTCCGACGACGACTTCGTCCCCGACGGCGGCGCCAACGTCGCGATCGCCCCCGACCCGCTCGAGCCGGTGCCGGGCGGCGAGGCCACGCGCAACTCGATCTGGCCGGCGATGTACCCGGAGATCCTCGACCTGGTCGAGCAGCACCGGTCGACCATCGTCTTCGTCAACTCGCGCCGCTCCGCCGAGCGCCTGGCGCTCCGGCTGAACGAGCTGGCGGAGCAGCGCGCCGAGGACCAGGCCCGCGAGGCCGGCACCGACGACCCCGCGCAGAACCCGGACGCCCGCTGGGACGAGGACCCCGACGCCGCCCGCGCACGCCGCGACGGCGATCTGCGGCGCCTGATCGCCGGCCGCGACGGCGTGGTGCCGGGCGACGAGACGCCCGAGGACGACGACGATCCCGACGCCGCGGCGCGCGAGCGCGAGCTGCGCGCCCGCGCCGAGGCGGCGGGCCGGGCGGGCACGTGGGCCGCCGCCCGCGCGCACGATCCCGACGAGGAGATCACGCTCACGGGCCCGGACCGTCACGCGCAGATCCAGCCGCTCCTGCCGCGCCCCGCGCCGGGCGCCCGCGCCGGTGGGACGCCGAACGGCGCCACGCCCGGCGCCGCGGCGCCGAGCGGCCCGACGCCCGACGGCGCGGCGTCCCCGACCGGCGGTGCTTCCGACGCCGACAGCGGGGGCGGTCCCGCCGGCAGCCAGACCCGCGTGATCGGTGTCGCGCCGACCGGCCCGCACGCCGTCGAGGTGGCGCGCGCCCACCACGGCTCCCTCTCCCGCGAGGAGCGCGAGGTCGTCGAGGAGCTGCTGAAGGCCGGCAAGCTGCCGTGCCTGGTGGCGACGAGCTCGCTCGAGCTCGGCATCGACATGGGCTCGGTCGACCTCGTCCTGCAGATCGAGTCGCCGAAGTCGGTCGCCGCGGGCCTGCAGCGCATCGGCCGCGCGGGCCACGGCGTGGGAGAGACCGCGAAGGGCCGGATCTTCCCGAAGTTCCGCGCCGACCTGCTCGAGTGCGCCGTCGTCGTGCGGCGGATGCGCGAGGGGCTGATCGAGCCGACGGTCGTCCCGCGCAACCCGCTCGACGTGCTGGCGCAGCAGATCGTCGCGATCGCGGCGTCCGCCGACGAGGACGAGGGCGTCACGGTCGACGACGTCTTCGCGCTCGTCACGCGCACCTACCCCTACGCCGAGCTGCCGCGCGAGCTGTTCGAGCGCACGCTGGACATGCTCGACGGTCGCTACCCGTCGCAGGACTTCGCCGAGCTGCGCCCACGCGTCGTCTGGGACCGCGTCGGCGGGACGATCCGCCCGCGCAAGGGCGCCGGCCGCCTGGCCATCGCCAACGCCGGCACCATCCCCGACCGCGGCCTGTACCGCGTCGTCCTGCCCGACGGCCGCCGCGTCGGCGAGCTCGACGAGGAGATGGTCTACGAGGCCCGCGCGGGGCAGACGTTCCTGCTGGGCGCGTCGACCTGGCGGATCGAGGAGATCGGCCGCGACAAGGTCGTCGTCACCCCGGCGCCGGGCGCCCCGGGCGCGGTGCCGTTCTGGCGCGGCGACCAGCGCGGCCGGCCGAAGGCGCTCGGCGAGGCGATCGGCGCGTTCTCGCGCTGGGCCGTCGACCAGGACGAGAGCGTCCTGGAGCGCGACTACGACCTGGACCCGCTCGCGGCCCGCAACCTGCGCGACTTCCTCATCGAGCAGCAGGACGCCACCGGCGTGGTGCCGTCCGACACGACGCTCGTCATCGAGCGCTTCAAGGACGAGATCGGCGACTGGCGCGTCTGCCTGCTCTCGCCGTACGGCGGCCGCGTGCACGCCGCCTGGGGCCTGGCGGTCTCGCGACAGATCCGCGACGAGCTGGGCCTCGAGGCGGACGCGATCTGGTCGGACGACGGGATCATCATCCACCTGCCCGACGTCGACGAGCCGGTCGACGGGGACCCCGAGGGCCGGGGCGACGCGTGGGGCCGGATCGTCGAGCTGCTCGTCCCCGAGCCGGACGAGGTCGAGGACCTCATCGTCTCCGAGCTCGGCACGTCCGCCCTCTTCGGCGCGCGCTTCCGCGAGAACGCCGGCCGCGCGCTGCTCATCCCGCGCGCCCGCCCGGGGCAGCGCACGCCGCTGTGGCAGCAGCGGCTGAAGGCCCAGACGCTGCTCGAGGTCGCGCAGACGTTCCCGGACTTCCCGGTCATCCTCGAGACGTACCGCGAGTGCCTGCGCGACGTCCTCGACGTCCCCGGCCTGGTCGACCTGCTCGGCAAGCTGCAGGCCCGCGAGGTGACGCTCGTCGAGGTCGAGACGCAGACGGCGTCGCCGATGGCGAGCTCGCTGCTCTTCGACTACATCGCCACGTACATGTACGAGGGCGACGCGCCGAACGCCGAGCGGCGCGCGGCGGCCCTCTCGCTGGACCGCGACCTGTTGCGCGAGCTGCTGGGGCAGGACGAGCTGCGCGAGCTGCTCGACGAGGGCGCGCTGGCGCAGCTCGAGGCCGACCTGCAGCACCGCTCGCCGCGGACCCGGGCCGGCAACGAGGACGCCCTGGCCGAGGTGCTGCGCCGCGTCGGCGACCTGACCGACGCCGAGGTGGCCGAGCGCGTGGCCCCGCCCGAGGGCGGCGACGCGGCGGCGACCGCCGCGGCGTGGCTGGAGACGCTCGACCGCCATCGGCGGGCGATCCGGATGCGGATCGGCGGCGAGCTGCGGTGGATCGCCGCGGACGACGCCGGCCTGTACCGCGACGCCCTCGGCGCCGTCCCGCCCGGCGGCCTGCCCGAGACGTTCCTGGCGGACGTCCCCGACCCGTACCGCCGGCTCGTCGTCCGCTACGCCGCCACGCACGGCCCGTTCGTCGACCACGAGCTGCGCGATCGCTACGGCGTCGACCCCACGCCCGTCCTGCGCGAGCTGCTGCGCGAGGACCTGCTCGTGCGCGGCGAGATCCGCCCCGGCGGGACCGAGACGGAGCACTGCGATCCCGAGGTGCTGCGGCGCCTGCGGCGGATGTCGCTCGCCGTCCTGCGGCAGGAGATCGAGCCCGTCGACCCGCGGGCGCTCGTCCCGTTCTCGCTCACGTGGCAGGGCATCGACCGCTACCGCCCCGCCGGCGCGGGCCCCGACCGCCTGCGCGAGGCGCTCGTCCCCCTGCAGGGCCTGGCGCTGCCGGTCGAGCTGTGGGAGAACGAGGTGCTGCCGCGGCGCCTGGGCGCCTACTCGCCCGCGTGGCTCGACGGGCTGTGCGCGTCCGGCGAGGTCGTGTGGGTGGGGGCCGGCGCGCTCGGCCGGTCCGCGGGAAAGGTGGCGCTGTACTTCCGCGAGGACATCGCCGCGATCGGGCCGCCGATGGGCCGGGCGGTCCGCGATCCGTCGCTCTCGCTGCCCGCCGCCGGGGCGCCGGGCGTGCGGCCCACGCGGGACGCCGAGACGGGGCCGTCCGGGCCGGCGCACGAAGCGCTGCGCGCGTTGCTGGCGACGCGGCCCGCGTTCTTCGCCGAGATGCTGGGGGCGCTGCCCGAGCACGCCGAGCACCTGCGCGACGCGCTGTGGGACCTGGTGTGGGCGGGCGAGGTGACGTGCGACGTCTTCGCGCCGCTGCGGGCCGGCCGCGCGGGGATGAAGGCCGCGGCGCCTCGCGCGACCACGACCGCCCGCTCGCGCGGCGCCCGCCGCAGGTTCGGCCCGCGCGCCGCGACGGCACCGTCCGCTACGCAGGGCCGCTTCTCGCTCACCGCCCCGCTGTTCGCGCCGCTCGGCGACGCCGTCGACGATCCGGGGCAGCGCCGCCGCGTGATCGCCGAGCTGCTGCTCGAGCGGCACGGCATCGTCACGCGCGAGCACGTGCGCGCCGAGGGCATCTCGGGCGGCTTCTCCACGCTCTACGACTCGTTCGGGGCGCTCGAGACGCTGGGCGTCTGCCGCCGCGGCTACTTCGTCGAAGGCCTCGGCGGCGCGCAGTTCGCGCTGCCCGGCGCGGTCGAGCGGCTGCGCGGCCAGTCCGTGCCGACGCGGGGGCCGGGCGGCGAGGTGAGTGCGCTCGACGCCGCCGGGCAGCCGCTTCCGGCGACGACGCTCGACGCGACGGACCCCGCGCAGCCGTACGGCACGCTGCTGCGCTGGCCCGAGGTGCCGGACGAGGCGCCCGACGCCTTCCCGCGCCGCCCCGCCACCGCGACGACGCCGCACCCGCAGCGGTCGCTCGGCGCCCGCGTCGTCGTCGTCGGCCCCGACCCGGTCCTGTTCTGCGACCGCTCCGGCAAGTCGCTGCAGACCCTCGTCGCCTACGACGACCCGCGGCTGCCGGTGGCGTTCGCGGCGCTCGTCGAGGCGGTCTCCACCGGCAAGGCGGGCGGGCTGCCGCGCAAGGGCCTGCAGCTCGAACGGATCGACGGGCTCGAGGTCATCGGCCACCCGCTCGAGGGCCTGCTGCCCGCGGCCGGGTTCCGCGCCGCGCCGACGAAGTACCTGGCGCGGGCGTAGCGGGCGGCGGACGTCCGTCGCGCACCGCCTCACGCCGGTGACGGTGGTGCGGCCGGCCGGAGCGCGACCGTGCCGATGGCGGCCCGGGGACCGGTCGACGCGACGCGGGACGGCTGCGAGGATGCCGGCATGGCGCAGCGATGGCCCACGCTGGCGGTGCTCGCGGCCGTCGCGCTGGCCGCGGCGGCGTGCGGGGGCTCGGCGTCGGGCGGGGCCGCGGAGAGCCGTCGTCGTGCGCCGGCCGCGCCGCCGCGGCCGACACCGACGAAGGATCTGGCGAGGCATGCGGCCGGCGGGTACCACCTCGTCCGGCAGCCGGTGGTCCTCGCCCGCCGGGCAGAGCCGGGGGAACCGCCGCAGGCGGTCTCGGCCGTCGTCCGTCTCAACCGCGCGCTTCCGGCCGGCGACGACGGGGCCGGTGCGCTGTTCTACGTGCAGGGGGCCGGCCCGGACGCCGAGGCGGAGCGGTACGGCCGCGCCAGCCGGCACTGCTACGGCAACGTCGTGGGCCAGGACCATCCGTCGCCGGCCGCACGGGACCCGCACGACGGGACGGTCGTCCCGCTGGAGATCGACATCGAGGGCGTGGAGCGCTCCATCCGCGTGACCACGGTGGTGCACGTCACCACGATCCGCCGGATGCACGCCCTGCTCCGGGGCTTGGGCTGCAATCCCCGGTAGCCACCGGCGGCCCCGGCCGCCCATGGCGTCCGCCGGCCCTCCGCGTCGTCACAGATCACGCGCTCCGCAGTAGAGCTTGGTGATGGCCCCGAGACCACGCACCGACGCGGCGCTGCTGGCGAGCGACGATCCGGCAGACTTCGGGGCCTTCTACGCGCGGCACCTGAATGTCGTCACCGCGTACGTCGGGCGCCGAGCCGCGCGGCCGGACCAGACGTTCGACCTGGTCGCCGAGACGTTCGCGCGGGCCCTGGCCCGCCGTCGGCAGTTCGACGCGACGCGCGGCCCGGCGATCGCCTGGCTGCTGGGCATCGCGCGCAACCTGCTGATCGACAGCGCCCGCGCCGGGCGCATCGCCGCCGACGCCCGCGAGCGGCTGCGCATGGAGCCCGTGGTGCTGGACGACCCGCGCCTGGCGGCGATCGACCGCCGGACCGGCCTCGACCTCGACGCCGTCCTGGGCACGCTGCCGGCCGACCAGCGCGAGGCGGTGCGCCGACGCGTGCTCGAGGACGAGCCGTACGCCGCCATCGCCGCGAGCGTCGGGTGCTCCGAGCACGTCGTCCGCCAGCGCGTCTCGCGTGGGCTCTCCACCCTCCGCCGCACGATCGAGGATCCGACATGAGCCGCCCCACCGACCCGTTCGACGAGTTGCGCGTCCGACTGGAGCAGGCGCATGCCGTCGTTCCCGACCCGACGCAGGCCCGCCGCCGTCGCCCGTCGCGTCGCGTCGCCCTCCTCGGCGTCGCCGGCATCCTCGCCACGGGGACCGCCGTGGCCGCGACCGCGCCGTGGAGTCCCACGCTCGGCGGCGACCACGGCATCGAGCCCCCCGGTCGTGCCAGCCGGCCGGTCCCGGCGGCCCAGGTCCAGGCCCTCGCGGTGCTGCGCCGACCGCAGACGGACGCGGACCGCAGCGCGCCGGTGCTCCGGGCGCTGCGGACGGTCGGCCGGTACCTCGGGACCGGCGTGCACGTCGAGGGCATTCGGATCCTGCGTCGCCACCGCGACCGGACGATCCTGCTCGTCCCGCTGCAGCGGGTGGGCCCGCCCGGGATCGGGCGGGATCGCGAGCTGCGGGACGCCCTCTGCGTGTACGAGACCGACGTTCCCGGGGCCGCCGGGCCGCCGGGCACGGTCACGACGCGGTCGGGCGCCGCGGTGCCTCTGCCCCAGCACGTCAGCGGCGCCGCGTGCGGCACGCTCGCGGACCTTCGGCGCCGGGGCATCGGCGGGACCACGGCGGGGCTCGTGCCGGACGGCGTCGCCCGCGTCCGGCTGACCGCCCGGGACGGCGAGACGCTGACCGCCCCTGTTCGCGACAACTACTACGAGCTCCCCGTGCGGGGCCGGCCCCGGGGCGGCGCCGGGACGGACGCCGGCACGGAGCGACGGCTGCGGGACGTCAGCGGCCGGCCGACCGTCTGGCTCGACGCCCGCGGCCGACCGGTGCCCAAGGGCGACCGCTGAACGCCGCCGCCCCCTACCGCCGCACCACCAGCCGCCCGGGCGTCACCGTCCCGGAGCTCACCGTCACCGCGACGCTCGTCTTCGCCCGCCGCCGCAGCGCCTTGGTGACCTTCACCGGCACGCGGACCGTCCGCGACCAGGTCGGCGTGCCGCGGCGGATCGTCGTGGTCGCCAGCGTGCGGGAGCGCAGGCGCAGGGACCGCGCGACGGACGGCCGCACCGTCAGCCGCACGCGCACCGCCTTGCCGCCCGGCCGCGTGCCGCGGATCCGCACGCCGCTCCGTCGCAGCGCGGACAGGCGCAGCCGCCGGGTCGTCGCCTTGCCCGCCGCCGCTGCACCGCCGGCGCCCGCACCGGCCCCCGCGCCACCTCCGCCACCCGCCGGGGCCACGGCGTCCGCGTCCGCCGGCGTCCCGGCCGCGTCGCCCACGGGCAGCTCCAGCCGCACGTCGCGCAGGTCGACCGCGCCGGCCGAGAGCGTCAGGCCGTAGACGTTCGAGCCGTCGGTGATCTGCAGGCGGTAGCGGCTCGACGGCGTCACGCGCATCGCGACGGCCTCCAGCCGGGTCTCGACCTCGTGCTCCTGCCCGTCGAGCGTCACGGGGATCGGCGTGGCCTGGTTGCCGACGACGACGCCGCGGTCCCGGTCGACGAGCTGGGCGTAGAGGTGCGTGTCTCCGGGCACCGCCGTGCCGCGGTACCGCAGCCGGACGACCGGCTCGCCGACGACGTCCGCCTCGCCGTCCTGCCGCGGCACGTCGACCGCCACGGCGTTCACGGCCGGCGCGGCCGCGATCACCAGCCCCTGCACCGTCGAGAGCGGCGTGATCGGCAGGCTGCCGGATCCGGAGGCGGTGATCGTCCCGGCACGCCGGAGCGGGAAGTCGGCGGCGGACCGCACCTTCCCGTCGTCCGCCACCCACTCGAAGCCCGGGCCGACGTCGGCGCCGCGGTCGCCGCGCAGCCAGCGGTCCATCCACGCCAGGACCCGCGGCTCGATCCGGTCGCCGATCGCGTTCCCCGTGCGGCACACGCCGTGGCCGCCGCAGAACCACAGCACCTTCGTCGGCGTGCGGGCCGTGCGCAGCAGCCGCCGCATGTCGAGCGACTGGCTCGGCGAGAAGAGCGTGTCGGCGGTGCCCTGCAGGATCAGCGACGGCGCGCGGACGTTGGCGATCGCGTCGCCCGTCGACCGCGCCCGCAGGTACCCCGTGAGCGCCGGGCCGCTGCGCCCCGTGACCGCCGCCTGCAGCGCGAGCGACGTCAGCTCGAGCGGGAAGCCGCCCAGCTCCAGCCCCTGCGGCGCGAAGACGCCGAGCGCGGTCGAGCTGGGGATCCCCAGGCCGACGAGCGGCAGGCCCCAGCCGAGCTTGAGTCGGCCGTCGCGACCGAGCGCCTGCACCAGGGACGTCCACGAGATCGCCGGCGCGAGCGCGTCGATGCGGCGATCGCGCGAGGCCGCGGCCCATTGCACGCCGCCGCCGTACGACGCGCCGTGCATGCCCACGCGCGGATCGCCGGCGCCGTCGAGCTGCGCCTCGGGCCGCCCCGCCAGCCAGTCGAGCAGCGCGGAGACGTCGCGCCCCTCGAAGTCCGGCGAGTCCAGCTGCACCTCGCCGCCCGAGCGACCGAACCCGCGCGAGTCGAACGTGAGCGTGTTGTAGCCGTGCGCCCGGAACGCGGACGCGCCGACCTGGCCGAGCGCCGACGCGCCGCCCGGCAGGTCGACCGTCTCGCGGGTGGCGCCGAACCCGTGCGTCATGACGATCGTCGGCGCGCGCTGGCCCGGCTTCAGGCCCGGCGCGGGCTGGAAGTCGGCGTCGATCGCGGTGCCGTCGAACGAGCGGACGGTGACGTGCTCGGCGGCGGCGGTGGCCGGCGCGGCCAGGGCGGCGGCGAGGACGGCGGGCAGGAGGAGGCGGCGTGGGGGGAGCACGCGTGCACCGTAGAGCTACCCCGGGTAGGGCGGGGACTTTTCTCGGCCGCTCCCGACCGTGGCGCGCCGCCGCGGTCCGCGGGTACGCTGGGCGCGATGACCGGCGCCCAGCCCGCCCCCGGCGCCGCGCCGGTCCTCGTCCTCGGCGGGACCACGGAGGGCCGGCGCCTGGCGGCCGCGCTCGCCGCCGAGCCCGGGCTCCGGCCGATCACGTCGCTCGCCGGCCGGGTCGCGGCGCCCGGCGCGGTGGCGGGCGACGTCCGCGTCGGCGGCTTCGGCGGCGCCGACGAGCTGGCGCGCTGGCTCGTCGCGCACGGGATCCGCGCCGTCGTCGACGCCACCCACCCGTTCGCCGCGACGATCTCGCGCCACGCGGCGGCGGCGTGCGCGGTGGCCGGCGTCCCGCTCGTCGCCCTCCGCCGCCCCGGCTGGACGGCGGGGCCCGGCGACCGGTGGACGTGGGCCGCCGACCTGCCCGACGCGGCGCGCCGGCTGCCCCGCCTCGGCCGGCGGGCGCTCCTGGCGATCGGCCGGCAGGAGGCCCGCGCGTTCGCCGGGGTGACCGGCACGTGGTGCCTGATCCGCGCGATCGACCCGCCGACGGGCCCCCTGCCTCCGCGGCACGAGCTGCTCCTGGCGCGCGGTCCGTTCGCGCTCGCGGACGAGCGACGCCTGCTGCGGCGGCGCGCCATCGACGTCGTGGTGACGAAGGACGCCGGCGGCGACGCGACGCGGGCGAAGCTCGACGCGGCGCGCGAGCTGGCCGTCCCGGTCCTGATCGTCCGCCGGCCCGCCGCGCCGGACGGTCCCGGGATCACGACCGTCGGCAGCGTGGACGCCGCCGTGGCCGCGGTGCGCGCCCTCGCCCCCTAGCCTGGATCGCCGTGCCCGAGGGCGACTCGATCCACCACGCCGCCGTCCGGCTGCGCCCCGTGCTGCTCGGCGGCCCGCTCGAGCGCGTGCGCACCCCGAGCGAGCGGACGCGCCCCAAGCGGTGGGACCGCCGGCTGGCCGGCCGCACGGTCGAGCGCATCGAGGCGCGCGGCAAGAACCTGCTGATCTTCTTCGACGGCGACCTGGCGCTGCACAGCCACCTGCGGATGACGGGGTCGTGGGCGGTGCGGACCGTCGGCGACACGTGGCCGCGGGCGCCCCGCCGGGCGTGGCTCGTGATGGGCCGCGGCGAGCGGGACGTCATCGAGTTCGACGGGCCGTTCCTGGAGCTGCGCACCCACGCGCAGGTGGCGTCCGACCCGCGGCTGCGCGCGCTGGGCCCCGACATCTGCGTGCCGGACGAGGTCGACCCGGCGCGGATCCTGCAGCGCTTCCGCCAGGACGACCCGACGCGCCCCGTCGGCGACGCGCTGCTCAACCAGCGCAGCGTCGCGGGCATCGGCAACGTCTGGAAGTGCGAGGCCTGCTGGGCGCAGCGCGTGGACCCGACGAAGCCCCTGGCCGAGACGAGCGACGAGGACCTGGTCGCGATGGTCGAGTGGACCGCCCCGCGGATCCAGCGCACCGCCCGCCTGGGCACCCACCTGCGGCCGAAGCAGGTGTACGGCAAGGCCGGGCGCCCGTGTCCGCGCTGCGGCACGAAGGTGCGCCAGCGCGGGACCGGGGACGACAACCGGCCGACCTACTGGTGCCCGGGGTGCCAGGCGTGAGCGCGCGAGATGAGGGGCAGGCGGCGGCCGCCGGGGCGGCCCGCGCCCGGGACGACCGCGGTGGACCGGACCCGACCCGGTCCGCCGGCGGACCGTCCCCGGCGGCCACCGCGGCGTGGCCGGGCGTCGCCGCGCGCCGCGAGGGCCGCACGCTGCGCACGGGGCACATGGGCTGCCACGCGGTCGTCCCGGGCAACACGATCGCCAGCATCGAACGCGCCGCCGAGCTGGGCGTCGACGTCGTCGAGTTCGACGCGCTGCCCGACGCCGACGGCGTGCTGCGGCTGGCGCACGACCCGCTCGACCTGGCGGCGCGCCCCGACGCGCCGACGCTCGACGACGCTCTCGACCGCCTGCGCGAGCCGGACCTGGCGCCCCTGGGGATCAACCTCGACGCGAAGGCGGTCGGGCACGAGGACGCGATCGCGGCGGCGCTGCGCGCCCGCGGCATGACGGACCGCGTGCTCGTCTCGACGATGGAGGTCGCGACGCTCGGCCGCCTGCGCCGGATCGCGCCCGAGATCCGCCTGGGCTGGTCCGTCCCGCGCGTGACCCGGGACTGGTGGAGCTCGCGCGCCCGTCGCCCCGCCGCGCTCGCCTTCCTCGTCGCCGCCCGCCGGGCGCTGCCGCCGCGCCTGGTGCGGGCGCTGCAGGCGGGACGGGTCGACGCGGTGATGGCGCACTGGTCGCTCGTCACGCCGGCGTTCGCGCGGGCGGTGCTCCCGCACGGCGAGCTGCACGTCTGGACCGTCGACGACGCGGCGCGGGCCGACGCGCTCCGGGCGCTCGGGGTCACGGGCGTGACGTCGAACGACCCGCGCCTGCTGCGCTGGGGCGGCGGGACCTAGGCGCCGGCTCCCCGACGAATCCTGTGACGGGCCGCGGGGTAGCCCGTAGTGTCCCCATGAGCGAGACAGCGACAGCCACGCTGCCGCCGGCCATGACCCGCTCCGCGCCCCTCGACGTCGACGCGCTCTACCGCTCCTGCGCGGACGAGCTGTTCGCCTACGCGTGCACGGTGGTGCGGGACCGGTCGGCCGCCGAGGAGGTCGTGGCGGTGACGTTCGAGCGCGCGCTGGCGCGGCGAGGACGCTTCGACCCCCGGCGGGGCAGCCCCCGCGCGTGGCTGTTCGGCATCGCCCGCCACGCGGCCGTCGACGAGCTGCGCCGCCGCGGCCGCACCGCGACCTGGACCCACGACCCACCCGACGCGGCCGTGCCGGACCCCGCCGAGGCGGTGGCCGAGCGGGACGAGGCGCAGCGCCGCCGCGCCGTCGTGGCCGCCGCCATCGACCGCCTGCCGGGCCGCGACCGCGAGCTCGTCGCGCTGAAGTTCCACGCCGGCCTGGGCAACGCGGAGATCGCCGCGGTGCTCGGGATCTCGGCGACGAACGCGGGCAGCCGCCTGCACCGCGTCCTGACGACCCTGAGGGAGGCGTGCCGTGCTGCGTCGTGACCCCGTCCTGTCCCCCGAGGCCCGCGCGGACCTGGAGGCGCTCGACGCCGCCCTGGCCGGCGCGCCCGACGCGGACGCCGAGCTGACGGCGCTCGTCGCGGACGTCGCCGCCGCGCGCCCCGCGCCGGGCGACGACGCCCGCGTGCGGCTGCAGGCGCGGGCCGACGCGGCGAGCGCCGCGGCCGCCGGCACCGATGCGGCCCGCGCGCCTCGTCGCCCGCGGCGCGTCCCGGTGCGGCCCAGGCGGTCGCGCCGGCTGCTGGGCGCCTTGGCCGCCACGTGCGTCGTCGCGGGCGTGGCGGTGGCCGTGAGCGAGCAGGCGCGTGACGGGGCCGGGACGGGAGAGCTGCTCAGCATGCAGCAGGAGCTGGCGCCCCCGGCCGGGCGGGCCGCGTCCGGTGGGGCCGACGCCCCCTCGGCGGCCGACGACCGGGCCGCACCGGAGCGCACCGCCCCGGGCGCTGGCCCCGGCGCGTCCGGCCCCGCGTCCGCGGATCGCCGCGTCCGCCGGGCCGTCGACCAGACGGTCCGCGTGGCCGACGACGGCGTCGCGGCCGCCGCGGGGCGCGCCGAGCAGGTCGTCACGGCGGCCGGCGGGCACGTGGCCCGCTCCGCCGTCCGCGAGCGCGGCAGCGACCCGGGGGCGGAGCTCGAGCTGGTCGTCCCCACCGCTCGGCTCGACGCGACCGTGGCGGCCCTCGGCCGGCTCGGCCGTCCCGTCGCCCTCGACCGGCAGGCGGACGACGTGACGGACGCGGCCGTCGCGCTGGAAGACCACCTGCGCGACGCCCGCGCGGAGCGCGCCGCCACCCGCCTGGCGCTCGCGCGGGCCACGGGCGACGAGCGCCGCGCCGCCCGCCGGCGCGAGCTGCGGATCCTCTCCTCGCGCGTCGCCCGCCTGGAGGGCCAGGTCCGGGCGATGCGGCGCAGCACGGACGAGGCGACGATCGCGCTGCGGCTCGTCACCGCCGACGCCGCGGTCGCCGCGCCCGTCGACGACGGCGCCTGGGGCCCGGGCGACGCGTGGCGCGACGCCTCCGGCGTGCTGCGCGTGGCGGCGGGCGTGGCCCTCCTGCTCGCCGTCGTCCTGCTCCCGGCGATGCTGCTCGCGGGCGGCGGCTGGGCGCTCCTGCGGAGTGGGCGGCGGGCCCGGGCGGCGCGACTGATCGACGGGGCCTGAGGACCGACGGCGGCTTCGGGGACGGCCCGGCCGGGCCGTCCCCGAAGCCCGTTCCGGCGCCCGTCGGGGCCCCCGCCGGGCGCGGGGCGTCTACGTGCGAAACATCACGGTCGACCGGGCCGTGTGGTATTCCCCTGGGGTGGCTACGCCCGAGCAGCAGGTGAACGAGATCGACCCCACGCTCGAGCTGCTGGCCCGCGTGCCGGTGTTCGAGGCCCTGGCGCCCGAGGACCTCGCCCGGGTGGCGGAGGTCGCGGTGCCCCGCCGCTTCTCGCCGCAGCAGGTCATCTTCCGCGAGGGCGACCGCTCCGACACGTGCTACATCGTCAAGGAGGGGCACTGCCGCGCGGTGCGCCACCACGCCGACGGCCGCGCGATCACGCTGGCGCACTTCGGCGTCGGCGACATCTTCGGCGAGCTGGCGATGTTCGACACGGACCGCCGCTCCGCCACGGTCGAGGCCCTCGACCGCGTGCAGGCGCTGGCCATCCTGGCGGGCGACATGCGCCGCCTGATGCGCGAGCACCCGGACATCTCGGCGAAGCTCGTCGTCGCCCTGGGCCGCCGCCTGCGCGAGGCGAACGAGCGCCTCTCCCGCCAGTCGTTCCAGACGGTGCAGTCGCGCGTGGCCGGCGTCATGGCCCGGCTGGTCGAGCAGGCCCGCAACGAGGGCAACGACGAGCCCGAGGTCGAGATCCGCATCACGCAGGCGGACATCGCCCAGCTCGCGGGCAGCTCACGCGAGTCGGCCAGCCGGTTCCTCGCCGTGCTCGAGCGGGCCGGGGTGCTGAAGCAGGGGCGCGGGCGGATCCTCGTGCTCGATCCCGCGGCGCTCGGCCGCTACGTGTACTGATGGCCGGGCGACCGCCCCGGCGACGCCCCGGCCGCAGACGGCCGGCGGAGGCCGGGGACGAGCCCGCGAAGGACGCCGGCGAGGCCCGTCCCGCCGGCGCGTCCGCCCGTTCCTCGCGCCGGCGCCGGCGCCGCGGGGGCCGCGGCAAGACGAAGGCGCAGGGCCGGGCCGTCGTCACCGAGCGCGAGTTCTCGTGCGGCGGCGTCGTCGTCCGCGACGGCGCGTGCCTGGTGATCAACCCCGTCCGCCCCGACGGGCGGACGATCGCGACGCTCCCGAAGGGCCATCCCGAGGAGGGCGAGGACCCGCCGACCGCCGCGGTGCGCGAGATCTGGGAGGAGACGTCGGTCACGGTCGACGTCTCGGCCCGGCTCGGCGACGTCGTGTACTGGTACCAGCGCGAGGGCAAGCGGATCCGCAAGACGGTCCGCATGTACCTGTGCTCGCACGTGGAGGGCGAGCCGATCGCCGACGGCTTCGAGGTCACCCGGGCGTTCTGGATGCCGCTCGAGGAGGCGCTGGAGTCCCTCGCGTTCCCCGGCGACCGTCGGATGGTCGCCGAGGCCATGGCCCGGACGCCCGACGGCCGTTAGGGTTCGTCGCCGATGCAGGTCCTGAACTTCTACTCGCGAATCTTTGCCGACCAGCTGAAGCGGGGCCGCAAGACCGCGACGATCCGGCTGGGCGACAAGTCCCACAAGTACCGGAAGAACCAGGCGGTGCTCGTGACGATCGGGTACCAGTTCTCGCCGCGCGAGAAGATCTTCGACGCGGTGATCGACGCCGTCGAGGTCAAGCGCGTCCGCGACCTGTCGCCGCGCGACATCGAGCACGACAACCCGGAGTTCCGCCGGCACGACGAGCTCATCCACTTCCTCGAGCAGATCTACGGGCGCACGGTGACCGAGGACGACATCGTCACGGTCGTGCGGTTCAGCCAGATCATCACGAGTCCGCCGGGCTACGCCGACGCCCGCCTCGGCTTCGGCGGCGCCCAGAACTGACGACGTCTCGTCGGGGCACCACCCCGCGGCGCAGGGCAGCGTCCTCGGACGGGCCATGGACTCCGTCCGTGGCCCGTCCTGCGTCCTCCCCCTGCATCCACGGTCCGGCACCCCGACGAGACGTCGGGCCGCCGGCTAGCGCGACTCGCCGGGGCCGACCAGGCGCGAGAGCACGATCTGCGAGCGGGTGCGGACGACCGCGCCGTCGCGCTGCAGGTCGCGGATCAGCCGCTCCAGGTCGCCGTTGCCGCGCGTCCGCACCCGCGCGATCGCGTCGGCCTCGCCCGTGACGCTCCACGCCTCGACCACCTCGGGGCGACCGCGCAGCGACTCCGCCACCTCGTCGAGCTGCACCGCCGGGCCGTAGAACAGCTCGACGAGCGCCTCGGTCTCGAAGCCCATCGCGCCGTGGTCGACGACCGCGGTCCAGCCCTGGATGACGCCCATCGAGCGCATCCGGTCGATGCGGCGCTTCGCCGACGGGGCGCTCATCGACACCCGGGCGGCGATGTCGTCGTACGTCCTGCGGGCATCCTCGAGGAGCAGCGCAAGGATCTGCCGATCGGTGTCGTCCATTCGTTCGAATCTTGCACGGATTCGACACAGAACGCCATCGACATCTGTGACGACGGTCAATACCGTGTCCTCATCGTGCCTCGCCCCGAATTCCCTCCCGTGCCGTCTCGGCATCCCGTCGCCCGCGTGCTGTTCGACGAATCGCACGGCGAGGCGTGGTCGATCCGTCCCGAGGTCGCGCAGGCCATGCAGCCCTCGCACCCCGCGGACTCGTCCTACGCCCGCGCCGCCCAGCGGCTGCGGGCGTGGGACGTCGCCGTCGACGCGCACACCTCCGGCCCCCTCACGGCCGACGTGCTCGTCGACGTCGACGTGCTCGTGCTCGCCCACCCGTCCGACCCCCGCTGGGAGAAGACGGTGCCCGGCGGCGAGCCGACCCTGACCCCCGAGGAGCTCTCCGCGGTCGACGCGTTCGTGCGTGCCGGCGGCGGCCTCGTCGTCCTCGGCGAGGAGGAGCAGGAGAAGTACGGCAACAACCTCAACGAGCTGCTCGCGCCCTACGGCGTCCGGATCAGCAACGAGGTCGTCCAGGACTACGAGCAGCACCGCGACGCGCCGCACTGGGTGCTCGCCGACCTGCCGCCGGCGCGCGTCGACGGCGTGGACGTGCTGGCGCGCGTCGACTCCGCCTGCTTCTACCGCGCCGCGACGCTCGAGCTGACGGGCGACGCCCGCGCCATCGCGTTCGCCAGCCCGACCTCGTCCGCGCCCGGCGCCCCGCTGGCCGCCGTCTCGCGCGTCGACCAGGGCCGCGTCGTGGCCCTCGCCGACTCCGACCTGTTCGGCGACGACTGCATCGACGCCGAGAGCCACGGCGCGCTCTGGCGCAACCTCGTGCTGTGGGCCGCCGGTGAGGGCTTCGCCGCCGAGCTCGAGATCGCCCCGTCGAGCGCGCACGAGGACCCCGCCTGGGGCGAGCTCGTGCAGGCCGTCGAGGCGCTGCGCACCGGCCAGAACGCCGACGGCTCCCTGGACGCCGAGGCGCTGTCGACCGACCGCGCCGGCGAGCTCGTCGAGGCGATGGTCGGCGCGATCGGCCGCCTGGCCGCGCACCTGCCGCACCAGGCCGACTACCTGCGCGCCGTCGTCGCCGACCTGCGCCGCTGGGCCGCCGAGGGCTTCGGCCGCCCCGACTTCGGCACGTCGCTCGACGTCTTCCGCCCCGACCTGGAGCGCCGCGACGGCGTCGAGCACCTCGTCGTCTTCCCGATGTACAAGCAGAACGGCTCGCGCGACACCGCGTTCGAGGCGCTGCTCATCCGGGTCCCCTGGCCGGACTGGCTCGCCGCCCTGGAGCAGTCCCGCTACGACAACGCGCTGTTCGTCCCGGTGATGTTCACCGACTACACCTCGGGCTACGACTCCGAGTGCGCGGTGCTCTTCCCCGAGACGGTCTCCGTCGCCGAGAAGGCCGCCAACCACTTCGGCGCGATCTTCTGCGACCGCGAGGCCGAGCGCTTCCGCCGCACGGTGTCCGCCGCCGCGAGCACGCTGCGCCTGGACCTGCCGCCGGACGCCGCCGCGCTGCTGGCGTCGCAGACGCTGGCGCAGGACGCGTACCTGCTGTGGGACCTCATCCACGACCGGACGCACAGCCACGGCGACCTGCCGTTCGACCCCTTCATGATCCGCCAGCGCATGCCGTACTGGATGTACGCGCTGGAGGAGCTGCGCTGCGACCTGACCGCGTTCGGCGAGGCCGTGCGCCTGGAGCAGGAGGGCATGGCCGTCGCCCGCGACGCGCAGTACGCGATCCTCTTCGACCGCCTCTTCCGCTTCCCCATCACCGGCACCCGCAGCCGCAACTACGACGGCCTCGGCGGCCAGCTGCTCTTCGCGTACCTGCACAGCACGGGCCGCCTGCGCTGGACGGACAACCGCCTGTCCATCGACTGGGAGCACGTCGCCGACGGTGTCCTCGAACTGCGCACGCTGGTCGAGGACCTGTACCGCCGCGGCATCGACCGCACGAAGGTCGCGCACTGGCAGGCCGCGCACCAGCTCGTCGCCACCTACGTCCCGCCGGCGTCCAACTCCGTGTGGGCCGCCGAGACGATGGCCGAGGTCGACGACCCCCGCGTCCACGTCGACAAGGTGTTCGAGGACGAGTTCCCGCTGTCGATCTTCTACGCGTCGCTGCGCACGAAGCTGGCGGACGCCCTGCAGCGCCCGCCGCGCGCGACGGCCGCGGCCGCCGCATGAAGGGGTTCGCCAGCGACAACTACGCGGGCGTCCACCCCGAGGTCCTGACGGCGATCGCGGAGGCCAACGACGGCCACGCGGTCTCCTACGGGGAGGATCCCTGGACCGCGCGCGCGGAGGAGCTCTTCCGCGCGCACTTCGGCGACGCCGCACGGTCGTGGCTCGTCTTCAACGGCACGGGCGCGAACGTCCTGGCGTACCGCGCGCTGTGCCGTCCGTGGCAGGCCGTGATCTGCTCCGACACCGCGCACGTCCACGTGGACGAGGCGGGGGCGCCGGAGCGGGTGGCCGGCACGAAGCTGCTGACGGTCGCCACGCCCGACGGCAAGCTGACGCCCGAGCTCGTCGACACGCAGCTGCAGCGGGTCGGCGACGAGCACGCGCCCCAGCCCGGGCTCGTCTCCGTCACCCAGAGCACCGAGCTGGGGACGCGCTACTCGGTCGACGAGCTGCGCGCCCTGGCCGACCACGCGCACGCCCACGGGCTGCTGCTGCACATCGACGGCTCGCGCCTGTCGAACGCCGCCGCCGGCCTGGACGTGCCGCTGCGCGCGATCTCGACCGACATCGGCGCGGACGCCCTGTCCTTCGGCGGCACGAAGAACGGCCTGCTCGGCGCGGAGGCCGTCGTCATGCTGCACGACGGCGTGGGCGACGGGATGGCGTACCTGCGCAAGCAGACGCTGCAGCTGGCGTCGAAGCAGCGCTTCGTCGCCGCGCAGATGATCGCGCTGCTCGAGGGCGACCTGTGGCGCTCGTCCGCCGCGCACGCCAACGCGATGGCCACGCGACTGGCCGACGCGATGCGCGGCATCCCGGGCGTCGAGCTGACCCAGCGGGTCGAGGCGAACGCCGTCTTCGCCCTGGTGCCGCCCGGGGTCGCGGACGAGCTGCGCCGGGACTTCCGCTTCTACACCTGGGACGAGGCGACCGGCGAGGTGCGCTGGATGTGCTCGTTCGACACGACGGAGGACGAGGTCGACGCTTTCGCCGGCGCCGTCGAGCGCGCCTGCGGCGCGGCCGTCGGCGCCTGAGCGGCGGGGACGCGTGCCGCGTGGGGCGTCCACGCCGCACGCGCCGGCGCGATCGGGCAGGACGTCCTCGGCTTCCTGTTCTTCGCCCTCGGCGTTCTGCTGCTCTCCCCGGTGGGCCCGCGAGGACGGGCGGCGACGGCCGCCGCGACGGCGAGGGACGGTCTCGTTCGGTCCGGCGCCCCGTCTGCTCGGCGGGATGCTCATCGCGTTCGGCGCCGCCGTGGTTGTCCTCGACCTGACCTCGCCGTCGACCGGCGGGCGTCCCCGGCGTACCGGCCCAGGCGTGGTGCACGACGTGCTCTGCAACCAGAGCAGTCTGGACGTTGAAGAGGCGCTGGCCCTACTCTCCAAGAAGGGACGATGAACGCGCGCATCCTGCATCACCACGAAGCACCGTTCGGCTGGTGGTTCAACTCGCCGGATCTACCGGGTCTGACCGGTGGTGGCGATGACTCCTTCGCGGCGGCCAAGGAGCGTGCCGAGGGCGCCGCGCGGTTTCACCTGGAGTGCGAGGCCGAGGAGCAGGACCGCCCGGCGCCGGACTTCGACGCGCTGACGTTCGAGCACTTCGTGCCGGCGTCTGAGGCTCCCGCCCTCGCTGCCTGACCCCGCAGCACGGAGCCGCTCGCCCCTGCCCGGGGGCCCCAGTGCTGCCCGCTGGGCCTGGCCGGTCGTGGGGCACTCCGCGGCGCTGGGCCGCCTGGACGCTCCCACCTTGAGCGGCTCGTCCCTGCTGGGCTGACCTGGGCGAGCGAGCGCCGCCACCCGTGCCGGCCACTCACGCTTCGCTGCAGGCGGCAGACGCCTCGAGCCCAGGTGCCGCACGTCGCGCGCCGGGCCCTGAACGACCGGCGCCCTCGAGCGCGACCCGAGGGCGCCGGCCGGCGTGTGTCGCGGCCGCGACCGTCCCGATCGCGGCCCCTGGTGTCCCGTTCCGTCCCCGGAGAGGGAGGGACGCAACGCCTGGACCATAGCCCGCCCCGTTGGCAGTGCCCGCAAACTGACTGCACGGCGACGGCTCCCCGGCGCCGGCGAGCACACCGCCGTCGACGATCGCCTCTGGACCTAGCACGCTCTCGGGAGTGCTGGTGATGTCGGGCGTCGGCCGCAGGCGTGTGTCATGCCCTCGTGGCCAACGCCGGTGCCAAGGCAGGGTACGGACGTCGCGGGTGGACCCCAGCTCTCGCTCAGGCCCACCCGTTATGCCGCTGGCAGAGGTGTCGATTCGCCCCCGCCAGCGCCTCTCGACTACAGAAAGCGGTGCGGACCGCAGTCGGGCGGCGTCGCGTGAGGGTCGTCGGGTGCGGTAACCATGTAGCTCATGTCGACCCACACGCAACGGTTGACACCGCCGTAGGCGTAGCCCCAGCCCCAGCCACCGGGCGAGATGTACTGGGCGTTGAAATGCTCGCCCTTGTACAGGCGCCCCATGTAGAGACCCTGCGGGCTGGCTCGGACGTACACGTCAACAGCCGTCACCCGGTTGAAGCCGAGGCCGCCAGCGAAGACGGCAACCGGGATCGCGAGGGTCACGGCGAGCGCAGCGGTCGCGCCCGTGAGAACGCGCCACTTTGACCAAAGTGTCGAGATCATCAGCCCTCCCACGTGTAGCAGCACGTCAGGGAGTCCCGAAGCATGAAGCCCCAGTCGTTCGGGAAGATCTGAACGTTCGCCCACTTCTCGTTGTAGTTGTAGCGCCAACCGACCCGCTTCCCTAGCGGGAGGGTGTAAAGGACGCGACCACCGGAGTTGTCTGCCTTGATGTTGTCGAACACGCGCGCCCCGTCTCGCGTGACGAAGGCATCCGTGGTCAGGCCGGCAGCTACAGCCGAGTTGAGAGGAGACGCCAACAGCGCGCCGGGGATGGGCGGAGCCGTCCGTGCGACTTCAGCGGCGGGCGGGCTCGGCAGCGGCGCCGCGTCAGCTGCGTGCGCGGCGACGGGCGACGCGCACGTCAGGAGTGCGACGCCTGCGGCAAGGCATCCCTGCCGGAAGGCTCGAGAGGTTTTCGGGACGGTACACAAACGCATACGCATCACATTACACGTCGAGGCGGCCCGCGGGTATCGCAATAGGCGTTTTACGTAGAGCTTGGGCGCGTAGCGGGCTAGCTGACGGCCGACCTACACCCGGCGCTAAGTGCGGGTGATC
Source organism: Patulibacter sp. SYSU D01012 (assembly GCF_017916475.1). Lineage (GTDB taxonomy): Bacteria > Actinomycetota > Thermoleophilia > Solirubrobacterales > Solirubrobacteraceae > Patulibacter. Next base: position 388,894 of record NZ_JAFMTB010000001.1, read on the forward strand.
AGGTCGGGCAATAGTGGTCGTCGTGCCGTTCAGCTACGGGAGATCGGCGGGGTTCGGCCGCACCCGGATTGTGCGGCGAAGCGGCTTTTCGATTCCTTCCACAGTCACAATGAACCGCGTCTTGCCGGGTGCGGAAGGTGCAAGGCCGGTCACCGTCTTGCCGACCCTTGAATGCAGGGGCCGGCTTGAGCGGCCGCGAGCGTGGGGGATCATCCTGATGGTGACCTTTGCGTTGCTGGTGCCGCGCAGCTTCTTGACGGTGACGTTCAGCGATCCGCCCTCGTAGAAGTAGCCCGGGTCTCCGCTCAGGCCGCTGTTCGAAACCTTGATCGTGTAGCCCGACTTCGACGATCGAGCGTCCGCGCCTTGGCTTGCGCCCGCGCCAACGGCGCTGACTGCGAGGCCGAACACGACTGTGATCGCTGCGGAGGTAGTGAACCTGGGGGACATGTTGGTGCCTCTTTCTGGGACGGGACGGATGCAGCTTACACCCTTCCGGGCTGCACTCCGCCTCGGTCCCGCGATGGCGCCCCTCTTCGTCCGGACCCGTCTGAGGGCACAGCAGCGGGCTGCGGCGTCCACGACCGACCGACGCTCCAGGTGGGGGGCAGGACGCCTGTGACCGTGCACTCGTGCATGCCGTCGCGGAGGATGTCCTCGATGTCGAGCTGCGCCCGGACGGGATCGCTGCGGCGGTGTCGATCGGCGTCGCCGGCGACGAGCTGCAGGTGGACCGGGCGGCGGTGACGAACCCGGACCGCTCGCACGGGGCGGTGACGCTGGCGTTGATGGCGCGGTCGCTCGTCGAGGGCGATCCGGTCGACCTGAGCGGCTTGACGTACGTGGATGGCCGGTACGCGGCGATCGCTGCGGCCGCGCTGGCGAAGCTCGCGAACGGCGGCCGGGCATGAGCGGCCGCGCGGGGGTGGTCCGCGATGGCCCGGCGGGGTGCCGCTCGCGGGGCAGCTCGTCGTTGCCGGCGGCGGGGTGGTCCTCGACGACGCGTCGCTCGAGCAGCTCGCGGAGGATGTCGCTGCGCGCCAGGGCGCGCCGACGACGCGCCCTACGTAGGGGGCCGTCTACCGCTCGCTGCTGATGTTCCTTGTGGCACATGCCGGTGCCGGGCCGGTGCCGGTGGAGGCCTTATCCGCGCGCGGTGCTGCGGTGGCGCGAGAGCCTCGAGCGTGCCGGCCGTTCGCCCTCGACGATCGGCGTCTACCTCTCGGCGGTCCGTCATCTGGCCGCGGAGCTCGACGTCGACATCGACCGTGTGAAGGCCGGCAAGGTCCGGCGTGGGCAGCCGCGGGAGCTGAGCGACGGCGAGCTGGGGCGGCTACTCAAGCAGCCCGACCGCCGCACGCGGATCGGCAAGCGGGATCTGGCGATGCTGCTGCTGATGGCCGACGCTGGACTCCGGCGCGAGGAGGTCGCCGCGCTCGAGCCGCGCCAGTTCGAGGAGCGGCGCCGGCACACCTCCCCCGCGCTGCGCCGTGCGGTGCGGGACTCGACGGCAATGGCCGTGCGGATCCGCGGCAAGGGCGGCGTGGAGCGCATCGTGCCGCTGACCACGGCCGCGGTCGAGGCCGTCGAGGCGTGGCTCGCCAGCCGTCCGCCGGCCGCCACCGATCACGTCTTCGTGACCCTCCCCCGCGGCGCCCGCACCCCCGGGCCTCTGAGCGCGAACGCGATCTACCGGCGCGTCGTTCGGCACGCGAAGGCCGCCGCAGTACGAGACGACCGGATGACACCGCACGCGTCCTCGAACACGTTCAGCAAGGCGCTGTGGAGCTGCTCATCGACGGCCTCCTTCACGAACGGTCGGAGGTCAGACGGGGCCGGGACAGCGCAGGCCACATTGAGGGGCGGGCGGTTCCGGCGGCCGCGGCCGCCGGAACCCGTCGGCCCCGGCGGTAGCGTCCGCGCCATGAGCGCGTCCCGCCCCGTCCGCATCGCCCTCTCCCGCCGCGGCTACCCCGGGGTGGCGGACGCGTCGCTGCCTGCCGGGGCCGAGCTGCGGCAGCCGGAGGAGGGGCAGGTGCCCGACGCCGAGGGGCTGATCGCGCTCGCCCGCGACTGCGATGCGCTCGTCGTCTCGACCGCCGACCGCGTCGGCGAGGAGCTGTTCGCCGCCGCGCCCGACCTGAAGGTCGTCGCGCTCGTCGCCGTCGGCTTCGACGCCGTCGACCTGCAGGCCGCCGCCCGCCACGGCGTCGTGGTGACGAACACGCCCGGCGTCCTGGCCGAGACGACCGCCGACACCGCCGTCGCGCTCATGCTGATGGCGCGCCGCGGCCTCGTCGCGGCGACGGACGCGATCCGCGGCGGCCGCTGGGGCGCCTTCGACCCGCAGGAGTTCCTGGGCCTGGACGTCGCCGGGGCGACGCTCGGCGTCGTCGGCTACGGCGAGATCGGGCAGGCCGTCGCCCGCCGCGGCGCCGGCTTCGGCATGACCGTCCTGCAGCACAGCCGCACCCCGAAGCCCGACGACGGCATCGCCACGGCGGTCGGTCTGGACGAGCTGCTGGAGCGCTCCGACGTCGTCTCGCTCAACGTCCCCCGCACGCCGCAGACCGTCGGCCTGATCGGCGCCCGCGAGCTCGACCTGCTCGGGCCCCGCGGCACGCTGGTCAACACGGCCCGCGGCGGGGTCGTGGACGAGGACGCGCTGCTCGCCGCCGTGCGCGAGGGGCGGATCCACTCCGCCGGCCTGGACGTCTTCGCCGCCGAACCGCTGACCGATCCGAAGCACCCGCTGCTGCACGAGCCGCGCGTCGTCTGCCTGCCGCACATCGGCTCGGGGTCGATCGAGACCCGCACGCGGATGGGCCGGATGGCGATGCGCAACGTCGCGGCCGTCCTGGAGGGCGAGCAGGCGCCGAACGCGGTGCCGCTGCCGACGGCCTAGCGTCGGCTCGCGGCGCGGTCGGGCGCGCGCCGCGGTCGGGCGGCCACCGGACGGCGCCGGACGGGCGTGTCCGGGCGGCCACGGGGTAGGGGTGGCCGTGGTCGCCACCGTGCCCAGGCGCACAGAGTAGGTGCTTGCGCTAAGCAACTAGGTGTGGCACCATTGCTTGCCGTAAGCAGGTACTGATGCGCCCCGAACCCGAACAGCTCGACGACCTCGCCACCGCCCTCTACGGGCTGTCCGCGATCCGCCGCGACCTCCAGCGGTGCGCCGGACTGGAGCACGCCACCGCGTCGCTCCAGGTGCTCGGCGTCGTCAAGCACTACGGGCCGGCCCGCATCAGCGACATCGCGTCCGAGCTGCAGGTCAGTCTGTCCGTCGCCAGCCGGCAGATCCAGGCGCTGCAGGACGACGGCCTCGTCGACCGGGTCGCCGACCCGCACGACCGCCGCTCGAGCCTCGTCGCGCTGTCCGACGCGGGCCGGGCGAAGCTCGAGGCCATCCACGGTCGCTTCGTCCGCTCGCTCGGCGAGGCGCTGCCGGACTGGAGCGCGGACGAGGTCACCGGCCTCGCCGCCGGGCTCCGGCGGCTGCGCAACCAGCTCGCGCACCCCTGCACCGCCCCTTCGCGGGCGTCCGACCCCCAGGACGCCGCACATGACCCCGCGCGCCCCCTGCGCGCCGGGAACGAGGAGACCAGCCGATGAGCACGACCCAAGCATCCCCGCCCGTGGCGGGACAGATGTCCCACCGCCAGATCCTGGAGGCCCTGTCCGGCCTCCTGCTCGCCATGTTCGTGGCGATCCTCTCCAGCACGGTCGTCTCGGCCGCGCTGCCGAAGATCATCGCCGACCTCGGCGGCGGGCAGTCCGCGTACACGTGGGTCGTCACGGCGACGCTGCTGACGATGACGATCAGCACCCCGATCTGGGGCAAGCTGTCGGACCTCTTCAACCGCAAGCAGCTGATCCAGCTCGGCCTGGTGATCTACCTGTCGGGCTCGATCCTCGCCGGGTTCGCCCAGTCGTCGATGTGGCTCATCGGCGCCCGCGCGATCCAGGGCGTCGGCGTCGGCGCGCTCACCGCCCTCGTGCAGGTGATCCTGTCCGACCTCGTCTCGCCCCGCGAGCGCGGCCGCTACATGGGCTACCTGGGCGCCGTCTTCGGCGTCGGCACCGTCGCCGGCCCGGTCGTCGGCGGCCTGCTGACCGACGGCCTCAACTGGCGCTGGTGCTTCTTCGTCGGCATCCCGTTCGCGGCGTTCGCCCTCGTCCTGCTGCAGCGCACGCTGCACCTGCCGCTGAAGAAGCGCGAGGACGTGCACATCGACATCCCCGGCGCCACGTTCATGGCGGGCGGCGTCGCCTCGATCCTCATCTGGGTCTCGCTCGCCGGCAAGAACTTCGACTGGATGAGCTGGCAGACGGCCCTCATGGTCGTCGGTGGCATCGTGCTGCTGGGCGCCGCGGTCGTCGTCGAGCGCCGCGCCAAGGAGCCGCTGATCCCGCTCGACCTGTTCGAGGACCGCACGGTCGTGATGGCCGTCATCGCCTCGGTCGCCGTCGGCATCGCGATGTTCGGCACGACCGTCTTCCTCACGCAGTACATGCAGCTCGCCCGCGGCTACAGCCCGACGGAGTCCGGCCTGCTCTCGATCCCGATGGTCATCGGCCTGTTCGGCTCCTCGACGCTCTCGGGTCGCCGGATCTCGCAGACCGGCCGCTACAAGCGCTTCATGCTCGCCGGCTCGCTCTTCCTGACGCTCGGCCTGGCGCTCATGGGCCTGATCGACGAGGGCACCAGCCTGGTCGAGGTCGGCCTCTTCATGTTCATCGTCGGCGTCGGCGTCGGCATGCTGATGCAGAACCTGATCCTGGCCGTGCAGAACGTCATCCCGGTGCAGAAGATCGGCGCGGGCTCGGCGCTCATCGCGTTCTTCCGCAGCCTCGGCGGCGCCATCGGCGTGTCCGTGATGGGCGCGATCCTCTCCTCGAAGGTCACCGACCTGGTCAAGGAGGGCTTCGCCGAGAAGGGCATCCCCGCGTCCGGCATGGGCGGCGGCTCCTCGATCCCCGAGCTCTCGACCCTGCCGGCCCCGGTCCGCGCGATCGTCGAGCACGCCTACGGCACGGGCATCGCCGAGGTGTTCCTGCTCGGCGCCCCGATGGGGATCATCGCCTCCATCGCCGTCTGGTTCCTGCGGGAGAAGGCGCTCGGCACGAAGAGCGGCCTGGAGCTGGCCCGCGAGCAGGGCCTGGCCGACGACGCCGCTCCCGCCGCCCCGCGCGAGCCCGTCGCGCACTGACGTCCCCCGCGGCGGGCCGGCCTGCGCCGGCCCGTCGCACCTCCTCGTGATCGCGCCCCCGGCCGGGTCTCCCGCCGGGGGCGCGGTGCGTCCGGCGGGCCGTCGACGGCAGGCGCCCCCGCGTGCAGCGCATCGTTCCCGGGTACGGCGGGTTAGCGTCAGCACGACCGTCGCGTGGACGGTCCCGCACCCAGGAGATCGAGATGCCGCACCGTTCCCGCACCGCCGTCGCCGCCCTCGCGGCCGCCGGCGTGCTCGCCGTCCCAGCCGCCGCGTCGGCCGCGCCCGCCGCCACCACCTGGGCCGGCTGGGACGCCCCCGGCCCCGTCGGCGTGGGCGACCCGACCCACGTCGCCGCGTACGGCGCGACGACCGCCGTGCTCGGCACGCCCGGCGCCGACGTCCCCCTGTTCGTCTCGGGCGCCGCCGGCAGCCGCGTGGGCCGCGTCCCGCTGACGAAGCCCGGGACGCCGGTCGGCCTGGCCGCCGCCGGCCCCGACCGCCTGCTGCTCGCGGAGGACTGCCGCGTCCGCCGGTCCGACGACCTGGGCGCGACGTGGAGCGGCGACCCGCTGCCGTCGTGCACGTCCGGCACGCCGGTGCTGACGACGCTCGACGCGCGCGTCGCCTGGGCGTCGCTGCCGACCCGCACGTGGCGCACCGTCGACGGCGGCGCCACCTGGGCCGTCGTCAACGCGGCCGAGCCCGGGCCGGGCCTGGCGACGGGCGAGGCGACGGGCTTCCGCGTGGTCGCCGCCGGTGCCGCCGGCAACGCGCTGCAGCGCACGACCGACGGCGGCGCGTCGTGGCAGGGCCTGAAGGTCCCCGGCCCCGCACCCGCCGCCGAGCCGACCGCCGACGCCCCGGCCCCCGAGGCGCCGCTCGTCGACGCCCTGCCCGGCCTGACCGTCCCCGCCCTGCGGGCCGACGGCGCCATCGTGCTCGGCGCCGGCGGGGCCGTGCTGATCTCGAAGGACGGCGGGGCGACGTTCACCCGGCATGCCGTCCCGATCCCCGACGACCTGCCCGGATCGGGCGGCGTGGTCGTCGAGCGGGTCGTGTGCGAGCCCAGCGGCGCGTGCATCGTCGGCGTGCTCGCGGCGAACGACCCGAAGCGCCGGAGCGCGCTGCGCCTGGACGGCACGACGTTCGGCGCCCGCGTGGCCGCGCTGCCGCCGTCCGACGTGACCGCGCCGGCGCCCGGCGTCGTCGTGGGCTTCGAGGGCGCGGACACGACCGCCCGCGCCGTGCGCACCGACGACCTCGGCGCCACGCCGTACCGGGCGATCGCGTCCGCGAACGACGCCACGGGCTCGATCGGCGTGCACGGCCTGCTCGCCGTCACCCGCGTCGGCCGGCTGTTCGTCTCGAGCGACCACGGGGACAGCTGGCGCGACGTGCCGCTGCCCGCCACCCCGGCGCTGCGGCGCGTCGCGTCCGCCGGCGGGAGCCTGGTGGCGCTCGCCGAGGACGGGACGCTGCGGCGGTTCGCCGACGGGGCCTGGGCGCCGTACGCGGACGTCTCCGTCGTCCGCCCGGAGGGCCTGGCCGTGGCCGGCGACGTGCCGGTCGTGGTCGGCCCGCGCGGCATCATCCGCCTGACCGACCCGGCGAAGCCCGAGGTCGTCTCGTCCCGCGCCCTGCAGGGCCGCGGCTTCTCGCGTGTCGTCGCGAGCGGCAAGGTCGTCGTGGCGTGGGGGCGGCGCAACGGCAAGCAGCTCGCCGTCCGCTCCGCCGACGGCGGCCGCACGTGGTCGCGCACGAAGCTGCCGGCGGGCACGGACGACGCCCAGGTCGTCGGGAAGCGCGTCTTCGCGCTCGCGGGCAACACGCTGTTCCGCTCGACGGACGGCGGCAAGCGCTTCGCCGCACGCGTGACGGTCCCGGACCTGGAGGGCGCCGGGCCCGACCGCGACGTCGACGCCGACGTGGGCCTCGAGCTCTCGTCGGCGTCGACCGGGGTGATCACCACCCGGGTCGGCGCGTTCGTGACGCGGGACGGCGGCAAGAGCGTGGCCATGCTGCCGGCCCCCGGCGGGAAGACGCCGGCCGTCGCCGCGGTCGCGGGCTCCGGCGTCGTGGTCCAGGACCCGGTGCTCGGCACCGTCTTCCGCAACGCCAAGCTGTTGGCCGGCGCCCGCCCGAAGCTGACGCTCCGCACCGTCGGCCGGCCCAAGAAGGGCGCCAAGGGCAGCCGCACCGTGACGATCGTCGGCGTGCTGCGCGGCGTGACCGGCGAGCAGGAGGTCGCGGTGCTCGCCGTCGGGAGGAAGGGACGGACCTTCACCCAGCGCGTCGTCACGCCGAACGCCGACGGCTCGTTCCGCGTCCGGCTGCGGCTGGGGCGGTCGGAGCGCGGCGTGCAGGCCTGGTTCGGCGGCGACGTCGGCGCCCGCGAGAGCGCGCTCGGGGTGTCGAGCCGCGAGCTGCGGGTCCGCTGAGCGGAGCGGGGAGGCGGCACGCGGCCGCCTCCCCGCCGCGGTCAGTCCATGATCGCGGTGGCCTCGATCTCGACGAGGTGCTCGGGGACGTCGAGCGTCTCGACGCCGAACATCGACGCGGGCGGGAGCGCTCCCGACCCCGTCGTGAAGCCCGCACGGGTGAGGCCGTCCACCAGCGCCGGCATCTTGTCGGGCGTCCAGCCGACCACGTAGACCGTCAGGCGCACGACGTCGTCGGGCGTCGCTCCGACGGCCGCGAGCGCCGTGACGACGTTCCGCATCGCCTGCGCCGTCTGGGCCGCGAGGTCTCCGATCCCGACGGTCGCGCCCGTGGCGTCCGACGCCACCTGCCCGGCGACGTGGACGTGGCGCGTTCCGGTGGCCACGGCCACCTGGTGGTACAGGTCGATCTTCGGGAGTCCGTCCGGGTCGACCAGGGTGATGGGCATGCTCGCTCCTTCGGTTCGTCCCCGCCGGCGCGGGGCTTCCCTTCGACCGTAGCATTGCATTGCTATGCAATGGAACGTCGTAGGCTCCCCGCATGGCTCGGACGAAGGACCCGGCGGTCCGCACGGCGCTGATCGAGCGGGCGGCGCAGATGCTGCGCACCCGCGAGCCGATCACCCTGCGCTCCCTCGTCGCCGGCACGGGCGTGTCGACGATGGCGGTCTACACGCACTTCGGCGACATGGACGGCGTGTGGCGCGCCCTTCGCCAGGAGGGCTTCACGCGCCTGGGGGAGCGCTTCGGTCGCGTCGAGCTGACCGCGGATCCGGTGCGCGATCTCGCGGGCCTCTCCGCGGCCTACGTCGCCCACGCGCTCGAGCACCCCGACCTCTACCGCGTCATGTTCGACGCGAGCTTCGCGCTCGAGGACGGCGACGCGGCCTTCGGCACGTTCGAGCACCTCATCCGCGCCGCGGCGCGCAGCCGCGACGCGGGTCGCCTGCGCGCCGACGTCGTCCCCCGGGACGTCGCCACCCAGACCTGGGCGGCGGGGCACGGCCTCGTCTCGCTCGTGCGGCCGGGCCCGCTGCCGCGGTCGACGCTCGTCCACGCGCGTCCGATGCTCGTCGCCCTGCTGGTCGCCGCCGGCGACGCGCCCGACCGGTGTCGGGACTCCGTCGCCGCGGGCTGGGATCTCCGGGTGCCGGCGGACGACGACGAGCCCGCGGCCTAGGGCGCCGGGAGGGCGGTGCCGGCGCGCAACGCCCGCTGCAGACGGGTTCTCCCTGCATCTGAGCCCGCGCTTGGCACTCTTGTGAACAGAGTGCCAACGAGGCCTTGACCGACGGGCGCTTCGCGCTACACTGCCTGCGGGTTGGCACTCTCGGCCCGAGAGTGCCGACGCAGGACTTCAAATCGCAACCCGCCCGACGGAGGACCGCATGTCCATCTCGCTGCAGCCGCTCGGCGATCGCCTGATCGTCCGCGCCATCGAAGAGGAGCAGACCACGGCCAGCGGCCTGGTGCTCCCCGACACCGCCAAGGAGAAGCCCCAGAAGGGCGAGGTCCTCGCCGCGGGCGAGGGTCGCTGGGACGACGAGGGCGACAAGCGCATCCCGCTGGACGTCAAGGTCGGCGACCAGGTCCTCTACTCCAAGTACGGCGGCACCGAGATCAAGGTGGACGGCGAGGAGCTCCTCGTCCTCCGCGAGAGCGACGTCCTGGCGAAGGTCGTCGGCTGAGCCGGCCCCGGATCCTCTGAGACAAAGGAGCCACTGACATGGCACACAAGGAACTGAAGTTCGACTCCGACGCCCGCAAGGCCCTCGAGGCCGGCGTCGACGCCGTCGCCAACGCCGTCAAGGTCACGCTCGGCCCGAAGGGTCGCTACGTCGTCCTCGACAAGAAGTTCGGCGCCCCGACGATCACGAACGACGGCGTCACCATCGCCCGCGAGATCGAGGTCGAGGACGTCTTCGAGAACCAGGGCGCGCAGCTGGTCCGCGAGGTCGCCACCGCGACGAACGACGTCGCCGGCGACGGCACGACGACCGCCACGGTCCTCGCCCAGGCCATCGTCAAGCAGGGCCTGAAGAACGTCACGGCGGGCGCGAACCCGCTGGCGCTCAAGCGCGGCATCGAGAAGGCCGTCGAGCAGATCGTCGCGAACATCCACGCGCAGTCCACCGAGATCAACGGCAAGGACGAGATCGCCCGCGTCGCCACGATCTCCTCGCGCGACCCCGAGATCGGCGACGTCATCGCCGACGCGATCGACAAGGTCGGCAAGGACGGCGTCGTGAACGTCGAGGAGGGCCAGACCTTCGGCATCGACCTCGAGTTCACCGAGGGCATGCAGTTCGACAAGGGCTACGTCTCGCCCTACATGGTCACGGACCAGGACCGCATGGAGGCCGTGCTCGAGGACCCCTACGTCCTCATCGCCAACTCCAAGATCGGCGCCGTCCGCGACGTGCTGCCCGTCCTGGAGCAGGTCATCCAGGCCGGCAAGCCGATCCTCATCATCGCCGAGGACGTCGAGGGCGAGGCCCTGGCGACCCTGGTCGTCAACAAGCTGCGCGGCACCTTCACCGGCGTCGCCGTGAAGGCCCCGGGCTTCGGCGACCGCCGCAAGCGCATCCTCGAGGACATCGCCATCCTGACGGGCGGCGAGGTCATCACCGAGGAGATGGGCCTGAAGCTCGAGAACACCCAGATCAACCAGCTGGGTCGCGCCCGCCGCGTCGTCGTCGCCAAGGACAACACGACGATCGTCGACGGCGCCGGCGACGCCGAGGCCATCAAGGGCCGCATCGCGCAGATCAAGGCCGAGGTCGAGAACACCGACTCGGACTTCGATCGCGAGAAGCTCCAGGAGCGCCTCGCCAAGCTCTCCGGCGGCGTGGCCGTCGTGAAGGTCGGCGCTGCGACCGAGACGGAGCTCAAGGAGAAGAAGCACCGCGTCGAGGACGCGCTGCAGGCGACCCGCGCCGCGCTCGAGGAGGGCATCGTCCCGGGTGGTGGCGTCGCGCTCCTGCAGGCCGCGACCGAGGTGTCGATCGACGACCTCGCCGACGACGAGAAGACGGGCGCCCGCATCGTCCTGCGCGCCGTCGAGGAGCCCCTCCGCCAGATCGCGTTCAACGCCGGTCTCGAGGGCTCCGTCGTGATCAACGACGTGCGCAACGCCGAGAAGGGCATCGGCCTCAACGCCGCGACCGAGGAGCTCGAGGACCTGGTCAAGGCCGGCGTCGTCGACCCCGCCAAGGTCACCCGCTCCGCGCTGCAGAACGCCGCGTCGATCGCCAAGAACATCCTGACGACCGAGGCCATCGTGGCCGAGGCGCCGGAGAAGGACGGCGGCGCCGGCGGTGGCATGCCCGACATGGGCGGCATGGGCGGCATGATGTAGCAGCCCTCCGGTCCCGCCCCGGGACCGGGTTCGATCGTCCGGTCGGCGCCTTGGTACGCCGGCTGGGCCCTCGCGTGACGGCCGCCCCTGGGGGCGGCCGTTCTCGTTCTCCGGGGGCGGCGCGCGCCGGGAGCTCCGCCGCCGCTCCGGGGCGTACGGCGTCACGCACCTCGCGGGCCCGCGGGCCCCCGAGAGCGCCGGAGCGCACGGGCGATCCGCCGCGGCGAGCAACCGCCCGGTCGGCAGCCCGTAGGGTGCCCTAACGCGCTACCGTCCTTCTCGATGCGCCCACCCTCTCGTCGCTCCGTCGTCCTCCTCGCGCCCGCCGCCGTGGCGGCGCTCGCGGCGTCCGGCGCGGCGCCGGCCGGAGCGACGTCGACCGTCGCGCCGACGACGGCCATCACCGTGGCCAAGGACGCCGGGAAGGCGCTCCGGGCGCCCGGCCTGCGGGTCGGCGCGACCGGGTCGGCGTGGGCCGGCGGCCGGACGGTCACCGTGCCCGTCACGGGCGCCACCGCGGGCACGACGCCCACGGTCACGCACACCGCCACCGCCGGCCTCCGCGTCCGCGCCGGGCGGCGCTCCGTCCTGGTCCGCGGGCTGCGGGCCGACCTGCGCGCCGGCACCGTCCGGGCGACGGTCGGCCGCCGCGCGGTCACCGTCTTCGCGCTCCGCGGCGTGCGCGTGGCGACCGCCGCCGACGGCACGCGCACCGCGGCGGCGACCCTCCGTGTGTCGCCCACCGGCGCTCGTGTCCTCCGCGGGGCCCTCCGCGTGCGGCGGCTGCGCGCCGGGACGTTCGGCACGCTCCGTGTCCTGCTTCCGGCGGCCGTCGCCACGCCGGCGCCCGCCACGCCGGCGCCCGCGCCGATCGTGCTGCCCGGACCGCCGACCGCGCCCGCGGCTGCCGCGCCCGCTCCCACGACGCCGGACGCGTCCCCGGCCGTCGAGGTCGTCCGTGGCGCGCCGTCGCTGGACTGGACGATCCTCTCCTCGTGGATCGGCTACTTGACGAACGGCGGAGGCCGCGTCGAGACCGCCGAGGGCGCAGGGCGCACCGCATCCGGCTCCGTCCTCTTCCCGTCGGCGGGCGGTGCGATCGCGGCCGACGGCACCGGCACCGTCCGCTACGCCGGCGCGGTCCGCTTCGTCCAGGCCAGCCACGGCATCGACATGACGTTCTCGGACTTCTCGGTGACGTTCGGCCCGACCGAGGCGCCCGTCGTGCGCGCCGTGCTCGTCAACCGCAACGGTGCGGCCGCGGGGTCGCCGGTGCACGTGCCGGACGGTCCCGGGACGCGCCAGCCGCTCGACTTCGGGCGTCTGCGGCTGGCCGAGGCCCGCTCCGTCGGCCCGGAGGGCGACGTCCGCCTGTACGAGCGGGTGCCGGTCCACCTGACGGCCGAGGCGGCGAACCCCTTCGGCTTCTACGCCGCCGACCAGGTCTTCGGCTCGATGAACGTGCGGGCCGCACTCGTGCCGCCCGCGCCAACCACCCCTACCGACCCCGGGTCCGGCGCCCGTTAGGGTCGCCGTCCGCCGCGCCTCCACCGTCGTCGCCTGCTGCTCCCGTGATGCTCATGCCCTTCCGCGCCCCCGCGCTCCACGCCCCCGCCCTCCGCGTCCTGCTCGTGCTCCTGGCGATGACGGCCGGGCTGCTCGCGACGGCCCCCGGTGCACGCGCCGCCCTGGGCTGGCAGCCCACCCTCGACCTGGCGTCGCCGCTCGACGGCGCGGCCAGCCAGCCGGCCCTGGCGGTCGACCGGGACGGCACGGTCTGGGGCGCCTGGATCCGGGCGCAGAGCTCCGGCGGTCCGAGCCTGGTGCAGGTGGCGTCGAAGCCGCGCGGGGGTGCGTGGAGCGCGTCCGTCGTCGTCTCGCGCCCGGTCCGTGGCGACACGGGGTCGCGCGTGACGGAGCCGCCGCGCGTGGCCGTGCGCGACGGCGTCGTCACCGTCGCGTGGCTGCAGACGACCCCCGACAGCACGAAGGCCGCGACGAGCGAGGCGTGGGTGGCGACGCGCCCGGCCGGCGGCACGTGGCGGGCGCCCGAGCAGCGATCGGCCGCGGGCGACACCGCCGGGGACCTGGCTCTGGTGGCGCGGCCCGACGGCGGCGCGACGCTCGCGTGGACCGAGGAGCACGCCCTGGACGTGGACACCGACGTCGGATGGGTCGTCTCCGCCGACCGGTCCCCCGAGGGGACGTGGGCGCCCGCCGTCGAGATCGCGCCGACCACCGCGGGCCTGTTCACGGGCTACCTCGACATGGCGGTCGACGAGACGGGCGCCACCACCCTCGTGTGGCAGGACGTGGTCACGGACGGCCCCACGGTGCTGGCGGTCCGCCGTCCGCGGTGCGACGTTGCCTGGTCCGCCGCCGCCGCCCTCTCGGACCCCAGCGGCTACGCGCTGTGGCCCGACGTGGCCGTCGGCCCGGACGGCAGCGCGGACGTCGTCTGGGCGTCGCGCATCGACGAGGTGTCGAGCGTCGCCAACTACGACGTGCAGACCGCGCGGGCGGCCGGCACGACGACGGCGTGGTCCGCCGCGACGGTCCTCTCCGAACCGGGCGGCGAGGCCTTGGGGCGCATCACGACGAAGGTGCCGACGATCGCGGTCGACGGCGCCGGCAACACCACCGTCGCCTGGCTGCGCTCGAAGGGCACGAACGCGCAGCGCACCCCGGACCGCGTGCAGGTCGTCACCCGGCCCGCCGGCGCGTCCGCGTACGGCGCGCCCGTGGACGTCTGGTCGGGACGCCGCAACGCGACGCTGCGCAAGGCCGTCCTCGCGGTGTCCGGCGACGGCGGTGCGGCCATCGGCGTCTCGGGCTACACCGACCCCACGAGCACGGACCAGGGCGGTCCGCGGTCGATGCGCGCGGTGGTGCGCCCGGCACTGGGCGCGGCGTGGACGTCGGAGCGTGAGCTCTCCGTGGGCCGCGGGGGAACAGCGTCGGCGGTGAGCTGGGAGCCGGCCGTCGTGCAGGACGCCGCCGGCGGGACGACCATCGCCTGGCACCAGACGGACGCCACCGGCGAGATCGGCGTGCAGGCCGCGTCGTTCCTGGTCGCAGACCCTGCGGGCGGCTTCCCCCGGCCGGCCCCGTCCACGCTTGCCCCGTGCCGGAGGGACGACCCGCCGGCGCCCGGGGCCGGCGCCGCGTCGGCTGCGGCGCTTCCTGCGGCCGCGGTCGCCGGCCCGGCGACGGGCTCCCGGGCGCCCGCGGCCCTGCGCGCGGCGCCGACCTGGCTGCCCCGCCAGAGCGCCGACTACGTCGCCGCCCACGGCGTGCGCGTGTCGTTCCGCGGCCCCGCGTCGGCGTCGGCGACGGTCGTGGTCCGCCGCGGCCGCACGCTGCTGGGCCGCGTCGCCGGCGTCCGCACCACCCGCACGGGCAAGCTCGTGCGCCGTGTCCGGCTGACCGCGGCCGGCCGCCGCGTCCTGCGCCGCGCGCGGGGCCCCGTCGTCGTGCGGGTGACCGTCGCCGTCGGCGGCCGCACCGCCTCGCGCACCGTCACGCTGCGCTGAGGTCGTCCGCGCGCCCGTCCCCCGGGGCGGGCGCGCGGCGCTCTATCCTCCGCGGCGATGGCGACCGCGCAGACCCCGCCCCGCGCCGCGTTCGAGGCCTGGCGCCGGATCGGCGAGCTCCTCGAGCTGGAGCGCTGCCGGACCGCCGCGCTCGCGCGCGAACTGGACCTGTCGTCGTCGCAGCTCCTGGCGCTCCGGGCCCTGGATCCCGCCGAGCCGCAGCGCATGGGCCAGCTGGCCGGCGCGCTCGAGTGCGACAAGGGCAACGTGACCGGGATCGTCGACCGCCTGGAGCGGCGCGGCCTGGTCGAGCGGCGCCCCGTCGACCACGACCGCCGCGTGAAGGTCCTGGCCCTGACCCCCGCCGGCGCGCAGCTGCGCGCCGAGATCGAGGAGCGCCTGGCCACGCCGCCGGACGAGCTGGCGGCGCTGGCCGACGACGACCTGGGCCGGCTGGCCCACGCCGTCGGGGCGGTCCTCGACGCCCGCCGCGCCGCCCGCTGCGGCGGCTGAGGCAGCGGGGACGGTCACCCCGGCGCCACGGGGCACCACCGCCGCGGCCCACGTGGACCGCGACGGCGGGCGGCTCTCAGGCCCGCGCGGGCTCCTCCATCGGCCCCGTCCCGACGTGCGCGTCGCCGTGGGCGGCGTCGCTGCGGGTGTAGGGCCGGCGTAGCCCCATGTACAGCAGGCCGGCGCCGATGATCAGGGCGCAGCCCAGCAGGACGCTCCAGCGGTCGGCGAACGCCTCGCCGCGCGGCCACGCCAGGTTGACGATCGCCAGCACGCCGTAGGTCAGCGCCGCGATGTTCACGGGCAGGCCCCAGCGGCCCAGCCGGTACTTGCCGCTCGGCACCCAGCCGCGGCGGCGGGCGACGAGCGCCGCGATGACGACCATCTGGAACGCCAGGTAGATGCCGACGGACGCGAACGCGATGACGCGGGCGAGGGCGTTCTCCGAGATCACCTCGGCCACCAGCACGATCAGCGCCGGCACGGTCGCGGCGACGGTCAGGGCGACCGGCGGCACGTGCAGGCGGTCCGAGAACCGCGACAGCGCGTGGCTGGCGAAGACCATGTGGTCGCGGGCGTACGAGTAGATCAGCCGGCTCGCCGCGGCCTGCAGGCTGAGCACGCAGGAGAGGAAGCTCAGCAGCACGATGACGACGATCGCCTTCGCGCCGCCGGTGCCGAAGACGGTCTCGAGCGTCGCGGTGATCGGGTCGGCGTTCTGGCCGGTGATGATCGCCCGGAAGTCCGGCTGCGCCAGGACCATCGCCGCGGTTACGAGCAGCGCCGCGAAGCCGCCGACGTAGATCGTGCGGCGCATCGCCTTCGGGATCGCGACGCCGGGGTTGGGCACCTCCTCGGCGACGTCGCCGCAGGCCTCGAAGCCGTAGAACAGGTACAGGCCGGTCAGGCTGGCCGCGAGGAAGCCGCCGGTGACCGACATGCCGTTCGCGGCGGACGCGCCGAACTCGTGGAAGAAGACGCCCAGGTCGTGGTGGCGCTCGAACAGCAGCAGCCAGACGCCGACGAACAGCGCGCCGGCCAGCTCGGCGACGAAGCCCAGGATCGCGACGCGGCCGAGCATCTTCGTGCCCGACAGGTTCACCGCGTACGCCAGCAGCATCAGCCCCGTCGCGACGAGCACCGCCGTCGTGCGGGTGGCCTCGAAGCCGAACAGGTACGCCACGAACCCGGCCGCGCCGGTCGACACGCTCGCGACGGTCGCTAGGAGCGCCCAGCCGTAGATCCATCCCGTCAGCCACGCCCAGCGGCGGCCGACGAGGCGGCGGGCCCACGGGTAGACGCCGCCGGCGACCGGGTACTGCGCGACGACCTCGGCGAAGACGAGCGACACGAGCAGCTGGCCGATGCCGGCGATCAGGATGGACCAGATCAGCGTCGGGCCGCCGACCATGAACGAGACGGCGAAGGTGGAGTAGACGCCGACGACGGGCGACAGGTACGTGAAGCCCAGGGAGAAGTTCTCCCAGAAGCCCATGTTGCGCTTGAAGCGGCTCTCGTAGCCGAGAGCCGCCAGGTGCGCGGCGTCGTCGTCTAGGTGCTCGGCGTGCCCGGCCGGCACGGGGGCCGGCGGGGCGGCGGAGGATGGGGACACGGAGTGCTCCTTCGGGCGTGGACGCCGCCAGCATGCCCGGGGAGCCCCCGTGCCGGTTCGGTGATTCGGACGGACTTCGCGGGCGCCGATCGGTGGATCTCCCGAAGCGGGCGCGTTGCCGCTCAGGCCGGTGCCGGGGCGGCCACCTCGGGCGCCGGAGCGGCCACGCGGGGGCGCCCGGAGCGGCGACGGAAGACCGCGACGCCGCCGTCCGCGGGGCTCCACGCCACGCCCTTGAAGTGCATCCGCTCGTCCGGGTCCGTCGTCGGCACGAGCTCCAGGCGCTCGAGCAGCACCCGCAGCACGACGTCGAGCTCCATGTGCGCGAACGTCGCGCCGATGCAGCGCCGGATCCCGCCGCCGAACGGGATCCACGCGTACGTGTCGGGCCGCACGTCGAGGAAGCGCTCGGGGCGGAAGCGGAACGGCTCGGGGAACAGTCCCGAGTCGAAGTGCGTCAGCGAGGCCGACAGCCCGATCATCACGCCGGTGGGGATCCGGTAGCCGCCGAGCTCGAACGGCTTGCGCGTGAAGCGGCCCGAGAAGCCGACGACCGGTCGCATGCGCTGGATCTCGCGGATCGTCGCGTCGCGGTACTCGTGCCCGCCCGCGTCGACCTCGGCGACCAGCCGCTCGAGCGCCGCCGGGTTGCGCCGCAGCCGCTCCACCGCCCAGCTGAGCGTGTGCGCGGTCGTCTCGTGGCCGGCCGCCAGCATCGTGCAGAGCTGGTCGCGGATCTCGGCGTTCGTCATCGGGCTGCCGTCGACGTGCGTGGCCTGCACCATCAGCGCCAGCACGTCGGTGCGCTCGGCCAGCGCGTCGTCGCGGCGGGCGACGTCGATGAGCTCGTCCAGGATGGCGTCGACGCGGGCGCGCATCCGCAGGAAGCGGCCCCACGGGCTCCACGGGCCCAGGTCGCGCTGCGCCTTCGGGAACCGCGAAAGGTGCTGACCCAGCTCGGTCCACGGCGGCAAGAGCTCCTCGAGCTGCTGCAGGCGCGTGCCCGTCGCGCCGAAGACGGCGACGAGGATCGCGCGCAGCGTGATCCGCTGGAACGCCCGGGCGGTCGGGAACGGCGTGCCGACGGGGAAGCGCTCGACCTCCTCGATCGCGATCCGCTCGATGAGCGGCTCGTACGCCTTCATCCGCTGGCCCTTGAACGGCGGCAGCAGCAGGCGGCGCTGCTCCAGGTGGCGATCCTCGTCGATCCCCAGCAGCGAGTTGTCGCCCAGCACCCGGCGCAGCGGGCTGGCCGTGCCGGCGTGCAGCGTCTTGGGATCGGCGGTGAACGTGCGCTTCGTCAGCACCGGGTCGGAGACGACGACGAGCTGGCCGAGCGCCGCGACGTGCAGCGAGAACATCGGGCCGTAGCGCTGCCGCGCGCGCAGCAGGTAGGCGCGCTGGCGGGTCATCATCGCCAGCGTCTGGAAGGCACGCGGGCCGCGCGGGCCGGGCGGCAGGCCGTCGATCACGGCCTCCGTCGCGGTCGGGCGGGCCTGCTCGGCGGGTGCGGCCGGGGCGGACATGGCGGCACCCTAGCACTCGGATACCGGCGGTATGCGAAATCTTCGTGCGGTCGGTGAAGGGCGATGCTGGGGCCCAACGACACGGGTGGCGAGCCAACCCGACCGGGGACGACGTCGGCGTGCCCCTCGCGGTCGAAGTCCGCTCAATCTGGGCATCACGGCATCGCTGCGGAGTCATCAGCCTGCAGGACGCGCCGAAAGGCCGTTGTGGACGCGGGCATGCCGCGTGTCATTGGTGTGTCGGGGTGTCCGTGGTTGAAGGACTGTCGTCCAGTGGGGGGGCGGGCGGTCGGTCTGGCAGGACGGCGCCGTGCGCGTTCTCGTTGACCGGCTCGTGGGACGCCTGCGCCTCTGTCGCGGAGTCCCACTCGTGGCGCGTTTCGTGTCAGCTGGCGCGCTGCTGGCATCTTGCAAGTAGTGATGAGCTGTGCTTGCATTGGTGGTGCAGATCGGGAGCGCGTGTGTCTCCCGCAGCATCACTAGGAAGAATCATGACCTTTTTCATCGCGCACGGCCCGGATGGGCGGTGGCCCAATCGTCGGGTGCTTGCGGCGTTGAGCGTTACCAGCATGTGTGTCATGGCGGTCGCTCCGACCGCTGCGCTGGCCGGCCGCTCGACGCTTGGGCTTCACCACGTCGAGAAAAGCGACGGCGCGGACGTCCACCGCACGAGCGACCGCGGGTTTCCTAACGGTCAGTACATCGGCCATCTGGACAGAGGCGATGGCTTTCGAGTCAAGGAAGTCCACGGCGAGTGGTGTGGCGGCAGTGCCGGCGGCAGCGTCGACCACGACGGCTGGGTCTTGTGCAAGGACCTCGACAGCATCTGATGCCGAGCATGCTGCCCCCCCCGATCTCGTGCAGGCGTTGCGGCGATCCTGGCCGCGACGATCACGTTCGCCGCGGCCAGTTGTGCAGCGGAGGCTGCGCCCACCATGGCGTCTCCCGCTGTGGCACCGGCTTCCCGGCCGGCGCCGGTCAGTGATGCCCACGGCATCTTGTTGCCGGGTGCCGGGCCGGACGGGACGGACGTGTACCTGTCCGACGACCACCCCGACGGCCGCTATCGCGATGCGCAGCTGAACCCCTCGCCAACTGGAGCGGGTTCGTCCGGGGACTTTCACGTCCTGGACAACGGCGGGACTCGTCACGCGGAGACGGTCACGTGTGATTCCGCTGGCTTTTACCGCAACTATCAGCCGACGGAAGACGACTTCCGGGACCTCGTTACGACCTATCACAGGGGCGACAGGATTTCCGTTCGTGATTCCGAAGCGCCCGCGCACGACTATCGACGGTACGGGCCGAGGGGCGTTGTTGTTTACATGATGAATCGCTGGGGATTCATGAGTAAGAACTGCCTCAGTGGTGAGTAGTCAAGGAGGGAATATGGTCCGTAAGTCCATGTGTGGGGCAGCGGCACTCAGTGTCACCGTGGTCGCGTGCGCGGCCCTGGCGCCCGCGCTGCAGGCCGCGCCGGCGCCCAGAGCGGCCGCCGGCGGCGAGCTGCGCGGCCCCGTGATCGTCGAGTACGTGCCCGCCGGCAGCGCCCTGTCGCGGAACGGTGGGCCGGCCGTCGGCACGGTCTTCGTCACGCTGCGGACCCGGCACGCGATCCCGGGCGCGAAGCCGCGGGGCGGCGGGCGGCTGTCGGCCACGCATCTTGGCGCGTCGCCGATGAGCCACGCGGACTACTCTGTCACGTCGCGGCACTGCTACGAGGCCGTGTTCCGCGGCCGGTGGAAGCACGGTGGTCCGCGCCGCACGACCGTCACGCTGCGGGGCCTCGCCGGCGGGGGAACGGTGCGGCGCACGGTGCGCCCGCGGCCGCTCACCGATCCGGGGGGAGCGGTCAAGCGCCTGGGCTGCTTCACGCCACACTTCGACGACTGAGCGGGGCCCGCCGTCGGCGCACGGCCGCCCGTGGCCGCGCCCCGACGGGTTCAGGGGTCGACCGGCAGCCCGAGCAGCCGGCGCACGCTGCGGGTGAAGGTCTCGATCGCCATCTCGGGGTCGACGGCGCGCAGCGTGCCCAGGCCGACGCCCAGGCTGAGGATCATGTCGGCCGTCTCCTCGGGCGAGACGTCGGGGTGCAGGTCGAACTCCGCGCGGAGCGCGCGGATGGCCTCCGCCAGCAGGCCGCGCACCCCGGCGTTGCGCGCGGCGAACTCGGCGGTCGCGTCCGGGTCACGCCAGATCGCGAGCGTGTACTCCACCTCGAGCGCCAACCAGTCGCGGTCGCCGAGTGCCTGGGCCGCCCACGCGTCGACGGCCGCGAGCCGCTCGGGCAACGTGGTGCCGGCCTCGGAGAGGATTCGGCCGATGGTCATCGCGTGGCGGCCGCGGATGTCGTCGATGACCGCCAGCGCCAGCTCGCGCTTGCCGGCGAAGTTGGAGTAGACGGCGCCCTTCGTGTAGCCGGCGGCGGTGGCGATGCGCTCCAGCGACGTGCCCCCGTAGCCGTCGCGCAGCAGGATCTCGCGCGCCGTGGCGACGAGGTGCGCGCGCGTCTGGGCCTGGCTCTCGGCCCGGGTGGTCCGCCCCATGCCCGGGACGCTAGTGCGCGGGGCGCGGCGGCGCGGTCCGCTCGCCGGGGCGTCGTGGCGGCTGGCGTCGGCGGCGGCCCGTAGTGCCGCGCGCCAGCCGCCGGCGCCCGCGCCGCGCCGGTCGAGCTGTTCGACCGCCGCGTGCAGACCGCGATCGCCGCGGCCTCGACCATCGTCCACCGCGGCCCGATCGCCCAGGTCGAGCTCGAGCACCGCGGCGGCCTCGCCGCCCGCATCGCCACCACCCACGGCCGCCACTCCGGCCTCGCCGACCGCTCCCGCACCCACGTCCCCGACCACGACGTCATCGCCGGCTGGTGACGTGCCGCACCCTCTGGGGGCGCGGCACGCGTGTCGGGAGGCCGATCAGCCCCGGGTCACCGGGAGCTGCAGCCCAGACTGCGGACCAGGGCGTGCTTGCGCCGGATCGTGGTGACGTGCACCACCGCGTTCACCTCGATCGAGCGCTTGACACCATCGATATCGACCTCCAGCGGGACGACGGTCCCGTCCTGCGGGTTCCTTGCCGCTTGAGGCGGCTGGTCGTACCCGACGAAGTTGACGTAGCAGTGCCGACTGGCGTGGCCGTAGCGTTCGGCCTCCGCATCGGGGCCCGCCCCTTGCACGTAGAACCCTGCACCGGTTCCGTCGTCGCCGGCCGGCAGACGGCGGTTGAGGCGGACGAGGACCATGAGTGCCTGCGGCGGCTCACCCGGCTCGGCCTTGCTGGCCAGGATCACCGGCTGACGGGTGAGGTGGTAGCCGCCGGCCGCGTGCTTGGGCAGCTCCTTCGTCTGCGTCGGACGAGCCGGCGCAGCCGGCTCTCGGCCGACGCCACCAGTGGTGGCTCCGGAGGACGAGCTCCCGCACGCCGCCGCGCTGAGCGCGGCGAGCGCGAGCATCCCGATCGTCGTCCTTCTGAGCGTCATAGCCGGTTGCTGGGGGGCGCCGCAAGCGTACTTCTGCGTTGCGGTCCGCGTGCAGGGACGCGGCCGGACCGCCGGCCGCTCAGTCCTCCCGCAGGATCCCGCGCAGCACGGCGAGCGCCCGCTCGCGGTGGTCGTCCAGCTCGCGGACCAGGGCGTCGGCGTCGCCGGCGTCGATCGCGGCGATGATCCGGTCGTGCGCGTCCGTCGCGGCGACCCGCTCGTCGGGGTCGTTGTAGTAGAGCGCGCGGTACGCCTCGGTCGAGTCCCACAGCAGCCGGATGTGGCGCAGCGCGTGGGGGTGGTCGGGCGAGGCGAGGATGGCGAAGTGGAAGCGGCGGTTGGCCTCGAGCTCGCGGGCGATGTCGTCCGAGGTCGCCGCGTCGACGCAGTCCCTCGCGGCCTCCTCGATCCGGCGGCGGTCCTGCTCGGTCAGGCCGGGCAGGGCGTCGCGGGCAACGCGGGCCTCGAGCAGGGCGCGCAGCGCGTAGATCTCCTCCAGGTCGGCGATCCGCAGCTCGGTGACGAAGTAGCCGCGGCGCGGCAGGTACGTCACCTGGCCCTCCTGCTCGAGCACGCGCAGCGCCTCGCGCACGGGGGCGACGGAGACGCCGATCTCCTCGGCCACCGACTCCTGGTTGACGCGGCCGCCGGGGCGCAGGGCCCCGGTGACGATCGCGTGCCGCAGCCACTGGACGGCGTGCTGCTGGGTGGTGCCCGGCACCGAGGGGAGCGGCATGGCCCCGAAGCCTACGTGCCGGGCGGCCGGGCTCAGCGGAAGGCCGCGATGCCGGTCAGCGCCTGACCGATCACCAGCGAGTGCACGTCCGCCGTGCCTTCGTACGTCACGACGGACTCCAGGTTGTTCATGTGGCGGATGACCGGGTACTCCAGCGTGATGCCGTTGCCGCCGAGCACCTGGCGGGCGGTGCGCGCCACCTCGAGCGCGCCGTTGACGTTGCCCAGCTTGCCCATCGACACCTGCTCGGGGCGCAGGCGGCCCTGGTCCTTCAGGCGGCCGAGCTGCAGCGCGACGAGCGTGCCGCGGTTGACCTCGAGCGCCATGTCGGCCAGCTTCTGCTGCTGGATCTGGAACGACGCGATCGGCTTGCCGAACTGGATGCGCGTGCCGGCGTAGTCCAGGGCGGCCTCGAAGCACGCGCGGGCCGCGCCGGTGGCGCCCCAGACGATGCCGTAGCGCGCCTCGTTCAGGCAGGACAGCGGGCCCTTGAGCGACGCGACCTCGGGCAGGACGGCGGAGTCCGGCAGGCGCACGTCGTCGAGCACGAGCTCGCTCGTGACGGACGCGCGCAGCGACAGCTTCTTGTGGATCTCGGGGGCGGAGAACCCGCGGGTGCCGGCCGGGACGACGAAGCCGCGCACGCGATCGTCGTCCGTGCAGCGCGCCCAGACGACGGCGACGTCGGCCACGGAGCCGTTCGTGATCCACATCTTCTGGCCGTTGAGGATCCAGTCGGACCCGTCGCGGCGGGCGGTGGTGCGCATCGAGCCCGGATCGGAGCCCGAGTCCGGCTCGGTCAGGCCGAAGCAGCCGATCGCCTCGCCGGCGGCCATCCGCGGCAGCCACTCCTGCTTCTGCTCCTCGGAGCCCCAGCGCCAGATCGCGAACATCGCGAGCGAGCCCTGCACGGAGACCATCGAGCGGATGCCGGAGTCGCCGGCCTCGAGCTCCAGGCACGCCAGGCCGTAGGCCGTGGCCGAGGTGCCGGCGCAGCCGTAGCCCTCCAGGTGCATGCCCAGGACGCCGAGCTTGCCGAGCTCGGGGAAGAGCTCCTTCGGCGCGCGGGCCTCCTCGAACCAGTCACCGACCTCAGGCAGCACGCGGCCCTTCACGAAGTCGCGGACGGCGTCGCGGATGGCGCGCTCCTCGTCGTCGAGCAGGCTGTCGACGTCCAGGTAGTCCAGCGGCTTGAGCGCGGGCGGGGCGGTGGTCGTGTCGGTCATGGCGTCCTCGGGCGGGTGGTGGTCGGGCGGGGCGTCAGCGGGGGCGGACGTAGACGGTCTTGGTGACGGTGAAGAAGTCGCGGGCGGCCATGCCCTGCTCGCGGTGGTTCGAGCTGGACTCCTTCAGGCCGCCGAACGGCAGGTGCGGCTCGACGCCGGCGGTCTCGCGGTTGACGTGCACCAGGCCGGAGCGCGTCTCGCGGGCGAAGCGCATCGCGGCGCCCAGGTCGCGGGTGAAGACGGCGGACGACAGGCCGAAGCGCGTGTCGTTGGCGCGGGCCAGCGCTTCGTCCAGGTCGGCGACGCGGGCCAGGCAGACGACGGGGCCGAAGATCTCCTCGCGCACGAGCGGCGAGTCGTCGGGGACGTCGGCCAGGACGGTGGGCTCGGCCCAGTGGCCGCCGTCGTCGTCGGCGATGCCGCCGCCGCACAGGACCGTCGCGCCGCCCTCGCGGGCCAGGCGCAGGTATCCGCCGACGGTCTCGCGCTGCTCGGCGGACGCGAGGGGGCCGATGTCGGTGCCCGGCTCGCGGGGATCGCCCACGCGGAAGGCCCGCACGCGCTCGACGAGCGCCGCGGCGAACGCGTCGTAGACCGCGTCCTCCACGTACACGCGACTCGTCGCGGTGCAGCGCTGGCCGGCCTGCAGCATCGCGCCGCGGGCGATCTGCTCCGCGGCGTCGGGCAGGTCGGCGTCGGCCAGCACGATCGCGGGGTTCTTGCCGCCGAGCTCGAGCTGCAGCTTGACGTTGCGGTCGTGCTCGGCGACCGCGCGGCGCAGGACGCGGCCGACGCCGACGGACCCGGTGAAGGAGAGCGCGTCGAGCTGCTCGTCGCCCGTCAGCGCGGGCGAGAGCGCGCGGCCCGAGCCGGTGACGAGGTTGAGCACGCCGTCCGGCAGCCCGGCCTCGGCGAGCAGGCGCGCCAGGCGGACCGCCGAGCCGGACGCGGCCTCGGCCGGCTTCCAGACGACGGCGTTGCCGTAGACGAGCGCCGGGGCGAGCTTCCACAGCGGGATCGCGACGGGGAAGTTCCACGGGGTGATCGCCGCGACGACGCCGACGGGCTCGACCGTCGTCATCAGCGCCGTCGTGGGGTCGGCGCCGGCGAACGTGCCGCCGGACGCCTGCAGCACGGCCCCGGCGTGGAAGCGCAGGATCGCCGCGCCGCGCAGCACCTCGCCGCGCGCGTCGCGGTGCGCCTTGCCGATGTCGGCGATCAGCGCCTCGGTCGCGCCGTCGACGTCGGCCTCGAGCAGCGCCGCGGCGCGCTCCAGGACCGCGGCGCGGGCCGTCGCGGCCGTGGCGGCCCAGGCGGGCTGGGCGCGGCGCGCGGCGGCGTAGGCGGCGGCGACGTCGGCGGGCGTGGCGGTCGCGTAGCGGCCGGTCTCGCGGGTCGGGTCGGCCGGGTCGGTGCGGACGTACTCGCCGTCGCCAGTGCGCCAGGCGCCGTCGATGAGGAGGGTGGCGGGAGCGGTGGTCGCGGGGGTCGTCACAGGGGCCTCGAGGGGTCGACGGGGCCGACCCTACCCGAAATCTTCGAAGATCGATAGTCTCGCCGCCATGTCGCCCCGCGCCCTGGACGAGCTCGTCGTCGTCGACTTCTCGCGCGTCCTCGCCGGACCGCTGGCGACCATGACGCTGGCCGATCTGGGCGCCACGGTGATCAAGGTCGAGCGGCCCGGCGCCGGCGACGACACCCGCGCGTGGGGCCCGCCGCTCGACGCGCGCGGCGTCGCGACGTACTACCTGTCGGTCAACCGCAACAAGCGCAGCGTCGTCCTGGACCTGGCGACGGACGAGGGGCGCGCGGCGGCCCACGAGCTGGTCGCGGCCGCCGACGTCGTCGTCGAGAACTTCCGCCCCGGCGTCATGGACCGCCTGGGCCTGGGCTACGACGCGTTGTCCGCGGTGCGGCCGGGGCTCGTCTACTGCTCCGTGACCGGCTTCGGTCGCGACGGCGGCGCGGCGATGCCCGGCTACGACCTGCTAGTGCAGGCGCTCGGCGGCCTGATGAGCGTGACCGGTCCCGCGGGCGGCGAGCCGCAGAAGGTCGGCGTGGCGCTCGTCGACGTGCTCTGCGGCCTGCACGCGACGGCGGGGATCCTGGCGGCGCTGCGCCACCGCGACCGCACGGGCGAGGGGCAGCGCGTCGAGGTGTCGCTCCTGCAGTCGTTGCTCTCGGGTCTGGTCAACCAGGCGTCGGCGTGGGTGGCGGGCGGCGTGGTGCCGCGCGCGATGGGCAACGCCCACCCGTCCATCGCCCCCTACGAGCCGCTGCCCACGGGCGACGGCGAGCTCGTCCTGGCCGTCGGCAACGACAAGCAGTTCCGGGCGCTCTGCGCCGTCCTGGACGCGCCGGGCCTGGCGGCCGACGAGCGCTTCGCGACGAACGACGCGCGCGTCGCGCACCGCGACGCGCTGCGCGTCGAGCTGGTGACCCGCCTGGCGACGGACGGCGCGGACGCGTGGGCCGCGCGGCTGCTCCCCGTCGGCGTGCCCGCCGGTCGGGTGAACGACGTGGCCGGCGCGGTGGCCCTGGCCGAGCGCCTGGGCCTGGATCCGGTCGTGAGCATCCCCGACGAGGACGGCCACGAGGTGCGCGGCATCCGCAGCCCGATCGGCCTGTCCGCCACGCCGCCGCGCTACGACCACGCGCCGCCGGCGCTGGGGGCGACGTCGTTCGCGGACGCGCTGGAGGAGGCGCGGCGGGCGCGGGCGGCGACGGTCGGCGGCTGATGGCCGCGGCGCGCTAGCGCGCCGTTCGGCTCGCGCGCGAGGAGGCCGGCAGCAGCGCCTCGAGGGCCGTGCCGACCGCGGTCAGGCTGGTCGCCAGGCGCGCGAGCAGCTCCTCGGGGGCGTCGCCGACGTCCCACGAGCGGAGCTCCGCGACGTACGTCGCCTGGATCGCGCCCGCGATGGCGGCCGGGACCACGGCGGTCGGGGCGGTGCCCGTCCGCGCGGCGACGAACGCGGCGACCGCCGACTGCCACGTCGCCCAGTGCTCCAGGGCGCTCGCGCGCAGGCCCGGGGCCGTGTCGAGCAGCGCGAAGCGCTCCAGCCACACCCCGTGGTCGTCGACGGCGTGCCGCGTCGAGGCCACGACGGCGTCGCGGATCGCGGCCGCCACGGGGCGCGCCGGGTCCGCCGCCAGCTCGACCTCGAGCTGGCGGATCGCCTCGTCGAAGGCCGCCCAGACGACGTCGGCCTTCGCGGGGAAGTAGCGGAAGAACGTCGTGCGGCCGATGCCGGCGGCCGCGGCGATCTCGTCGACCGAGACGCGGTCGAACCCCTCGCGCAGCAGCAGCTCGATGGCCACGCGCTCGACGGCCTCGCGGGTCGTCGCCCGGGGGCGCCCCGGCCCCCGCCGGTGCTCCTTCGGCTCCGTCACCGGTCCCAGTCTATCCGGGGCGTCCCGGCCCGCCGACCGACCGTTCGCACGTTTTGGTACTCAGTTCCGATATGGTCGACAGCGGTCGCGCCGGCGCCGCTCTGGTGCCCTCCGCGGCCCCAACCGACGGAGGGTTCCATGGGCAGGCTGAACGGCAAGGTCGCGATCGTCACCGGTGCGGCGCAGGGCATGGGCGAGGCGCACGCGCGGCGCTTCGTCGCCGAGGGCGCGCAGGTCGTCCTCACCGATCTGAACGAGGAGGGCGGACGGCGGATCGCCGACGAGCTGGGCGAGAACGCGCGCTTCGTCCGGCAGGACGTCACCGACGCGGCCGCGTGGGAGCGGGTGGTGGAGGAGGCCGAGCGCGCGTTCGGTCCGGTCACGGTCCTGGTGAACAACGCCGGGGTGCTCGGGCCGATCGCCCCGGCGACCGAGCTCGACGTCGACGCGTACCTGCAGGTCTGCGCCATCAACCAGCACTCGCAGTTCTACGGCATGCGCGCCGTGATCCCCGGCATGCAGCGGGCGGGCGGCGGCTCCATCGTGAACATCTCGTCGATCGCCGGCCTGGTGTCGGTCGTCGGTGCGCCCAACCTGGCGTACGTGGCGAGCAAGTTCGCGTCGCGCGGCATGACGAAGCACGTGGCCGTCGAGTACGGCAAGGACGGCATCCGCGTGAACTCCGTCCATCCCGGCTACATCAAGACGCCGATGATGGAGGCCGCCACCGACGCGGACGGCGGCGGGATCGCCGCAGCCGTGCCGCTCGCCCGCATGGCGGACCCGGACGAGGTGTCGCAGGTCGTCCTCTTCCTCGCGTCGGACGACTCGTCGTACCTGACGGGCACCGAGCAGGTCGTCGACGGCGGTCTCACGATCCAGTGACCCGCGGGGCCGTGGGGCCGCCCGCGGCGTCCACGGCCCCCGGCGCCCGGGGGCTCGGGCGCTACGGCAGGGCCGCGGCCCGCTCGCGCAGCCACGTCAGGCGCGCGGCGGCCCGCGCCGCGTCGCCGCTCGCGGCGCCCAGCAGGACGCCCCACAGCGCCGCCTGGACGCGCCGCGCGTCGACGACCGCGGCCAGCGCCTCGGCGGGCACGTCGTCCCCGTAGCCGGCCGCGGCGGCCGCGACGAGCGCGGGGTCGCGGCGGCCGAACGGCCGCGCCGACGCATGCAGGCAGCCCAGATCCCACGCGCGCGGCCCGTGGAAGACGTCCTCCCAGTCGTTCCACAGCGGCCCGCGGGCGGACCACAGGACGTTGCCCAGGTGCGCGTCGCCGTGGACCGCCTGCTCCGGCAGCCCGCACGCGTCGACCCGACCCCGGACGTGCGCCACCAGCGCCCGCAGCGCCGCCGCGTCCGCCGACGGCCCGATCGCGCCCGTGGCGGCCAGCCGGCCGACGACCCGCTCCGCCTCGTCGAGCGCCGCCCACCGTGGCAGCGGCACGTCGACGTGCGCGAGCGCCGCGTGGCAGCCGCGCAGGGCCCGGCCGGCCGCCGCCGCGTCGGGCGGTCCGGGCACCTCGCGCACGTGCTCCCACAGCGACAGCGCGAAGCCGTCGTGCACGTGCGGGCCGGGATCGACCTCACGCGTGGGCGCCACGACGGGGGCACCGGCGTCCGCGAGCTGCCCGGCGACGACCACCTCGCGCGCCAGCCACGCGTCGCCGCCGCGCACGGCCGCCGTGGCGGTGGCGACGCGGGCGACGATCGGCGCCGGGCGCAGGTGGACGACGAGGTTGCTGCCGTCCCGCAGCACGACGGGATCGTCGACGCGCAGGCCCAGCGCCCGCGCCGTCGCGACGGCGGCGCGGAGGGCGCGCGCGGGGACGGCGGCGGACGAGGGAGCCACGGGCGCATCCTGCCAGGCCCCCGGCTGCGGCCCCCCGGGGCGCGGCGGTAGCTTGCGGCGGTGACCGCCGCCGCGCCGACCGCCTATCGCCTGCGCGATCTGCTCGAGCAGCACGAGCTGGGCCTGGAGCCGCTCGTGCTCCCGGACGGCGCCGGCGACCGGCGGGTGTCGGGCGTGCACGCGATCGAGACGGCCCAGCCGGCGCGGTGGCTGGCCCCCGACTGGGTGATGCTGACGACCGGGGTGCGGCTCGTCGGCGACGAGGCGGCGCAGGCGGCGCTGCCGGCCGAGCTGGCCGCCGCGGGCGTGGCGGCCCTCGGGTTCGGCGTCGGCCTGGACTTCGACGCGGTGCCCGCGCCGCTGCTGGACGCCGCCGCGGACGCCGGCCTGCCGGTGCTGGCGGTCCCGCTCCGTACCCCGTTCCGCGACGTCGAGGCCGCCGTCCACCGGGCGCTCGCGTCGTCCGAGCTGCGCACGCTGCAACGCCTCTCGTCGCTGCAGCGGTACCTGGTCGACGCGCTGCACTCCGTCGAGCCGCAGCGCACCGTCGTGCGGCGCCTGGCGACGGTGCTCGAGGCGTCCGTCGCGGTGCTGGCGCCCGACGGCCGCGTGGAGGAGTCCGCGGGCGCGCTGCCGCCGGACGGCCTGCCCGCCCTGCTCGTCGATCCCGTGCGCGGGGCGCGGGACGTGGCGACCGGCGGGTGGCGCGGCGTGGCGACGCCCGTCGCGGCGGACCCCGACGACGCGGACGACCGCTGGCTGGTCGCGCTCGCCCACGACCGCGCGCCGTCGCGACTGACCCGGGCGGTGCTGCAGGCGGCCGCGCCGCTGCTCGCCGCCGTGGGCCGGCTGGACGAGACGCTGCGCGCGCAGGACCGGGCGCTGCGCCGCGGGCTGCTGGAGGACCTGCTGGCCGGCACCGGCGACGCGCAGGAGGTCGCGGCGCGCGCGGCGGCGTGCGGGGTGGATCTGCACGCCCCGGTCCGCGCGCTCGTGCTGGCGCCCGACGGCGCGGCGGATGCCGGCGGCCGCGAGCGCCTGGAGCGCCGCGCCGCGCGCACCCTGGACGGCCGCGGCGCCCGACACCTGCTCGGCGGCCACCGGGGGCGGGTCGTGGTGCTGCTCGCCGGCGCGGGTGAGGACCCGGACGACGCGTTGCTGCGCGAGCTGGCGGTCGACGGCGCCGCCGTCGGCGTGGGGCGCACGGGGACGGGGGCCGCGACCGTGCGGCAGAGCGTCGAGGACGCGCACGTCGCCGCCGACCTGGCCGCGGCCGACGCGGCCGTCCCCTGGCGCCGGTACGCCGACGTCGGGCTGCCGGCGCTGCTCGTCGGCGAGGTGCCGCCCGACCGCATGGCGCCGCAGGTGGCGGCGGTCCTCGGGGCGCTCGACCGGCGGCCGGGCGGCCGCGAGGCGATCCGGGCGTACCTGGACCACGAGCTGGACGTCACGGCCGCCGCCGCCGCGCTGCACCTGCACCCCAACTCGCTGCGCTACCGGCTCTCCCGCCTGGCCGACGCGCTCGGCAGCTCGCTCCGCGACCCGACGACGATCGCGACGCTCGTGCTGGCCTTCGAGGCCGAGCGGCGCGCGGGGCACGGCCGCCCGAGGGCCTGAACGCGGGGTCAGACCCGGGCGCGCCCGGCGGCGGCCGCCCGCGCCTCGCCGCCCAGGTCGGCCGCCGCGCCGAGCGCCAGGGCGAGCGACGCCAGCGCCCGGTGCGTCTCGCCGTCGCGGCTGCGGGCGGGGGCGTCCGCGAGCGCCTCGGCGGCGCGGGCCAGGGCGCGCAGCGCCTCCTCGAGCGCGCCCGCGGTCGCGGGGAGCGAGCCCACGGCGCCGAGGCGGCGGCGACTCTCGGCCTCGAGCACGCGCGCCGCGACGGTCACGTCGCACACGGCGTCGTACACGCGGTCCACCGGCGCCTCTCGTCGGCGTCGTCGCGTCCCGGTCGTCGGCATGCGGGGGATCGTCCGGTCCGGCGCGCCGCGGCGCAATGGCCGGTCCCGACCACTCCGCGGCGGGATGGCGCCTTCCCGCCATGGGGCCCGGGCGCGTCGGCCGGGACCGTGGGCGCATGACCTCGTCCGCGCGCGCCCTGCCGATCACCGTCACCGCTCGCAACGCGCTGACGACGGAGCTGCGGGAGCTGCGCGCCCACGCCGACGGGGCCGAGGACGCGGCGGCCGGGGCGGCGCGGCGCCGGCGGATCCGCGAGCTCGAGCGGGCGCTGCTGCACGCGGTGGTCGAGCACCCCGGCGACGACGGCCGGCCGCGCGCGGCCGTCGGGACGGTGGTGCGCACGGACGACGGACGGCGGTTCGCGGAGCACACGATCACCCTGGGCGAGGACCGCCCGGGGCGCGACGGCGCGGTGTGCGCCCGGTCGCCGCTCGGCCGCGCGCTGCTCGGCCGCGCGCCGGGCGAGATCGTGGCGGTCGAGCGCGCGGACGGCCGGACGCGGCACCTGCGCGTGCTGGCGGTCCGCGACGCGGTCTGAGGCACCGGCCGGCGGCCGTTGCGTCCCGTGGGTCGGCGCGCCGGGGGCGATCGCGAGGCGGCCCGGGTGCTTGTGGGCTGCAGCCTTCCCGGATATCGTGGCGGCTGCGGGCCCACCGGCCCGCGGCGTGTTCCCCGGTGGTCCGTGGCCGACGGTCGGAGCCGCCCGTCCTGGAGGAGCCATGAGCCTGATGATCACCCGCACCGCCGCCGTCCTCGCGACGTCGCTGGCACTGCTCGTGCCGACCGCCGGTGCGGCGACGGCGTCGAGTCCCGCCCCGACCGTCCAGCGAGATCTCCACCTGCGGTCGACGGGCGCCCCGCCGTTCCGGGAGGTGTTCGTCGCCTTCGTCACGACGACGAAGGCCGCCCGGGTCCAGGTGTGGATCGACGGTCGGCGCGGATCGGTGACGAAGGGCTGGACGCGGCGCGTCGTGGCGTTCTCGTCGGACGCGTTCGGGCGCGGCCACTTCCGACGCGGGCACCGTTACACGGTCAGGATCCGGCTGTGGTCGTCCGGGGGCGAGAGCACGACGATCACGCGGCGTCTGAAGCTGCAGTACTCGCCGCCCGGGACCGAAGGGCCCTGATCGATCGCGGCGGGCCCGGATGGCGGGCTCCTGCCATGTCGCCCGGCGCATCCCGGGTCCAAGGTGGAGCGATGCCCGACACGCTGCTGGGGACCTCGGCGGTCCTGGTGACCCACCGGTACCTGCTGGACCTGAAGGCCGAGCTGACGCGCCTGCGCCGCGAGGCGTCGGGCTGGCCGACGCCCGTCGCCGACGACCCCGGCGCGGCGCTCGCCGACCCGTCCGACCGGATCGCGCTGCTGGAGCTGGCGCTCGTCCGGTCCGTCGTCGCCTACCCCGGCCCGACCGGCTACACCGTCGCCGCGGTCGGCACGACCGTCGAGGTGGAGGACGGCCGGCGCACCTGCCGCTACCGCCTGGTGCTCGGCGTCGAGGCGACGGACGAGGGCGTCGATCGCGCGGTCTCGGCCACGTCGCCGGTCGGCGCGGCGCTCATGGGCCGCAGCGTCGGCGAGGTCGCGCACGTCGAGCTGCCGGACGGGCGCGAGCGCTCCCTGCGCGTGGTGCGCGTCGACGGTCCCGCGTGAGCGCGCCCGTCGTCTGCGACCGTCAGGACATGCGGTTGACCGACGCCCTCGTCCGGATGCCCCTGGGCCGCCAGATCTTCCTGGCGGCCGCCGTCGTCCTCGGCGCGGTGACGGCCGCGCTGGCGCTCTCCCCGATCACCATCAGCGCGCCGATGACGTGGCGCGAGCTCGCGTGGGCCGCCGGCATCCTCGCGGGCGTCCTGCTGCTGCTGCACGTCGCGGTGCGCCGGCTGCTGGCGCCGCTGCACCGGCTGGCCGACGCGATGGGCGAGATCGATCCGCGCGAGCCGTCGCCCGGCCTGCACGCGCGGATCGCGCCGGACGACCGCGACGTCGCGCGCCTGCTCGGCGCCTTCGAGGGGATGCTGGCGCGCTTCCGCGAGGAGCGGCTGGAGAGCGACCGGCGCACCGCGGCGGCGCAGGAGGCCGAGCGGCGCCTCGTCGCCGGCGAGGTGCACGACCAGCTGGGCCAGACGCTGACCGCGCTGTCGCTGCAGCTCGAGCGGGCCGAGATGGCCGAACGCGACCGCGCGGCGCTGCGCGAGACGATCGCGCGCGCCCTCGACGACGTCCGCGGCATCGCGCGCCGCCTGCGCCCCGAGGGCCTGGACGACCTGGGCCTGGTCAACGCGCTGATCGCCCTCGCCACGCGCGTGCAGGAGGACAGCGGCGTGCCCGTCGAGCGCCGCATCGACGCGCCGCTGCCGCCGCTGCCCGCCGACGCCGAGCTGGCGATCTACCGCATCGCGCAGGAGGCGCTGACGAACGCGATCCGCCACGCGGACGCGCGGCGCGTGTGCGTGCGCCTCGCCGCGGGGCAGGGCGAGGTCACGCTCGTCGTCGACGACAACGGCCGCGGGTTCATCGACCCGCCGCCGCCCGACGGCGGGATCGCCGGGATGCGCGAGCGGGCGCGGCTGGCCGGCGCGGCGCTGCAGGTGGAGTCCGACACGATGCGCGGCACCCGGGTGCGCTGCGCCGTGCCGACGGCCGGAGCGTCGGCGTGAGCGTCCCGCTGCGCACCCGCATCCTGCTGGCGGACGACCACGCGCTCGTCCGGCACGGCATCCGCATGGTGCTCGACGCCGAGGCCGACCTGCACGTCGTCGCCGAGGCGGGCGACGGGCTCGAGGCGGTCGAGACGGCGCTGCGGACGGAGCTGGACCTGGCGATCCTCGACGTCTCGATGCCCGGCCGGACCGGGCTGCAGGCGGCGCGCGAGCTGACGCGCCACCGCCCCGGCCTGCGGATCCTGCTGCTGTCGATGCACGAGAACGAGCAGTACCTGTTCGAGGCGCTGAAGGCCGGCGCGGCGGGCTACGTCCTCAAGTCGGGGGCCCACCGCGACCTGGTCGACGCGTGCCGCGCGGCGATGCGCGGCACCCCGTTCCTGTATCCGCGCGCGCTCCAGCGGTTGGTGCAGGACGTGCTCGAGGGCGCCGAGCGCGGCGAGCCGCTGCCGCGCGACCTGCTGACCGCCCGCGAGCAGGAGGTCGTCAAGCAGATCGCCGAGGGCCACACGACCGACGAGATCGCTGCGGCCCTCGTCATCAGCCCGCACACCGTCGAGCGGCACCGCTCCAACGCGCTCGAGAAGCTGGGCCTGCGCAACCGGGTGGAGCTGGCGCGCTACGCGATCCGGCGCGGGCTGGTGGAGCCGTAGGGGCCGCCCCGGGACGGAGCGCCCGGCGGGCCCGGTGCGGTGCGGCCGGCCCGGCGCGGCTGACCCGAGGCGGCGGCGTGCGGCGCGCCGTGGCGGCTCAGGCCGCGGTCGCGGACGGCGGCTCGGCGGGCCTGCGCTCCCTGTCCTCCGCCGAGAACCCGGCCCCCGGCCACGCGAACGTCGCCGCGAGCGCGCGGAGCGGCGGCAGCCGCATCGCCAGCCGGGCGACCGCGTAGCCGACGGGCGCGCCGATCGTGTTGGCCAGCAGGTCGTTGACGTCGGCGATGTGGCCGCCGTGGCCCGTGACGGAGTTGAGCAGCTGCAGCAGCTCGATCGTCAGGCTCAGCAGGAAGCCGCCGACGATCACGCCGACCACGGTGCGGATGCGCAGCGCGAGCGGCAGCAGGACGCCGACGGGCGCGAAGATCAGGATGTTCTCCACCGCGTCGTCGAGCTCGGTCTCGTGGAACAGCCGGTAGTTGATCGCGGTCGTCCACGGGCTGGAGTCGGGCACCGCGCCCAGGTAGATGGGGAACGCGCTGTTGACCAGGATCCCGACCGCGTAGACGCAGATCGCCAGGCCGACGAGGGCGCGCGGCACGGTCCAGGCCCGCCGCCGGACGAGCGCCCACGTGGTGGCGGCCACGCCGGCGACGCCCAGGACGGCCGCGGCGGGCGTGGGCGAGATCTGATCGAACAAGAGGGACATGCGGTCACCGTCACCGCGGGTGCAGCCGCACGGCCGGTCGGTTGGTGGCGGCACGGGCGCCGCCGGGACGGCGGGAGGATAGCGGCGGCGCCCGCACGGCACGGGCGTGGCGCGTCGGCGCCACCCGTGCGCGTACCGCGGCACCCGAGCCGACTGCAGACGGCTCCCGCCGGATGCTCCGGCAGGGGCCGCGCGAAGCGCCGCCGTCGATCGCTGCTCTGCTCTGAGGATGACGAGCGCCGCCGGTCAGCCGCTTCCGAGGGCGGTCTCAGAGGGAGCGAAGGACGCGGTAGCGGTCTTGCAGGGCGCGCTGCGTGACGTCCGCGTGCTCATCCAGCCAGTCGTAGGCGTGCGGCGTCCCGGGATGCACGTGGAGCTCGAGCGGGACGTCGGCGGCCGACAGCTTCAGCGCGTAGGCGATCCCCTCGTCCCGCATCAGATCGAGATCGCCCACCTCGATGTACGCAGCCGCCAGCCCACGGGCGTCGATCAGGCGCGCGGGCGAGGTCGCCTCCGAGACCGGGCCGTCGGCACGTGCGTTCCAGGAGGTCGCGTTCATGGTCGCCGTCCACGCGAGGAAGGGCGAGAGCGCCTCGCTGGCGGTGGCCATCCGGTCGTCGAGCATGGCGTAGATCAGGATCTGCTGGGCGATCGCGACTCCACGATCCCTGGCCATGACGGCGGCAGCCGCCGCGAGCCCGCCGCCGCCGCTGTCACCCATCAGCGCGATGCGGGCACGATCGACCCCGAGCTGGTCTGCGTGCTCGATGAGCCACGTCACCCCGGCGAAGACGTCCTCGCTGAGCTGCTGTCCCTTCGCTTCGGGAGCCACGCGGTAGCCCACTGACAAGATCGGGACGGACGTCTCGGCGACGTAGACCCGCATCCTGCGGTCGTAGTGGTCGAGCGTGCCGGCCACCTGGCCGCCGCCGTGGGCGTAGACGACGGCGGAGCCGGGACGGGCGTCTCTCTTCGTGTACCAGCGGCCCTCGAGCGTGACGCCGTCACCGACCGAGATGGTGACGTCCTCTCGGTCGACACCGGTCGGGACGGGCGGCGCGAGCTTGCCCATCTCGGTGTACTGGTAGTCGATCACCGCTCTCAGCGCCTCCACGTCGTTCGCGGGAGGCTCCGGCGTGTCCATGAACTCCGGAGGCAGCTGGGCGATCGCCTGAGCGAACTGCTCATCGAGGCGATATCCGGTCATTGGTCGATGCTCCTCGCGGCGTCAGGCCATTCGGGCGAGATTCGCCCGCAGGACCTCTTCGAGGACGAGCTCGACCTCGCGGGTGTGCGCGCCAGCCGCAAGGGCGGCCTTCGCGAGCTCCCCGGAGGTCGCGTTGAACGTCTCACCGAGGTAGCGGTCCTCTGCGCGAAGTGCCTCTTCGAGGGGGCCGTCGGCAGCGTCGATCGCCTTGGTCGCCGCGGCACGGACGCCTTCGGGCAGGGTGGCGATGGTGCGTGCGACCCCGTCGACGTAGGCGTCCAGCTCCGCGGCGGGCAGGGCGCGGTTCACCCATCCCCAACGCTCGGCGGTCGCCGCGTCGACGAGGCCGCCGGTGAGCACGATCTCGAGGGCCCGAGCGCGCCCCACGAGACGGGGCAGGTGGGCCGTCGCGCCAGCGCCGGGGACGATTCCCGTGAGGGTCTCGAACTGGCCGAAGGCGGCGGTCTCGAGGGCCGCGAAGCGCAGGTCCAGGCTGGCGATCAGCTCGGGACCGCCGCCACGAGCGAGGCCCGCGACCTTCGCGATCGTGGTCTGGGGCAGACGCCGCCACCGCTCGTGGAGCCGCATCATCGGGCCCGTTCCGACGAGCGTCTCCTCTGCGATGGGCAGCGCAGCGTACGACTCCGGGTTCTCAACGAACGTCAGGTCGCCGTGGGCGATGAAGAACTCGGGGTTGGCGCTCTGGACGACGATGACGTGCAGGTCGGGGTCGTTCTCGGCCGACGCGGCGACGGCGTCGAGGTCGAGGAGGAGCTGGGCCGTCATGAGGTTGACGGGCGGGACATCGATCGTGACCCACAGCACGCCGTCCTGGCGCTTCAGCTGGAGGGTGGTCGGGGACTGCTCGGGCATGGGATTCCTTGGATCAGGGCGGTTTCTCCGTTATACCTAGTGCATGGCAGGTACTTCAACGAAACCTGGTACCCCTGGAGTGCACACCGCCCCGGGCACGATCGTTGGTCCGCAGCGTGAGCTCTTGGATCAGCTCCTCGACAAGTGGGGCCAGTTGATCCTGACGTTGCTGTGTGAGCGGCCGCGACGCTTCAACGAGCTCAAGCGCGACCTCGACGGGATCACGCAGAAGTCACTGGCGCAGGCACTGCGCCGCCTCGAACGCAACGGCCTCGTCGAACGTCACGTGCTGGAGCAGCGTCCCATCGCCGTGGAGTACCGCATCACACCGCTGGGGCGCACGCTCGACGAGCCGTTCTTGGCCCTGTTCGCTTGGACCGCCGATCACCTCGCCGAGGTGGAACAGCACAGGCGTGCGTACGACGAAGGCAGGGACCCGTCTCGATAGCCGAAGGCGTTCCGGGCGGTCGCTGATCCGCCCGTCCCGGAGCCCATCGCGATCGGTGGCGGGCGACGGACGCCGCCCGCCCCGCGCCGCTCAGGCGGCGGCGACCGCCTGCTCGACGCGCTCCAGGCCGTCGGCGAGCGCCTGGCCGATGCGGCGCACGTCGTCCTCGTCCACCGTCAGCGGCGGCGAGACCGCGACGCCGCGGCCCAGCGGGCGGACGAGCACGCCGGCCTCGCGGGCCGCGAGCTGCCAGCGGGTGACGGCGTCCGGCACGCGCTCCAGGACGTCGGCCGCCAGCTCGATGCCGGCGAGGAAGCCCGTGCCGCAGCGCACCTCGCCGACCAGCTCGTGGTCGCGGAGCGGGGCCAGGGCGTCCGCGAGCGGCTGCTCCAGCACGCGGCCGCGCTGGTAGGTGTCGTCGCGCGCGTACAGGTCGAGCGCCGCCAGGGCCGCCGCCGCCGCGGCCGGGTGGCCCGCGTAGGTCGCGCCGTGGCGCAGCACCGGCGCGCCGGGCGCGCCCGTGAAGAACGGCGCCGCGACCTCGCCGCGGACGAACAGGGCGCCGAGGGGCTGCACGCCGTTCGTGATGCCCTTCGCCGTGGTGATCATGTCGGGCACGACGTCCCAGCGGTCGATGCCCAGCCACGTGCCGACGCGGCCGAAGCCGACGATCACGCAGTCCGCGACGAACAGCACGCCGTGGCGGCGGCAGATCGCGTGGGTCTCCTCGATGTAGCCGGGCTCGGGCGGGTACACGCCGCCGGCGCCGATCACCGGCTCGCAGAAGAACGCGGCCACGCGCTCCGGGCCGACGCGCAGGATCTCGGCCTCGAGCGCCGCGGCGTCGTCGTGCGGCACGACCGAGGTGTCGGGCGCCTGTCCGCCGAAGTTCGTCGTGTTCGCCGGGATGCCGGCGATGGCGGTGCCGAAGCCGTGGGTGCCGTGGTAGCCGTGGGTGCGGCTGATCAGGTGCACGCGCTCGGGCTGGCCCTGGAGCGCGAACGACGCGCGGGCGATCTTCGCCGCGGAGTCGATCATGTCGCCGCCGCCGGAGCCGAAGAAGACCTTCGCGCCCGCCTCGGGGAACAGCGCGGCCAGGCGCTCGGCCAGCTCCATCGCCGGCCGGTTGGAGTAGTCGCCGAACGTGGAGTACGCGTCGAGCTTGCGCAGCTGCGCGCCGATCGCGTCGGCGATCTCCGCGCGGCCGTGGCCGAGGTTGGCGTACCAGAGGGCCGCGGTGCCGTCGAGGTAGGCGCGGCCGTCCTCGTCCCACACCGTGGCGCCCTCGGCGCGGTCGATGACGAACGGGGCGCCGGCCACGGCGCCCATGTCGGCGAAGGGATGCCAGAAGGCGGTGGTGCTCACGGACGGACCTCCGGGGTGGGGGACTGCGGCATCGCTCGAGCATGGCGGACCGCCGCGGCCGGCGGCAACGGGAGCGGCCACGAACCGCCTGTGCGTCCTACGGACGTCGCCCGCCGGCCACGGTCAGCGCACCACGCGATGGCGCAGGTACACGACGCCCTGGTCGAAGGCGCGGGTCTCGACGAGCTCGAGCTCGGTCTGGTGCGCGACCCGCGGGAAGTACGGCAGCCCGCCGCCCAGCAGGACGGGGTGGATCCGCACGCGGTACTCGTCGATCAGGCCCAGCTCCGCGGCCTGCGCCGCCAGCGTGGGACCGCCGATCGCGATGTCGCCCGCGTCCGGGGCGTCCCGCAGGCGCGCGATCTCCTCCGCCAGGGTGCCCTCGGCCAGGCGGGCGGCGCCGCGCACGGCCGCCAGCGTGCGCGAGAAGACGACCTTCGGCAGCGGGTTCCACAGCGCGACCCACTCGCGGTGCGCGGCGGACAGCGCGGGGTCCTCGGCGGCGTCCTCCCAGTACAGCATCGTCTCGTACAGGCGGCGGCCCATCAGCTGGACGCCGACGTCGCGCTGCCGCTCGATGTAGAAGCGGAACAGCTCGTCGCTGGGCGCGCCCCAGTCGATGCCGCCGTCGGGCCCGACGGCGAAGCCGTCGAGCGAGGAGCTCATGGAGTAGGTGACGCGGCGCATGCGGGGTCCTTGCGGGGGAGGGGTCGTGGGGAGGACCGTCGCGCGCCGCGGAACTCATCGCCGTCCGGGGCGTGCCGGACGGCCCGCCTCTCACAGCTCGAGCGCGAGGCGGTCGCCCTCCATCACGGCGCCGCGCTGCTTGACCAGGCGCATCGCCGGCACCGTCTCGACGCGCAGCAGCCCGGGCACCGGCCCCACCTGCTCCGTGAGGATCCGGTACAGGTCGCCGCGGTCGCGCGCCAGCAGCGTCGCGATCAGGTTGGTCGCGCCGCTCGTGGCGGCCACGAACGTCGTCTCGGGCACCGCCGCCAGCGCGTCGCCGGCGGCGGCCAGCGCCGCCGGCTCGGCGGTGCACCACAGGATGCCGGTCAGCCCGAAGCCGAGCACGGTCGTCGCCAGCTCGACGTCGGTGTAGACCGCGCCGTCGGCGAGCAGGGCGTCGAGGCGGCGCCGGACGCGGGCCTCCGTCCGGCCCGTCGCCGCCGCGAGCGCCGCGGTGCTCGTGCGGCCGTCCCGCGCCAGCTCGCGCAGCATGCCCTCGTCGTCCGGGCCGAGCGGGGACGACGACGGCACGTCCGGGTGGGGGCGCCGGCCCGCGGTTCCGGGGCCCAGCGCGGCGCGCTCGTCGTCCGTCAGGCCGTCGGGCAGGGCGTGCCACTCCGTCTCGGGCGCGTCGACGAAGGCGTGCAGGATCTCGGCCGAGCGCACGCCGGTCACGCGGCTGACGCGCGGCAGGCCCTCCAGCAGCAGCGCGTCGCGGTGCTCGGGCGTCGAGGCGTCCAGCGTGCACGTGACCTCGGTGGCGCCCGACGCGATCGTCACCCACGAGACGTCGGGCCGGGCCGAGAGCGCGCGGGCGACCGGCAGCGCACCGCGGGGATCGACGGCGATGCGCAGGAAGTGCCGCTCGCCGACGCGCCGGTGGTCGGGCACGACGAGGACGCGCAGCACCCCGGCGTCGCGCAGCCGGCGGTAGCGCCGGGCGACCGTCTGCTCCGAGCTGCCCAGCGCGGCGGCGATCGTCCGGAACGGCGCGCGTCCGTCGTGCAGGAGAGCGTGGATCAGCCGCCGGTCGAGGCGGTCCAGCGTGAGGGTTTCCGACGACGATTCCGGCATCGATGGCGGGATCCTACGCTCCGTGGGGTGAGACTTGGGTGAGCGAGGGGACCGCGCGCACGATCCTCGGCATGACCGCTCCTTCCTCCCCAGCACGCAGCTCGTGGCTGCCGCTGCTGGCCGTCTGCCTCGGCACCTTCATGCTGCTGCTGGACGTCACGATCGTCAACGTCGCCCTGCCCGACATGGCCGTCGACCTGGGCGCGTCGTTCGCCGGGCTCCAGTGGGTCGTCGACGTCTACGCCCTGGCGCTCGCGGCGCTGCTGCTTCTCGTCGGCTCGCTCTCCGACATCGTCGGCCGGCGCCGCTCCTACGTCGCGGGCCTCGCCGTCTTCGTCGCCGCCTCGTTCGTGTGCGGGATCGCGCCGAGCGAGGCCGTGCTGATCGCCGCGCGCGGCGTGCAGGGCATCGGCGCCGCCGGGATGTTCGCGACCACGATCGCCCTGCTCAACGCCACCTACGAGGGCCGCGCCCGCGGCACCGCCTTCGCCGCGTGGGGCGCCACGTCGGGCGCCGCCGCGGCCGCCGGGCCGATCGTCGGCGGCCTGCTCACCCAGGGCCTCTCCTGGCGCTGGATCTTCCTCGTCAACGTCCCGGTCGGGATCGCCACGATCCTGCTGGCGCGCCGCACGCTGCAGGAGTCCCGCCTGGCGGGACTCCGACGGCCCGACTGGCTCGGCGGCGCGGCCTTCACCCTCGGCGCCGCCGCGCTCACCTTCGCGCTGATCCGGGCGAACGACGAGGGCTGGACGTCGGCCGCCACGCTCGGCGTCCTGGCGCTCGCCGTCGTGTCGTTCGGCCTCTTCGTCCTCGTCGAGCGTCGCGTGGCGGAGCCGCTCTTCGACCTCCGCCTGCTGCGTCAGCCGACCTTCACCGGCATGGTCGTCGCCGCGTTCGCGCTCTCCGTCGCCGCGTTCGGCGGCCTGGTCTACATCTCGATCTGGCTGCAGACCGTGATCGGGCTCGAGCCGATCTCCGCGGGCCTGGTGACGCTGCCCCTGTCGGGTCTGGCGTTCGTCGTGGCCGCCAGCTCGGGCGGCGTGCTGCAC
Source organism: Patulibacter sp. SYSU D01012 (assembly GCF_017916475.1). Taxonomy (GTDB): domain Bacteria; phylum Actinomycetota; class Thermoleophilia; order Solirubrobacterales; family Solirubrobacteraceae; genus Patulibacter. Next base: position 430,493 of record NZ_JAFMTB010000001.1, read on the forward strand.
CGCCTGTCGCCGCGGTGGGTCGTCGGCGGCGGCCTCGTCGTGATCGGTGCCGGCGACCTGGCCATGACGGGCCTGGACGCCGGCTCCGGCTGGGCCGCGCTGCTGCCCGGCATGGCGCTGATCGGCCTGGGGGTCGGGGCGATCAATCCGCTGCTGGTGTCCACCGCGATGACGGCGGTGCCGCAGGAGCGCGGCGGCATGGCGGCCGGCGCCGTCAACACGGCCCGGCAGCTGGGGCTGGCGCTCGGTATCGCGGTGCTGGGCAGCGTCTTCAGCTCGTCGATCGCCGACCGTCTGGCCGGACCGGACGACCTGGCGCACGCGGTCTCCAGCGGCGGGAGCGCCGGGGTGCTGGCGCAGGCGCCGCCGGCGTCGCGCGGCGCGCTCGACGCCGCGATCCACGCGGCCGGGGCCCACGGGCTCGGCTCGGCGCTGCTCGTCGCCGGTCTCGTCGGCGTCCTCGGCGGCGCGCTCGTGGCCCTGCTGGCCCGCCCGGTGCGGGCCGCCGAGCCGGCCCCCGCGGCGACGCCCCGGCACGCCGAGGCCTGAGGGCCGCGCCGGGGTCGCGGGGGCGTCCGCCCTCCGGGGCGATCGTCCCCGGGGCGGCCGGCGACCGCGCCCGGCCGGGTGGGAGGGGAGCGGCGGACGGCAGGCGGCCCGCCTCCCGAGCCTGGCGCGCCAGCCCTCTTGCCCGGTCGCCGCGGGTCCCCGAGGATGCGGCCATGTCCCCGTCCCCGGACCCGTTCTTCGTCGTCCCGCCGCGGAAGCCGCGCGGCGACTACGTGCCGCGCCAGTCGGCGCCGTGGGAACGTCCGCCGTTCGGCGACGTGCCCGGCGTGGTGCCCGTCGAGCTCGTGCTCGCGCAGAACGCCGACGTGGCGATCGCCGTCACGTCGATCGCGGCGTACCCGACGGGCCTGGCCCTGGACCTCGTCGCGATGAGCCGCCTGGACGAGCGGGGCGTCGGCATCCTGCGCTACCCCTCGGGCGAGATCGACGACACCCAGGACGTCGCGCTGCGCTTCGGCGTGGAGTACGCCGACGGACGGCGCGCGACCAGCCTCGACCCCTGGAACGGCGGCCGAGAGGCTGACGCCCCGGTGCTGCGGTCCAGCGGCGGCGGCGGGTCGGACCACCGCCGCTCCGAGGACTACTGGCTCTGGCCGCTCCCCGAGGCCGGCCACCTCGACCTGGTCGTCGAGTGGCCGGTCCACGGCATCCCGCTCACGCGCCGCACGGTCGACGGCGACGCGCTGCGGGCGGCCGCGGGGCGGGCGAGGCGGATCTTCTCCGCCGACCACCTGCCGCGCTGGGACGAGGCGCCGCCCGGCGAGGGCTGGGCGGCGTACGTCCCGGGCGTCTGACTACGCGACGTCGGCGACGGCGCGCGGGCCCTCGCCGACGTACTTCGCCGACGGGCGGATCAGGCGGCCCTCGCGCTTCTGCTCGAGGATGTGCGCGGACCAGCCGGCCACGCGCGCGCAGGTGAACATCGGCGTGAACAGCTGCGCCGGCACGTGCGCGCTGTCCAGGATGACGGCGGACCAGAACTCGACGTTCGTGGCGAGGACGCGGTCGGGCTTGCGCGCCTGCAGCTCCGCGAGCGCGGCCTTCTCGAGCGCCTCGGCGGCCTCGTAGCGCGCGGCGCCGATCTCCTTCGCCGTGCGGCGCAGCACGCGGGCGCGCGGATCCTCGGCCCGGTACACGCGGTGGCCGAAGCCCATCAGGCGCTCGCCGCGGTCCAGCGCGCCCTTCACCCACGCCTCGGCGTCGCCGGACTGCTCCACGCCGTCGAGCATCGCCAGCACGCGCGACGGCGCGCCGCCGTGCAGCGGGCCGGAGAGCGCGCCGACGGCGGAGGACAGCGCCGCCGCGGCGTCGGCACCGGTCGACGCGGTCACCCGGGCGGTGAACGTCGACGCGTTCATCCCGTGCTCGGCCGCCGAGATCCAGTACGCGTCGATCGCCTTCGCGTCGTTGGGATCCAGCTCGCCGCGCCAGCGGAGCAGGAAGCGCTCGGCGACCGTCTTGCCCTCGGCCACCTCGGCCTGCGGGACGGGCGGCTTGCCGCCGCCGCGGGCGGACTGCGCGACGAACGACAGCGCCATGACGGACGCGCGCGCCAGCTCGTCGCGGGCCTCCTCGTCCGTCGTGTCGATGAGCGGCTTGAAGCCCCACTCCGGCGCCAGCATCGCCAGGGCGGCCTGCACGTCGACGCGCGGGTCGCCCGAGCGCACCGTCAGCGGGTGCGGCTCGGCGAACGGCAGGCCGGGGTCGAAGCTGCCGTCGACCAGCAGGCCCCAGACCTTCTCGTACGGCACCGTGCCGACGAGGTCCTCGATGTCGACGCCGCGGTAGCGCAGGGCGCCGCCCTCCTTGTCGGGCTCGGCGATGGTCGTCGCGAACGCGACCACGCCCTCCAGGCCGGACTGCACCTCGGATGTCATCTCTCTGTCTCTCCTCTGTCGGACGGGGCCTGCCGCGCGCGGTGCCGGCGGGCCTTGGCGACGTTGCCACAGGACGCCATGGAGCACCAGCGCCGGCGGCCGGCGGGCGAACGGTCGTAGAAGCGGGCGGAGCAGGTGGCGCCCGCGCAGATGCGGACGCGCGCCCGGGCGGCGGGGCTGCCGAGCGCCTCGGCGGCGTCCAGCGCCAGCGCGGCGAGCGCGGCGCGCACCGGGTCGTCGGGGACCGTCCGAGCGAGCAGCGGCTGGCCGTCGGGCCCGGGCCGCAGCGTGGGGCGGGCGTCCGCGGCGGCCAGCCAGCCGTCGATCGTCGCGAGCGCGGCGGCGGGCGGGGCGACGCCCTCGACGGCCGCGACCACGCCCGCGTCGACGGCCTCGCGCAGGGCGCGGGCGTCGGCCAGCGCCGCGTGCCCCCGCGGGCCCCGCGGGGGTGTCGCGGCGGGATCGAGCAGGCCCGCGCGCCGCAGCCACGCCGCCAGGTCTCCCGGGGTGACGAGCGTCTCGACCCGGCGGCGCCAGCGCTCGCGGAAGGTGTTCACCAGGTCGATGCTCGGCCGGCCGCCGAGGAAGTACCAGTACGGCTCGCCGGTGGCGAGCGGCAGCTCCAGCGCTTCGGGCAGGTCGAGGTCCGGCATAACCAGCTGAACCGTATCAACGGGTTACGGGCCGGGCGAGCGGGCGGGGACGGAACAAGTGGTACGTTCTTCCAGGTAGTTTGGTCGACGGAGGAGGAGGTGGGTCGTGGGGTACGCGTTCCTGGCCGGCGCGATCGTCAGCGAGCTCGCGGCGACGCTCAGCCTGCGGGCGTCGGAGGGCTTCTCGAAGGCGCCCTTCGTCGTGGTGGTGGTGCTCGGGTACGTCGCGGCGTTCGCGCTGCTGTCGGCGGCGCTCCAGCGGGGCGTGCCGCTCAGCGTGGGCTACGGCATCTGGGCCGCGGCGGGCGTCGCGCTCGTGGCGCTCCTGTCGGTGCCGCTCTTCGGCGAGACGATCACGGCGGTGCAGGCGGCCGGCATGGTGCTCGTCATCGCGGGCGTCGCGGCGATCGAGCTCGGGGCCGCTCACTGATGGACGGCCGGCGCGCCCGGGGCGACGCGCGGCGCGCGCAGCTCGTCGACGCGACGCTGCGCGTGGTGGAGCGGGACGGCCTGGCCGGACTGACCCACCGGGCGGTGGCGGCCGAGGCGGGCGTGCCGCTCGCCTCGGCGAGCTACCACTTCGACGGCATCGCCGACCTGGCGCAGGCCGCGCTGCGCCGCGCGAACGACGACCTGGTGGCGGTCGTCGCCGCCGACCGCCGGCCCGCGTCGCCGCAGGGGCTGGCCCGGCTGCTGGCCGACGAGGTCGCACGGCACCACGGACGCCTGATCGCGGAGTACGAGCTGTACCTGCTCGCGGTCCGTCGGCCCACGCTGCGCGCCGAGGCCCTCGCCTGGCTCGACGTCGTGGCCGATCGCTACGCGCCGGAGCTCGACGAGAGGGCGCGGCGGGCGTTCCAGGCGCTGATCGAGGGCATCTGCCTGCACGCCCTGCTGCGCCCCGGGACGGCCGACGTCGACGAGATCGAGGCGACGCTGCGGGCCGGCTGGCCGGGTGGCGCGCGGCTCTGAGCGGCCGGCGGACCGCGCGCCGTCGACGCCGGGGAAAGCGGACGTCATGTGGCCGCATGCGTGCATAGCGTGCCGGCCATGCCTTCCATCACCCGCATCGACTTCGTCCCGCTCCCGACCCAGGACGTCGAGCGCGCCACCGCGTTCTACCGCGACGTCCTCGGCCTGGAGGAGTCGCCGCACACCGTCGGCAAGCCGTTCACCGAGTTCGACCTGGGCGACACGACGCTCGCGATCTGGGATCCGGCGAGCGCCGGCCGCGAGTTCCAGGCGAACACGAACGCGGTCGCGCTGCACACCGACGACGTCGCCGGTCTGCGCGAGGAGCTGGCCGCCAAGGGCGTCGCCTTCTTCGGCGACACGCTCGACACCGGCGTCTGCCACATGGCGTTCTTCGCCGATCCGGACGGCAACCCGCTCATGCTCCACGCGCGCTACGCCCCGCGCGACTGAGGGGTGCCGCGGCGCCCGGGCCGCACGGTCCCGGCGCCGGCCCGCGGTAGCGTCCGCCCCATGCCCGTCGACGCCGCCCTGCTCCGCCGTCCCGCGACGGAGCTCGCGGCGCTCATCCGTCGGGGCGAGCTCTCGGCCGTCGAGCTGACGCAGGCGGCGCTCGACCGCATCGCCGCGCTCGACGACCGCACGAACGCCGTCGTCGACGTCTGGGCCGACGACGCCCTCGCCGCCGCCGCGGCGGTGCGGCCGGGCGACCCGCGGCCGTTCGCGGGCGTGCCGACGGCCATCAAGAACAACCGCGCCGTCGCCGGTCGACGGCTGACGGTCGGCTCGTCGCTCACGGGCGAGCACGTGGCCCCGCGCGACCACGCGGTCGTCCGGCGGATCCGCGACGCCGGCTTCGTCCTGCTCGGCGCGACGAACCTGCCCGAGTGGGGCATCACCCCGGTGACCTGCCCGCGCCGCTTCGGTCCCACCCGCAACCCGTGGGACCTGGGACGCACCGCGGGCGGCTCGTCGGGCGGGGCGGCGGCCGCCGTCGCCGCCGGCATGCTGCCGGTCGCCCACGGCAACGACGGCGGCGGATCGATCCGCATCCCGGCCGCCTGCTGCGGGCTCGTCGGCCTGAAGCCCAGCCGCGGACGCGTGACGCTGGCGCCCGACCTGGGCTGGCACCTGCTCGTCGCCGACGGGATGCTCACCCGCACCGTGGGCGACGCCGCGGCGACGCTCGACGTCCTGGCGACGCCCGAGCCGGGCGACCTGGCGCCCCTGCCGCTGCCCGACGCGCCGTTCGCCGAGCACGCCCGGCACGGCGGCGAGGGCGGGCTGCGGGCGCTGCGGATCGGCGTCACCACGACTCCGGCGCTCGAGGGCGACCCGTCCCTGGCCGACGCCGAGGCCGCGGCCCGCGCCGCCGACCTGCTGGCCGGCCTGGGGCACCACGTGGAAGAGGTCGACCCGCCGTGGCACGTGCCGGGCCTGCTCGACCTGTTCGAGCGCTCCTTCGGCCCCGGGATCGCGACGTCCATGCGGGTGGCCGAGCTGCGGCACGGGCGCGCGCTGGCGCGCGGCGACGTGGAGGCGCTCTCGTGGGCGCTGTGGGAGCGCGCGAACGCCCTGAGCACCCCCGACTTCCTGCTCGCGGATGCCGAGCTGCAGGCGCTGGCCCGGACCGTCCTGGCGTGGGCGGCGCCGTACGACGCGCTGCTGACCCCCGCGCTCGCCACCGCCCCCGTCGGCGCGACCGCGCTGGACCCGGACGGCCCCGACCCGATGGCGGGCTTCGCGGCCGGCGGCCGCTTCACGCCCTACACGGCGATCGTCAACGTCACGGGGCAGCCGGCGATCGCGCTGCCGCTCTTCACGCGCCCGGCGGAGGACCCGGCCGCGGGCCTGCCGCTGGGGGTGCAGCTGATCGGACGACCGGGCGGCGAGGCGACGCTGCTGGCGCTCGCGGCGCAGATCGAGGCCGCCGCCCCGTGGGCCGCCCGCGTGGCGCCGCTGGCCCTGGAGCGCTGACCGTCAGCCGCCGAGCGCCTCGACGAGGCCGCGGGGCCGGATCCCCAGCGCCTCCAGGTCGGCGGTCCCGCGCCGGCCGGCGGTGTCGCAGCGCAGCACGGCGAGCTCCTCGCGGTCGGCGGCGCCCGGCCGCTCGAGCGCCGCGACCGCGGCGTTCAGCAGCCCCGGCGGCAGCGCGACGGTGCGCCGCCGGCGGGCGCCCACGACGTCGTGGATCGCCGGCACCAGCTCCTGCACCGCGAGCTGGCGCGGCCCCGCCGCCTCGTGGCGCGCCGGGCGGCCGACGGGCGGCGCGCCGCCCTCGAGCACCGCCAGCACCGCGTCGGCGACGTCGCCGACCGCGACGGGCCGCGACCGACCGGACGAGCCGGCGGGCACCGGCACGACGGGCAGCAGCGACAGCGCCTGCGCCCACGACGCCCACCGCTGCCCCCGCGCCAGGACCAGCGACGGCGCGACGACGGACACGGGCATGCCGCCCACCGCGCCGGCGTCCGTCACCACCCGCTCCGCGACGGCCTTCGCGCGGAGGAAGCGGCAGTCGGCCGCCTGTCCCGCGCCGAGCGCCGAGGCGAAGACGAAGTGCCCGACCCCGGCCTGCGCGGCGGCGTCCGCCAGCCGCCAGCTCGCCGTCGCGTTCAGCTCCTCGAGCTGCCCGATCGGCTGGTCGCGCAGCGGCCCCGCCAGATGGATCACCGCCTCGACGTCGCGGAACGCGCCGCCCGGCATCCGCGTGTCCGTCAGGTTCCACAGCGCGAGCTGCACGTCGACGCGGCGGGCGCCGAGCCGCGCCGGGTTGCGCACCAGGCACCGCACCCGGTGCCCGCGCTGCAGCAGGCGGTCGAGGACCCGTCGGCCCGTCGCGCCCGTCGCCCCGGTGAGGAGGATCATGCGCGAAGCCTACGGGCCGGCCGGTCGGAGGCGGGCCGGAAGGGCGCCCGAACGCCCGTGGGAATTAGGGATACCGACCGGATCCGCCGGGTCGGACGGCGGCCGCGCGGGGCGTTCCCGTCGTTATCCTTCGGCGGGAACCCGCCCCCGACCCGCGAGGACAGGCCATGGCCTACGTGATCGCCGAGCCCTGCATCGGCACCAAGGACAACTCCTGCACCGAGGTCTGCCCGGTCGACTGCATCCACCCGACGCCGGACGAGCCCGACTACGACAAGGTCGAGCAGCTCTACATCGATCCGGAGGAGTGCATCGACTGCGACGCGTGCGTCGAGGCGTGCCCCGTCGACGCGATCTTCGCCGAGGACCAGATCCCCGACGAGTGGTCCAAGTTCGTCGACGTTAACGTCAACTACTTCCAGAACGCCTGAGCGGGCGCGGCCGTCGCGGCCGCGCCCCGAGGCTCCTGCCGACGCGCCCCGGACCCCCGGGGCGCGTCGCGTTCCGGCCCGGCCCGGCCGGGCCGGGCGGGCGCTACAGCGTGACCTCGCGCAGCGCGCCGGAGTCGACCTCGAACACGAAGCCGCGCACGTCGTCCTTGTGCGGCAGGAACGGGCTGGCCAGCACGCGGCGCAGCGACTGGCGGACGTCCTCGTCCAGGTCGACGAACGACTCGGGCGACCACGCCGGCTTGTAGCCGGTCTCGGCGAGCAGCTCGTTGCGCAGCTCGTCGTCCGTGAACGTCTGCATGCCGCAGTTCGTGTGGTGGACGAGCACCACGGAGCGCGTGCCCAGCTTGCGCTGCGAGATGGCGAGCGAGCGGATGACGTCGTCGGTGACGATGCCGCCCGCGTTGCGGATCAGGTGCGAGTCGCCCGTCCGCAGGCCGAACATCTCGAACAGGTCCAGGCGGGCGTCCATGCAGGCGACCACGGCGACGTGGCGGACCGGGCTGGCGGAGTCGTACGGCTCGTACTTCTCCGGGAATCGGTTCGCGGCGTCCAGCATGTCCGGGATCGGCGACGGCGTCTCGTCGGTCACGACGGTGCTCCTCGGTCGGGGCTCGGGGGGAGGGGGTGGCGCGATCCTACGACGCCGCCGCGTACGGTGGCTTGCCGGCGGGAACGCGCCACCCGCGGTGGGGTTGGCACGGGCCGCGCCGTCCGGCAGACTCCCGCGCGACCCCGCCGTCCCGGCCGGGCGCGATCCCCCCGATCCGGAGCCTCCCCATGCTCGCCCTCCTCCGTCGCCGGCCATCACGCCGCGGCCGTTCCGTCGCGCTGGCGGCCCTGCTCGCCACCGGCGCCTGCGCGGTCGGCGCCGCCCCTGCCGGTGCCGCCATCGCGGACCATCCGCTGCCGACCCCGGACGCCGGGCTCTCCGACATCGCCTCCGGCGGCGGGGCGATCTGGTTCGCGGAGGAGAAGGGCAAGAAGCTCGGCCGGATCACGCCGGCGGGTGCCATCACCGAATGGGACGTGCCCGAGGACGGCGAGTACGGCCCCGAGCGGCTGACGGTCGCCGCCGACGGCAAGGTGTGGTTCCTGTCGGGCGCGGGCGACACGGTCGGGTACCTGGATCCGGCGGAGCCGACCCCGACCCCGCGCACCGTCGTCTTCGGGCGCAACCTCCGCGGCGACGACATCGCGGCGGCGCCCGACGGGTCGATCTGGATCACCGACAGCCTCGGCGACGGCATCTCGCGCGTCGTCCAGGGCCCGGCGGGTCCGCAGCTGCAGGAGACCGACGGCACGGGACCGGACTGCCAGTTCGGCGGCTTCCTCGCTGCCGGCCCGGACGGGCGCATGTGGTGCGCGAAGTCCCGGGGCGGCGATGCGCTGCAGCGCATCGAGCTCGACGGGCGGACGACGACGGCGTTCCCGCTGCCGAACGGGTTCGGCACGCAGGCCGTGGCCGCTGGTCCGGACGGCGCCGTCTGGTACGGGCGGTACCTGACCGCGACCTGGGTGACCCGGCCGAGCGACGGGGCCATCGGGCGCGTCGGCCTCGACGGTCAGGTGCGCGAGTGGCCTCTGGGCGACGTCGCTCCCGACAGCCTCACGGCCGGTCCGGACGGCGCCGTCTGGTTCGCCAACCGGGGGCGCGACAGCGCCATCGGCCGGATCACCGCGGCTGGTGACGTCCGGATCGGTCCGCTCGGTGTCCGCCGCGCGGACGATCTGACGTTCGGGCCCGATGGCGCGATCTGGTTCACCGACGTGAACGCGAACCGGATCACGCAGATCACGACCGACAGCGTCTTCCCCGTCCCCACGCCCGGGCCGACGCCCGCCCCGACGCCGACGCCCGCCCCGACGCAGCGGCCCGGAGTGAAGGGCACGAGGCTCCGGGTGGCGAAGGGGCGGGTGCCCGTGCGGATCACGTGCCCCGCCGGGCCCGCCCGGTGCCGTGGCACGGTGCGCCTGCGGACGGCCGCGAAGGTGCGAGTCCCGGGCCGGAAGCGGCGTGCGCGGGCGCTCCTGACCGCGAATGGCGCCTATGCCGTCCGCGCCGGCCGGGCCGCGACGGTCAAGGTCCGCCTGACCGCGACCGGTCGTCGCCTCCTGCGCGGCGGCTCCAGGAAGGTCGTGGTCGAGCTGACTCCGCGGGGCGCGACGAAGGCGGCCGTCGCCCGCCGCGCGCGCCTGCGCGGCTGAGCCTGCGGACGGGGCGCGACACCGCGCCCCGTCCGCTCCATCGTCCCGGCGCGCTGTAGCGCCGGGAGCCGCCCGCGGACGTCTTCGACGCCCGGCGCCGACGCACGTCTTGACGTCTGAGCAATCGCGATATATCGTGATGCAACACCGATACGACGAAAGGAGACGACATGCGTCGTCAGCATCAGCACCAGCAGCACCCCTTCTCCTCCGCGTTCGCGGGCGCCGCCGCCTCCGAGGGCGTCGGCTCCCGTGGCGGATTCGGGCCGGGCGACGGCTTCGATCCCCGTGAGGGCTTCGGTCCCGGCGAGGGCTTTGGTCCCGGCGAGGACTTCGGTCCCCGTGAGGGCTTCGGTCCCGGCGAGGGCTTCGGCCCGGGCGCGGGCGCGGGTCCGGGCTTCGGCCCCGGTCGCGGCCCGGTCGTCACGATGGGCCCGGACGGGCCCGGCGACTTCGGCCCGCCCGGCGGCCGGGGGCGCGGCCGCGGCGGGCGCGGCCGCGGGCCGGGCCGGCACGGCCACGGTCACGGCCGCGGGCCGGGCGGCCCGCCCGGCGGCCCCTGGGGCCGCCCGGGCGATCCCGAGCTGCCCGGCTTCCTGCCCGCCGGTCCGCGGGCCGGGCGCGGCGACGTTCGCGCCGGGGTCCTCGTCCTCCTGCTCGAGGGTCCGATGCACGGCTACCAGCTCATCTCGGAGCTGCGCGAGCGCTCCGGGGGCGCCTGGCGGCCGAGCCCCGGGTCGATCTACCCGACGCTCAAGCGCCTGGCCGCCGAGGGCCTGGTCACGAGCACCGAGGGCGAGGGCCGCGGCGGCCGCCGCGCCCACGCGCTGACCGACGAGGGCCGGGCCGAGGCCGAGCGCATCGCCGAGGAGGCGAACCCCTGGGACGCGATGGGCGGAGGCGAGGACGCCGACGCCGTCGAGCTGCGCGACCTGGTCGTCAGCGTCGTCGAGGCGGCCCGGCAGGTGGTCCGCGTCGCGACGCCCGCGCAGGCGGACGAGGCGAAGGCCGCGCTCGTCGAGGCCCGCCGCCGCCTGTACGGCATCCTCGCGGCCGAGCCGCAGCCGGCGGCCGAGCCGGCGGCCGCGCCCGCGGAGCCGCAGGACGATCCGGCCACGCCCGAGGGCGAGGAGCAGGCCTAGGGCGGCGGGGTCCGGGGCTGAACCAGGCTCCGGACCCCCGCCCGGAAACGACGACGGCCGCCCGGTGGGCGGCCGTCGTCGGCGTGGCAGTGGCGTCCCCACCGTTGCGCGAGCCTACGGCCCGCGCGCGACGCCGCTAGGCCATCGGCAGCGAGGCGCCCTTTGGCTCGTTCTGCATCACGGGGAGCGTCGGCAGCTCCTGCAGGATCGGCGGCAGCTCGGGCGTGGCGGCGATCAGGCCGCGGGCCACATCGCGGACGGCCTCGGCCGCCGCGTCGGCGACGCCGGCCGCCACGAGCGGCACGCCGGCGTCGGCCTGCTCGCGCAGCGCCATCGTCAGCGGCACGCGGCCGAACAGCGGCACCGACAGCTCGTCGGCCAGCTCCTGGCCGCCGCCCTCGCCGAAGATCTCGTAGCGCTGGCCGTCCGGCGTGGTGAAGCCGGACATGTTCTCGACGACGCCGAGGACGTCGAGCTGCACCTTCGTCGCCATCTCCGCGGCGCGGCGCGCGACCTTCTGCGCGGCCGGCTGCGGCGTCGTGACGAGCAGGAAGCGCGCCTGCGGCAGCAGCTGCGCCAGCGTCATCGAGACGTCGCCGGTGCCCGGGGGCAGGTCGATCAGCAGGTAGTCGAGCGCGCCCCAGTCGACGTCGTCGAGGAACTGGTTGAGCGCCTTGTGCAGCATCGGGCCGCGCCAGACGACGGCGCTGTCCTCGGGCACGAAGAAGCCGATCGACATGACCTTCACGCCCTGCGACTCCAGGGGGAGGATCTTGCGCTCGGCGGAGACCGGCGGGCGCTCGCCGCCCAGGCCGAACATCCGCGGGATGGAGTAGCCCCAGACGTCGGCGTCGAGCACGCCGACCGACTTGCCCTCGGCCGCCAGCGCGGCGGCCAGGTTGACGGTCAGGCTGGACTTGCCGACGCCGCCCTTGCCGGAGCCGACGCAGATGACGTTGGCGATCTGCGCGACCTTCTCGCCGGCGGGCATCGCGCCCTGGATGCCGAGCTTCTTCTGCAGCGCGGCCTTCTCCTCGGGGGAGAGCGTGTCGAACTCGACGCCGATCTCCTCCACGCCGAGGGCGCGGACGGCCTTGCGGACGGCCACGACGAAGTGGTTGCGCAGCGGGCAGCCGTTCGTCGTCAGTGAGATCGTCACGTCGACGCGGTCCTCGCCGATCGAGATGTCGCGGACCATCCCGAGCTCGACGACGTCCTTCTTCAGCTCGGGGTCGATCACCGCCTCGAGGGCCTGGAGGATCTCCTCGCGTGTGGGCATCCATCGATTGTGGCACGCGGACGCCGTCGGCCCCGGCGGTCGGGGGCCCACGGACGGGACGTGTGCGCGATGCCCCGCAGCCGGGCGGCGGCTCGGCCCGCCCGGCCGCCGGAACGACGACGGGCGCGGCGGCCGCACGGCCACCGCGCCCGGTCGGCGTCGGGACGGGACGGGGGCGCCCCGGAGCCTCCCACCCCGGAGCGTGCCGGCTCAGACGAGCGAGAGGACGCGCGAGCGCGCCTGGCCCGCGACCTCGGCGGCGCGCTCGCCGGCCTTGCTCACGCGGGTCTCGACCTCGCCGCGGAGCTTCGGCAGCTCCTCGCGCAGCTGGACCGGGCTGGGGATCTCGGCGATCGCGGCCTCGGCGCGCGTGCGGCTCTCGCGCAGCTGGCGGACCGCCTGCTCGCGGGTGCGCTGCACGTCGCGCTCGACGCCCTCGGCGACGGAGCGGCCGCGCTGCTCGAACGAGCCCAGACGCTGCTGCAGCCGCTCGCGGCGGGCGCCGACCTGCCCCAGGAACGTCTCGCGCCGGGTGCGCAGCTCCTGGCGGCCGGCCTCGAGCTGGGCCGCCGCGGCGTCGCGCGCCTCGAGCGCCGCGCCGACCGGGATCAGCACGACCTTCTCGCCGACGGTCTGCGCGCGCTGGCCGGCCTGCACGACCTGCGTGCCGACCTGGGCGGCCTGCGCCCGCGCGACCTCGCCGGCCTGGACCACCTGGCGCTGCGCGTCGCCGACGTTGCGCGGGGCGACGGCGAGCGCCTGACGGACGGTGTCGCGGGCGACGCGGCGCGCGAGCGCGACGCGCGAGCCGGCGGCCTGCGCGGCGGGGCTCGCCTCCGCCTCGCGCGCGGCGTCGGCGGCCGTGGCGCGGGTGCGGCCGGCGGCGGCCTTCGCGCGCGCCGACGTCTTGCGGGCCTCGTCGCGGGCCGTCTCGGCCCCGGCGGTCGCGGCCTGGGCGGCCGCCGTCTTCGCGGCGCCGGTGGCGCGCGCGGCGCGCGGCTTCGTGGCCTTCGCGGTCGTCTTGGCGCCGGACGTCGCGGTCTTCGCGGCGGCCTTCGTCTCGGCCGCGGCCGTCTTCGCGGCGCCCTCGGCCTTCGCGGCCGCCGTCGTGCGCTTGGCGGCGGGCTTCGCGGCCTTCGGCGCGGCGGCGCGCTTCGTCGCCGTGGCCTTCGACGTCGGGGTCGCCTTCGCCGTGCCGGTCGTCCGCTTGGCGGCGGTCGTCTTCGCGCCGGACGTCTTGGTGCCGGACGCCTTGGCGCCGGCGGCCTTCGGGGCGGCGGTCTTCGTGCCGGACGCCTTCGGCGCGGCGGCCTTCGCGGGGGACGCCGTCGCCGTCGAGGCGGTCTTCGCCGGGGTCGCCTTCGCGGCGGCGCCGGTCGCCGGTGTGGCGGCGGCCTTCGGGGCGCTCGGCGTCGTGGCCGGCTTGGCGGCGGCGCCCGTGGCGGCGGAGGTCTGGGTGGCGGCGGCCTTCGCGGCGGCGCCGGTCGTCGCGCGGTCCGTGCCCGCGGTGGTGGACGTGGTCTTCGGCGTGTCGGCCATGGTGCCTTCCGGACGAGGTACTTAGTTCTAAGTTCACCCCGAATGTAGCGGCGAACACTGACACCTACAAGCGGGCGGCATACCGGTTACACGCGAATCCGACCGGCGGTAGCCCGGGGGCGTGACGCCGAGCACGCCCGCGGGCTGCGCCCGTGCGCGTCACGGCCGCGGGTCCCACCGGGCTCCGCCGGACCGCGGGCGCCCGGGACGGGGTCAGGCGCGGCCGGCGAGCTCGGCCAGGTGCCGCTCGACGGCGGCCCGCATCCGCGCGGGCGGCACCGCCCCCGGGCGCTGGACCGCGTGCAGCGCCAGCCCGTCGACGAGGGCGTGCAGCCGCGCGGTCTCCGTCTCCACCGCGTCCGCCGGCGCGTCGGGCCCCAGCAGCACCCCGACGATCCCCGCCACGAAGGCCCGCATCTCGTCCGCCGCGCCGTCCGCCAGGGCGCGCAGCCCCGGATCGCGGCGCGCGCCGGCGGTGAAGGCGAACCAGATCTCGGCCTCGGCCTGGCGCTCGTCGTCGAGGGGCAGCAGCTCGAGCAGGATGCGCGCCGTCGCCTCGACCGGCGGCCCCTCGGTGTCCAGGGCCGCGACGCGCTCCTGGACGCGGGCGAGCAGCGTCTCCATCGCCGACCGCTGCAGGTCCGCCTGGCCGTCGAAGTAGTGGCGCATGGCGCCCGGCGACAGCCCGGCCTCGGCGGCGACGTTGCGGACGGACGCCGCCTCCAGGCCGTCCGTGCGGGCGATCCGCCAGACGGCCTCGGCGACGAGCCGGCGGCGTTCCTCGTGGTCGACGACCTTGGGCACCCGCGCATTTTCGCACAGCCGTGCTAGGTTGGATCCTCGGTATTCCGCACACCCGTGCTGAAACAGGAGAACGCTCGTGGTCATCGCCATCGTCGCCGCCGAGATCGCCTTCTGGGTGCTCATCGCCCTGGGGCTCGGCCTGCGCTACCTCGCCGGTCAGCGGCGCCTCGGCCTCGTCGTGCTCGCGTGCACGCCGCTCGTCGACCTGACGCTGCTGGGGCTCGTCGCGTGGGACGTCTCGCAGGGCGGCACCGCGACGGGCGCCCACGCGCTCGCCGCCGTCTACCTGGGGGTCAGCGTCGTCTTCGGCCACTCGATGATCGCCTGGGCCGACGCCCGCGTCGCCTACCGCTTCGCGGGCGGCCCGAAGCCGCCCGGCAAGCCGAAGGACCCGGCGCTGAAGAAGCGCCTCGAGCGCCGCGGCTGGCTCAAGCACGCCGCGGCGTGGGCGCTCGGCTGCGGCCTGCTGATGGGCACGGTCCTGCTCGTCGGCGACGCGGACCGCACGCAGGCGCTGACGGCGACGGCCACGGCGTGGACCGTCGTGCTGGCGATCGACGCCGCGATCAGCCTCTGACCCGCCGCGGCCGCGCCGACCGAGCGCGTCGCGAGCGGCGCCCTCCGGCGGGCCTAGCCGTGCGGGAGCGTGGCGACCCGCTCCAGGCCCGCGGGCGTGCGCGCCGCGACGACGGGACCGTGCGGGTGCAGGTCGAGCGGGAAGGAGAGGGCGTCGTCGCAGCCGCCGAACGCCACGGCGCCCCCGGCCTCGCGCACCACGAGCTGGCCCGCGGCGGCGTCGACCGCACGGCAGCGCCAGAGCGACGCCATGCCGTCCACGCGGCCGGCGGCGACCTGGCAGAGCGAGACGGCGATCGCCCCCATCGCCCGGATGCGGTGCACGTGGGCGGCGAGCGCCTCGCCCGACGCGGCCAGGTGGCGTGGGTCGGCGGACTCGATCGCGACGAGCTCCAGGCGGTCCTGGTCCGTCACGCGCTCCTCGCCCGCGCGCAGCGGGTGGCCGTCGAGCCATGCGCCGGCGCCGCGGATCGCCGTCCAGCGCTCGTCCGGGCGCAGATCGGCGACGAGGCCGCACGTCACGTCGGCCATCGTCCCGCGCGTGGCGACGTCCTCGCCCTCGGCGACGGCGATGGAGACGGCGTGGTGCGGCATGCCGCGCTTGGCGTTCATCGAGCCGTCGATCGGGTCGATGACGACGAGCGCGTCCGGCGAGCCGAAGTCGACGGTCCCGCGCTCCTCGGACAGCGCCGTGAAGCGCGCGCCCTGCTCGTGCAGACGGTCCAGCTCGGCGAAGATCAGGTCCTCGGCCTCCTGGTCCAGGACCAGCGTGCGGTCGCCGCCCTCGCCGCGGGAGCCCGTCTCCTCCAGGCGGTCGGCGGTGCCGGTGACGCCCGCCAGGTGGTCCCGGACGGCGTCGGCAGCCCGGTTGAACGCGGCGATCCACGTCTCGGCGGCGGGCTGCGGGGCAGAAGGCATCGGCGACCTATCCTAGATGGCGGGGATGGAACCGCTCGACGGACTCTCGGACGCGCAGGTGCGCGCCGCCACGCACGGCGGCTCCGTGGGCCCCTACCCGTTCGCCGGCGGGCCGCACGACGGGTCCGTGCCGGCCGCCGCGCCCCTGCTGGTCCGCGGCGCCGCGGGCACGGGCAAGAGCGTGGCCCTCGCCGCCCGGGCCGCGTGGCTGGCGACCGCGGCGGGCGTCGACCCGGCCCGCATCGCCCTGCTCGTCGCCACCCCGGCGGCCGTGGCCCGCACGCGCCGCCGCCTGGCCGAGCGGCTGGGCCCGGCCGCGGCCGACGTCGTCGTCACCACGCTCCCCGACCTGTGCCACCGGCTGCTGCGCGACGTCGCGCCCGAGGCCGGCGTCGACCCCTTCGTCGTGCCCGCCACCCGCACGGAGCGCGTGGCGCTGCTGCTCGAGCACCGCGAGGGGCTGGCCCTGCGCCACCACGACGGCGGGCCGGCGCCGATCCCGCTGCTGGCGGCCGCGGTGGCGCGCGTGGACCGGCTGAAGGAGTCGCTCGTCGACGCGGCCGCCCTGTCGGCGTGGGCCGCCGCGCTGCCGGACGCCGACCCGCGGGCGCTGCGCGAGCGCGAGTTCGCCGCGCTGCTGCGCCTGCACGACCGCGTGCTGCGCGAGCGCGGGCTGATCGACCACGGCGACCTGATGCTGCACCTCGTCCGCCTGCTCGAGGACGAGGAGCCCGGCGGGGTGGGCGAGAGCGTCCGCAGCCGCGTCGCGTCCGCCGTCGGGCGGCTGCTCGTGGACGACGTGCAGGACGTCCCGACCGCCGGGATGCGGGTGCTGCGCGCGATGGTGCGGGCCGGCACCGGCCTGACGGCGGCCGGGGACGACGACCAGGCGACGCGCCGCGTCCGGGCCGCCGGCTCGCGCAACCTGCGCGAGCTCGCGCAGGCCCACCCCGACCTGGCGACGGTCACCCTGGAGCGCTCCTGGCGCAGCCCCGAGCAGGTGCTGCGCGCCGCCGAGGGCGTCGTCGAGCCCGTCCGCGACCGCCTGCCGCACGCCTGGCACGCGCCGTCCGGCGGCAGCGTGCGCTTCTGGCGGGCGGCGAACGAGCGCGCCCAGGCGCAGGCCGTGGCGGGCGAGGTCGAGCGGCTCGTCCGCGACGGCGCCCGGCCCGAGCGGATCGCCGTGCTGGTGCAGTCCGTGCGCCGCGAGGGCGGCCCGGTGATGGCGGCGCTCGAGGAGCGCGCGCTGCCCGCGCGGCTGGGCGGCGCGGGCGCGTTCCTCGAGCGGGTCGAGGTGCGCGACGTCCTCGCGTGGCTGCGCCTGCTCGTCGATCCCTCCGACGCCCCGGCGGTCTCGCGCGCGCTGGCCCGGCCGCCGATCGCGCTGCGCCCGGCCGACCTGGCACGCTGCCTGCAGCTGGCCCGCCGGCGCCGCATGGACCTGGTCGGCGCGCTCGCGGCGTCGACGGAGTCCCCGCAGATGGCGCCCGAGGCGCGCGACCGCGTGGCGTCCTTCGTCCGGCTGTACCGGTCGGCGACGAGGGCGCTCGACGTCACGCCGCCCGACCAGTTCGTCCACCGGCTCGTCGAGCACCTGGGCCTGCGCCGCCAGCAGCTGTTCGGCGCGAGCGGCGACGTCGTCGAGCGGCTGCGCGACCTGGCCCGCGTCGGCCAGCTCGCCGAGCGCTACGTCCGCATCGCGCCGCAGGCCACCGCGCGCGACTTCGCCCGCTGGATGATCACCCTGGCCGAGGCCGGCGGCGACCCCGAGGGCAAGGTCGAGGCCGTGCCGTTCGCCGCCGGCTCGGACGACCCCGACGGCGACGCGCTCGCGGACGGCCGCGACACGGGCGACCTGGAGCCCGGCGTGGTCGGCGGGGCGGTGCGGGTCCTTCCCCTGGGCGCGGCGGCGGAGCTCGAGCTGGACCACGTCTTCGTCCTGGGCCTGCAGTCCAGCCGCATCGGCGCGGTCGGCGCCTGGGCCGGGCGCCGGCTCGTCGACCCGCTCCCCGACGAGCTGCTCGGCGCCGACGCGCTGCCGGCGCCCGACCCCGAGCGGCCCGAGCCGGACCCCGAGCGCCGGATCGCCACGGACGAGGCGCGGCGGATGCTGGCCGTCGCGATGACCCGCGCGCGCCAGGGCGTGGTCCTGGCCTACCCGGCGCAGGCCACGAGCGGCGCGGCGCGCGAGCCGTCGCCGCTCGTCGACGACGCGCGGCGCGCGGTCGGCGGGGCGTGGGAGGAGTTCGAGGAGCGGCTGTTCGGTCCCGACGACACCCTCCACGCGACGTTCCGCACGCTGCGCGAGGCCCTGCTGCGGGACGTCGCGACGATCGGCGCGCGCCTGGGCGACCTGCGGATGGACACCGACCTGGACGTCGCGCACGGGGTCACGCGCTACCTCGAGCTGATGAAGGTCGCCGCCCTCATCAACCGCCCCGACGGCCAGGAGGTCGCCGCCGCGCTGCCGGCGATCGACGCCGCGATCCGGCAGGCGGCGACGGCGCAGCAGAAGGAGCTGCTGCTCTCGAGCACGCTCGACGACGAGATCCTCGCCGCCGCCGACCAGACGGCGCAGCGCCGCGCCGGGCGCGCCGAGCCGTCGCTCGAGCCGTTCCTGCCCCTGCGCGGCGACGGCGTGGTGCTGTCCGCGGGCGACCTCTTCACGTACGGCTCGTGTCCGCTGCGCTACAAGTTCGGCCGCGTGCTGCGCATCCCGCAGCAGCCGACGGTGGCGCAGCGGTTCGGCATCGTCGTCCACCAGGTCCTCGAGCGCTGGCACGGCCGCGGCGGCACCGAGCTGGGCGAGCTGCAGGAGCTGTTGACGCAGAGCTGGCGGCGCTCGGGCCTGACCGGCGTGGCGGACGAGGCACGGCTGTGGACCCGCGCGCAGGACGCGATGGCGCGGTACCACGCGCGGACGATGGCCGAGGACTCCGAGACCGTGTGGCTCGAGCGCGGCTTCGAGTTCCGCCTGGGCGACCACACCCTGCGCGGCCGCGTGGACCGGGTGGACCGCCACCCGGACGGCACGTACGAGCTCGTCGACTACAAGACGGGGCGCCCGCGCACGCCCGAGCAGCTGCGCGACGACGTCCAGCTGCAGCTCTACGCCGTCGCGGCCGTCGACGCGTGGGGGCTGGAGGCGCCGCGCCAGGCGTACCACTACGTGCTGGACGACGTGAAGACCCCGCTCGACGCCGAGGGCAGCGAGCGCTCGCGCATCACCGAGGTCGTCGAGCGCGTCGGCGGCGCGATCCTGGCGCAGGACTTCGAGCCGACGCCCGCGTACGAGACGTGCGCGATGTGCGACTACCAGCTGACCTGCCCGGCGGCCGAGACCTAGGCCGCGGCCCGGGATCGGGCCCAGAGCGGGCGTGGCGCCGGGGGGTGCGCCGGGCGAGCGGCCCTCGTCGCGCGGCGGGCAGCAGCGTCCCGAACGCGGGGTCGTTGCGTTGCGAAACGTCGATACGGACCCGAGACGGAGCCGACCGGGGCCTGCGACGGCGGTGTCGGAAGCTCCATCCATGGCCGGGAAGCCACCCC
This sequence comes from Patulibacter sp. SYSU D01012, assembly GCF_017916475.1. Taxonomy (GTDB): domain Bacteria; phylum Actinomycetota; class Thermoleophilia; order Solirubrobacterales; family Solirubrobacteraceae; genus Patulibacter. The sequence goes on from NZ_JAFMTB010000001.1 coordinate 449,894, forward strand.
GGCGCCGGACTCCTCCGTCACCCCGCACCAAGGACTCATCCCCATGCTGACCGCCCTGCTCCGTCACCCCCGCCGCCTGATCGCCACCCTGACGATGGTCCTCGCCGCCGCGGGCGTGGCCGTCGGCTCCGGCGCGACGTTCACCTCGAAGACCGCCAACGCCGCCAACACCTTCACCTCGGGCACCCTCCTGCAGAGCAACTCCAAGGACGGCGCCGCGGTCGTCACGGGCGCGAACCTCAAGCCCGGCGACACGAAGACCGGCGAGGTCACGATCAAGAACACCGGCAGCCTGGCCGGCGACTTCACCCTCGCCGAGACGAACGCGCAGAACGCCTTCACCGCCGGCAGCCTGTCCCTGAAGGTGGAGGACGTGACGGTCGCCTCGGCGCCGAAGGCCGTCTACACGGGCGACCTGGGCGGCCTGGGCAAGAAGACGCTCGGCTCGTTCGCCGCCGGCGAGGCCCGCACCTACCGCGTCACCGTGTCGCTGGCCTCCTCGGCGCCGAACGCCGACCAGGGCAAGAGCGCCGCGAGCGACCTGGAGTGGGACGCCACGCCGACGGCCTGATCCCCGGACCGCCCCTGAAGCACGAGCGCCCCGCCGGGCTCCCGGCGGGGCGCTTCGCGTCGTTCGGAGGTTGCGCGCGGCGGCGGGCTAGAACGGCGGGCCGTCGCCGGGCCGCTCGTCCTCGTGGTCCTCGCCGTCGTCCTCGGGCTGCTCGTGCGCGCGCAGGTACTCCAGGAAGTCGTCGGCGATCACGTCGCCCGACGGCAGCTCGCCCATGTTCAGCTGGATCTGGCCCTCGGCGGCGGCCTCGGTCAGCTCGTCGTCGCCGTCCTCGTCGCCGATGACGTCGCGCAGGTCGGCCATCTGCTCCAGCCGCTCGAGCAGCTCGCGCCGCTCGGGGTCGCGCTCGACGGCCTCCGTCACCTGCTGCTCGTAGCGCTCGGACGCCGCGCGCAGGCGGGCGGTGGGGATCGGCACCGCGGTCAGCCGCTCGACGGCCTCGACGAGCGCCAGCGTCGCCTTCGGGCTCGGCACCCCCGCGACGTAGTGCGGCACGTGCGCCAGCAGCGTCACGGCGTCCAGGCCCTGCTTCTGCGCCTCGACGTGGACGACGCCCGTCAGGCCGGTCGGGCCCTCGTAGTCCGGCAGCATCGCCCCGAGCGGCTCGACGAGCCCGGTGTCCGTCGCGATCGCGGTGATCGGCACGGGCCGCGTGTGCGGCACGTCGGACAGCAGGCCGCCCAGCGTCACGACGACGCGCGCGCCCAGGCTCTTGGCCGTCTCGACGAGCGTCTCGCTCAGGGAGCGCCAGCGCATCGCGGGCTCGGGCCCCGTCACCAGGATCAGGTCGCGGCCCGCGGACGGCACGACCGCCGCGCGCAGCTCGACCGTCGGCCACTCCAGGCCGCTGGCGACGCCGTCCTCGACCGCGATGTGCGGGCGGTAGGACTGCATCGTGTACAAGAGCTCGGGATCGACCGTCGCGCAGCGCTGGGCGTCGAGGCGGCGCGAGATGACGCCGACGGCCGAGCTCGCAGAATCCCCCGCGTCCGTCCACCCGGTGAACGCGCACACCAGCGCGGGGTCGCGCAGCCCGACCGGGCGGTCGTCCCATCGGAGGGGGATCATCCGGTCCACGGTACACAATGCGTCCAGTGCCACCCGCGTCCGAGCCCACCGTCGCCGCCCTGGGGGCCGGCGACCGGATCGCCGGCGCCTTCGCCTGCGTCCGCAAGGACCGGATGACCGGGCGCTCCGGGCCGTTCCTGGCCCTCGACCTGCGCGACCGGACGGGGACGATGCCGGCCCGCATCTTCAAGGACGTCGACCGCTGGGAGGGCCAGTTCGAGCGCGGCGACGTGATCCAGGTCAGCGGCTCGGTCGACCGCTACCGCGACGACCTGGTCGCCGAGCTGACCGCCGTCCGCCGGCTGGACCCGGCCGAGGTCGACCCCGCGCAGTTCCTGCCGTCCGCGTACCGCGACCTGGACGAGCTGGAGGGCTTCCTGGAAGGGATGGCCGGCGAGGTCGGCGACGAGCGCTTCGGGGGCCTGCTGCGCGAGCTGCTCGCCGACGAGGCGCTGCGACGCGACCTGCGCCGCGCGCCGTGCACGATCGCCGGCCACCACGCGTACCTGGGCGGGCTGCTCGAGCACACCGTCGCCGTCGGGGCGCTGGCGATGGAGACCTGCGTGCACCATCCGGGCCTCAACCGCGACCTGCTGCTGACCGCCTGCCTGGTCCACGACCTGGGCCGCACCCGCGAGTTCACGTACGGCGCCGAGTTCGGCCGGACGGAGCGCGGCGAGCTGCTCGGCCACGTCGAGCTGGGCCTGCGGATCATCGCCGAGCCGGCGCGCCGCGCGGGCCTGGACGAGACGCGCTGGTCGCACCTGGCGCACTGCGTGCTGACCCACCACGGCCCCGAGCGCGCCGGCGGACGCTTCCGCACGGCCGAGGCCGTCACCCTGCACCGGCTCAACGCGCTCGACGCGACCGTCAAGGACGCGCTCGAGCACGGGCTCGGGAACGGCTAGCCGCGGCCGTCGGAGCCGCCGCGCAGGGCGCGCCGCCCGCGGAAGTTCGGCGGCACCGGCCGCGGGCGCCGCACGGCCCAGCGCAGCGCGGCCCGCGGGATCGTGCGCGTCAGGAACGGTCCGATCGGCAGCTCGCGGCGCGCGCGCCGCATCAGCTCGCGCGGCACGCCGAACGACGCCGTCCCGAGCAGGATCTCGTTCCAGTCCGCGCGGCGCAGCGCCTCGACGCTGCGGGCGTGCGGCCCGCGGTACGGCAGCGGGCGGTGGTGGAAGGCGATGGTCCGGGCGACCTCGTCCGTCCACGCCTCGCGGCCCGTGCGGCGCAGCCAGTCCGTCGCCGCCGCGATCGACGGCCCCAGGTAGTCCAGGGTGGAGAAGACGTCCAGGTCGTGGAACGCGGCGGCCACCGCCAGGCGGTCCACGTGCTCGGCGTCGCCCGGGGCGAGCGCGACGGCGTAGCTCAGCGTGCGCAGCGCGTGGTGGCGGTACGCCGCCCAGCCCGCGGCGTCGCCGCGCGCGTGGTCGGCGTGCTCGACGAGGATCGCGTCGAGCAGCGGGTGCTCCGTGTAGAGGACGGCGTCCACGCCGCCCACCCTAGCCGCCGGGGTCAGGCCCGGCCGAGGCCGCGGCGCACGAGCCGCTGCGCCACGAACACGAGCAGCAGGGCGAAGCCGACCTGCAGCACCCGCACGGGCAGCACGTTCGCCAGGACGACGCCCACCAGCGCGCCGGGGATCGCGAGCAGCCCCAGGGTGACGGCCAGCCGCCGGTCGAGGTTGCCGTAGCGGTCCTGCCGCCACGCGCCGAGCAGCGACACCGGGATCATCGCCAGCAGCGACGTCGCCTCCGCCTCGACGTGCGCCAGGCCCAGGACGTAGACCAGGCCGGGGACGAACAGCGTGCCGCCGCCGACGCCGAGCAGGCCCGAGACGACCCCCGCCGCCAGGCCGAACGCCGCGCCGAGGGCGACGTGGCCGGCGTCGCGCGTGACCTGCCGGGCCTCCTCCCCGCCGCTGCCGACGACCATCGTCACCGCGACGGCCACGAGCAGCACGCCGAAGACGAGCGACACGCGGCGCGCCGGGATCCGCTGCTGCAGCGCCGTGCCGAGCAGCACGCCGAGCAGCGCGGGCAGGCCGACGAGCACGCCCTCGAGCAGGTGCACCTGGCCGAACGCGCCCTGCGTGAGGGTCGCGGCGCCGGCGATCAGGACGATCGCGCCGAGCGACGCGGACGTCGCGCGCCGCTCGTCCAGGCGCAGCAGGAGGAGCATCAGCGGGACCATCACGACCCCGCCGCCCACCCCGAACAGCCCGCTGAAGAGGCCGGCCGCGGTGCCGATCCCGGCGATCGTCGCGGTCCGGCGGCGCTCCACGTGCCGCATACTAGGGAGCCGTGATCGACGATCGCCTGGCCGACCTCGTCGCTCCGCTGCGCGCCGCGCCGGACCGCTCCGCGATCCTGCTCGACGTCGACGGGACGCTCGCACCCATCACCCGGCACGCGTCCGAGACCGCGGTCCCCGAGCCCACGCGCGAGGTCCTGCGCGCCCTCGCCGGCCGCTTCGCGCTCGTCGCGTGCGTGACCGGCCGCCGGGCGGTCGAGGCGCGGCGGATCGTGGGCCTGGACGGGCTGGAGTACGTCGGCAACCACGGCACGGAGGCGCTGCGCCGCGGCGCCACCGAGCCCGACGTGCGGCCCGAGGTGGCGGCGTGGGAGCCGCGCGTGCGCGAGGTCGCCGAGGGCCTGCTGGCCGGCAGCGAGCGGGCGCGCGAGCTCGGGGTGCGGCTCGAGGACAAGGGGCCGATCCAGGCGCTGCACTGGCGCGGGGCCACCGACGAGGACGAGGCGGACGCGGTCGTCGCGGCGCTCGGCGCGCGCGCGGAGGAGGCCGGCCTGGCCCTGCACCGCGGCCGCATGGTGCTGGAGCTGCGGCCACCGGTCGCCTTCGACAAGGGCGTCGCCGTGCGCTGGCTGCTCGGCGACGCCGGCCTGGACGCCGGCCTGTTCGCCGGCGACGACCGCACCGACGTCGACGGCTTCCGCGCGCTGCGGGAGCTGCGCGACGCGGGCACGCTGACCCACGCGGTCTGCCTGGCCGCGACGGACGACGAGTCGCCCGCCGCGGTGGCCGAGGCCGCGGACGCGAGCGTCCCGGGTCCCGACGGCGTGCGCGACCTGCTGGCGGCGCTGGTGGCACCGTGAGCTTCCGCCAGCTGCTCCACGCGACCGTGCTGCTCTCGGGCGCGTCGGCCACCGTCCTGGGCCTGCTGGTCGTGGCGCACGCGCAGGTGAACGGCGACGCCGGCCCGGCGGTCGTCTCGGCGATCTGGTGGCTCGTCGCCACGGGCATCGGCATCGCGTCGGGCCGGCGCGACGCCGCCAACCCGCAGATCGCCCGGGTGCTGGCCGAGGCCCGCGCCGCGAACGAGCTGCCCGAGCCGCGTCCCGTCCGCACGCTGCTCAACCGCCTGTGGCCGCTGTTCCTCGTCACGCTCCTGTCCGGCGTCGCCGCGATCTGGCTGCCGCAGGTCGCCGGCGTCGCGACGGGCTTCCTGCTGATCTGGGCGCTCGCGTGGCGCAAGCAGGAGCACGCGGTGCAGGCGATCGAGGAGCGCGACGGCGTGGAGTTCCAGGTCGAGCGGACCAGCCCGATCGAGCCGCTCAAGCTCGTCCGGCTGCCGGGGCTGCGGCGCGACCGGCCGGAGCACAAGCGCAGCGCCGCCGGGGTCTGAGGGTGGCGCGCGGCCGCGGGCCGGCGGGCGAGCTGCCGGCCGACGTCCTCCTCGTCTCGCTCGGCTCCACGTCGGGGCTGCGCGCCGTCGACGACGCGCTGGCGGGAGCGCTGGGACGCGCGGGGGCGCGCGTCGCGCTCGTGCGGGCGTCCGCGCCGCCGCGCGTCCGCACGATGGCGCTGACCGACCTGGCGTGGGCGCTCGCCGCCCGCCGCGCGGCCGTCGCCGGCATCCGCCGTCACCGTCCGCGGGCGATCGTCTACGGCAGCGTCGGCGCCGCGCTGCTGTGGCCGCGGCCGGGGGCCATCCGGCTGGACGCCGCGATGGCCGCGAACCGCCCGGGGCGCCACGGCGCGTGGCAGCGCCCGCGGGAGCGGCTGCTGCTCGCCCGCTGCCCGCTGCTCGTCCCGCAGTCCGCCGAGGCGCTGGCCGAGGTGCCGCTGCCCCGGCCGGGCGCCGTCGTGGTGCCGCCGCCCGTCGACGTGTCCGCCGCCCCGCTGCCGTGGGAGGCCCGCGACGTCGCGGCGGTGACCTACGCCGCCGACCCGCACAAGAAGGGCCTGGACCGCGTGCTGGCCGCCTGGGCCCGGGCGCGGCGCCCCGGCGAGCTGCTCGTCGTCTGCGGCGCCCCCGCCGGCGCCGTCGCCGCGGCCGCGGGGGGCCGCGTGCCCGAGGGTGTGCAGGACGCCGGACGGCTGTCGCCGGCGGTGTTCGCCGACGTGCTGGGCCGCTCGCGCGCGTTCGTCACCGCGCCGCGGCGCGAGGACCACGGGCTCGTGCAGCTCGAGGCGCTCGCCGCCGGCACGCGGCTGGTGACGACGACGGCGCCCGGGGCGTACGTGGCGCTGTCCGTCGCCCGCGCGGCCGCGCCGCGCCTGGTGGTCGACCGGCCGGACGACCCGGCAGCGCTGGCCGCCGCCGTCCGCCGGGCCCTCGACGCGCCGCGCGGCGACGGCGAGGCCGACGACGCCGAGCGCGGGCGCGCCATCCTGCGCGAGCGCTTCGCCCCGGCACGCGTGGACGCCGTCGTGCGCGAGCAGCTGCTGCCCGCGCTGCTGCGCTGAGCGTGCGCCGCGGCCCGGCCGCACCGTCTAGCGTGTCGACTCCCATGACGGCGTCCGTCCCGCTTCCCTGGCTCGTCATCCCCACGTACAACGAGGCGGAGAACGTCGAGCGCGTCGTCGGTCTCTCGCGCGAGGTGCTGGCCGCCGCGTGCCCGGACGGCTTCCGGATCCTGATCGTGGACGACCGGTCCCCGGACGGGACGGGCGAGATCGCGGACCGCCTGGCGGCCGCGCACCCCGACGAGGTGGTGGTGCTGCACCGCGAGCGTCCCGACGGGCTGGGGCCGGCGTACCTGGCGGGGTTCGGGCTGGCGCTGCGGTCCGGCGCCTCGCACGTGCTGGAGATGGACGCGGACCTGTCGCACGATCCGCGGGACCTGGCGCGGCTGCTGGGGGCCACGCACGAGGGCGCGGACCTGGCGCTGGGCTCGCGGTACGTGCCGGGGGGCGGCGTCAGCGACTGGGGGCTGCTGCGGCGGGTGATCTCGCGCGGGGGGTCGTGGTACGCGCGGCGGATGCTGGGGCTGTCGGTGCGGGACCTGACCGGCGGGTTCAAGTGCTTCCGCGCCGAGACGCTGCGGGCGATCGACCTGCCGACGGTGCGCTCGGTCGGCTACGCGTTCCAGGTCGAGCTGACGTGGCGGGCGGTGCGGGCGGGCTTCCGCGTGGTCGAGGTGCCGATCGTCTTCCGCGACCGCACCGCGGGGACGTCGAAGATGCACGCCCGGATCGCGGTCGAGGCCGCGCGGCTGGTGCCCGCGCTGCGCCGCTCGGGCTGGGCGCCGCCGCTCGGCGCGCCCACGCCCGCGGGCGACGCCGCGGCGACCGATCCTCGCTCGGCCGACCCGGCCGGCCGGTAGCCTGCGGCGGACCGTCCGGAGCGGCCGGGGGATCCGCGTCCCCGGGGCGTCCGGCGCGCCCGCCCCGTGGACCGCGCGCCACGCCCGGCGGGCTTGAAGGGCGGTCACTTCATTTTGTATAGTGACCAGGCAGGATCTGGTTCGCGGGTCCCTACGAGGAGCAGTGAGATGGCGACTGACGTCACCGACAGCAACTTCCAGGCCGAGGTCATCGAGAGCGACCAGGCTACGATCGTCGACTTCTGGGCCCCCTGGTGCGGGCCGTGCCGCGCGGTGAGCCCGGTGCTGGAGGAGATCGACGCCGAGCGCGGCGACGTGCGCGTCGTCAAGCTCAACACCGACGAGAACCAGCAGACCGCGGCGAAGTACGGGATCATGTCGATCCCGACGATGATCGTCTTCAAGAACGGTCAGCCCGCCGGGCAGATCGTCGGCGCGATGCCGAAGCCGCGCCTGAACGCCGAGATCGACCGCATCCTCGGCTGAGCCGGCGGCCGGGCGCCCGGCCGCCGCAGCACCCGTCCGACGGGCCGCGCATCGCGCGGCCCGTCGTCGTTCCGGGCGGGCGCACGGCGGCGGGTCAGGCGGCGCCCCGGCAGCGGTCGCCCTCCAGGCGCAGCGCCGTGCGGCGGTTGCCGGTCCCGTCCGCGGTCGCGACCGTGGCGCCGAGCGCGGGCCGGCCCCGGCACACGGCGCGTCGGACGGCCGCGCGGGCACCGGCCGGCGGGGCCAGCCGCACCGCGGCGCTCGTCGTCCCGGCGGGCAGGTCGGACAGCTCCAGTCGCCCGGCCGCGACCCGCACGACCGGCAGCCCGCGGGCGCCGGGCCGCCCCGTGCGGCGCCAGGGCCGGCCGCGGACGTCCGTGCCGGCCACGCGGACGAGCACGGGGCGGGCGCGCCGCAGCGGGCCGGTCAGTCGGAGGACCGCGCCGCGAAGGGGCGACCGGCCGTCCAGGCGGAGCACGACGGCGCCGTCCCGCTGGGCGAACGCGCGCAGGCGGGCACGGCACGCGACGGTCGGCACCGGGACGCGCACGCGCAGACCGGCACCGGCGACCTCCAGGCCCGCGGCGCCGGCGAGCGCGGAGAGCGGCACGTGCGTCCGCCACCGCCCGGCGCCGAACGGCCGCAGGGGCAGCGTGCGGCCCCCCGCGCGGACGACCGGGCGCCGCCCGCCCGTCGCGCGCACGTAGACGGGCAGGGGACGGACGACGGTCAGCGGCAGCGCCGCCGGCGTGCGGACCTCGAGCGTCCGGGCGCCGCGGCGCACGGTCCGGCCGACGCGCGCGGTGCTGCGCCGCTGGCGGCAGGCCCCGGGCGCGACCGCGGCCGGCGGGTCGACGCGCTCCGCGAACTCCGCGACGAGGCGATCGGCGAACGTGCCCGTCAGCCGCAGCGCGAAGCGCGTCTGGCCCGCGGCCGCGTCGCCGAGCTGGAGCGTCGCGCGGTAGCCGAGCGCGGCGCCGTCGGGGATCGCGACGGGCCGCGACGGCGTCGCCCCCGCGGCGGGCAGGCCCGTCAGCCGCCCGTCGTAGACCGTCTCCTCGGGGACGAAGCCCGCGCAGCCCGCGCCGGGCGCGGCGCCGGTCCCGCGCTCGAGCCGCAGCCGGACGGCGGGCGCCAGGCCGCCGGACGCCGCGCCGTCGAACGCCAGGCCGGCGAGCGCGCGCCCCCGCGGCCGCACGGTGGTGCACCGCTCCACCGGCACGCCCGGCTGCAGCGCGACGTCGGCGAACAGGGGCGCGTCGAGGTCGCGGGCCAGGCGGGGCGTGCCGTCGTCGGCGGCCCAGGTGGCGCCGAGGGAGCCGGCCGCGCCCAGCCCGAGAAGCGCCACGACGGTCGCGAGGACGCGGCGGCTCACGAGACGACCGGCGTCGTGGTCTGCGTCAGGACGACGGCGGTCGCGGGCTGGGCCACCAGGCTCGACAGCCCGAGCAGGGCGGAGAGGCCGGTCAGCACCGGCGTGCCGCTCGTGCGCTGCACGCGCACGCGCAGCCGGCTGCCGAGGTCGGAGGCGGTCGGCACGTACGTGGTGCCCGTGGCGCCCGGGATCGTCGTGCAGCCCGCGGCACCGAGGGTCTGCGGGGTCGTGCTGCCGGCGGGTCCGCAGCGCAGCCACTGGTACGCGTAGGCCGGGGCGCCGCTGAGCGGCTGGCTGGCCGTCAGCAGCGGCAGGAGCAGCGCCTGCCGGTCGGTCCACGTCCCGGTGCTCACGCTCGCCGGCTCGTTCAGGCGCACGGGGCCGGTGGACGTGATGGCGGGCATCGTGTCGGTCCCGCTGCGCAGCCGGAGCGCCTCGACGGACGCGCCGAGGGCGTTCACGCCCACCACGCCGCCGGGCCGCTGCGGCTGCGTCGGAACGGAGAAGGCCACGGCCGAGCTCCCGCCGTCGGTGATCGTCTCGCGGACCACGTAGGTCGTCGGCGTGGGCGCGCCGATGGCGCCCTCCGCGCCCGCGGGCACGGCGTAGGTGGTGCCGGTGGCGGCGCCGCCCGCCGGGGTGCAGGCGCCGCTCGTGCACGCGTACCACTGGTAGGCGCGGGTCGCCGCCGCGGACGCGCCGCTCCACGCGCCGGGATCGACGGTGAGCGTCGTGCCCGAGAACGCCGCGCCCAGCACGTGCGGCACGCGCTGGACCTGGAGCGGGAAGACGGCCGCCGCCGTCGCGGTGCCCGTGGCGCTGGTGCGGTCGAGGAACGCCGCGAGGGCCACGCCGGCCGCGACGGCGAGCGCGACGACGGCCACGCCGAGCGGGGCGAGCAGGCGACGGATCACCGGCCGGGCTCCTCGTCGCCGCCCGGCTCCGCGAGCTGCGGATCGCGGCGCCAGATGAACCACACGACGAGCAGCGCGGCCAGGGCGGTCACGCCGCCGACGAAGTACGGGCGGCCGCGGCCCGCCACGAGCAACGCCAGGCTGCCGCCCGCGTCGGGCAGGACGGCGCGGAGCCGCCCGACGGTCCCCGTGGCCGGGATCTGCCACGTCTCCGGGGCCGGGTTGGCGTCGCCCTTCGTCGTGACGCTCAGCCGGCCGCCGGGCGCGGCCGCGACGCGCTGCACCCGGTGCGTGACGGTGCCGGGACCGAACGGGCGCTCGAAGGTGACGATCTGCCCCGGCCGGACCGCCGCCACGGGCGTCGGCGAGACGAGCACCACCTGGCCGGGCACGATCGTCGGCCGCATCGAGCCGGTCAGCACGGTCAGGGCCTGCCAGCCCGAGAGCTTGAACGCGGCCAGCAGCAGGCCGAGAGCGACCAGGGCCGTCACCGCGAGGACGCGGCCGGCACGACGGGCGGCCCGCCACCGGCTGGGCGCCGCGGGGGCCAGCTCGGGGGTCAGGACGGTGGCGGGGGCGAGAGGCATGGCCGAGCGTCGCCGCCGGTGCCGCCGGAGGGCGGACGGCACCGACGCGGCGGGGGGCGGGATCAGGTCGCGGCGACGCCGGCGGACCCGGTCCACTGCAGGCGGAAGCTGGCGCTGCCGCCCTGGGCGGCCTGCGGGGCGTTCGCGCCCAGGCGCAGCGTCACCCGGTACGTCTGGCGCGCGCCCGGTGCGAGCGTGAACGTGTCGGTCAGGGCGGCGATGCCCGAGACGGTCTGCGGGCTGCTGGTGGGCGTCGTCCCGCTGCCGGCCGGCACGGCCTGGCAGTCGCTCGTGCGGGTCAGCGTCTGGGTGCTGCCGTTCGCGCCGTTCTCCGTCCCGGTCGCCCCCGTGCCGGCCACGCGCTCGATGCCGACGGTCAGCGCGCCGGCGAGGGCGGTGTTGGCCGTGCTGGCCTGCGTCAGGTCGGTGGCGACGAGCGCGACGTTCAGGTCCTGCGTGTTGCCGCTGGCCGGCGCCGCGACGGTGAAGCACGTGTTCGGCGCGTCGCCGGGCACCAGCCCCGCCACCGTGATGGTGCGGCTGTCGGCGCCGGGGTCGTTGATCTGCACGGTGCCGGCGGCGGCGGTGCCGTCGAGCGTCGTGGTGTCGGTGAACGCGGCGTACGTGCCGTAGCCGCCGGCCGCGGCCACGAGGCCGAGGGCGCCGACGGTCGCACCGATCTTGGCCCGGCGTGACGCGCCGGACGAGCGGGTGGGGGCCATGAGGTCCTTCCTGGTGGCCGTGCGGGGCGGCGCGCGGGGCACCGGGGTCCGTGGGGCCGATGGGTGGCTGGGGGATGATGCGTCGCGAGAGGGGGTCGCGACGGGCCGCAACGTACACCGTCCGCAGGATACTCGTCCAGTCCGGCGTGCGCTGTATACGACGGATGTCCACGTCGTCTCGGGGCGACGGCGGAACGGCGTGCGCCTCCGGGACGACGTCCGCCGGCAGTAGGCTCCCGCGCGTATGCGGCGCCGCCCCGCCAGTCGCGCGCCGGCCGTCGCGGCGGTCGTGCTCGCGGTGCTGCTCCTGTGGAGTCCCTACGTGCCGCTGCCGGGCGGCCGGCACCTCGACGTCGTCCTGCCGTTCACGCAGCTCGTGGCGCTCCGCCCTCCGCTGGCGGTCGCGGTCCTGCTGCTGGGCGCCGCGGCGCTGGCCCGCGCCGTCCGCCGGCGCCGCGGCGTGGTGCCGGCGCTGCTCGTCGTCGTCCTGGCGGGCGGCGCCGCGCTGCAGGTGGCGGCGCGGACGGTCGGCGCGGGGCGGCCGGGGCCCAGCGCCGTCGCCGTCACCGTCCTGACGGCCAACACGGCGCGCTCGAGCGTCCGGCCCGCCACGCTCGCCGCCCTGGTCGATCGCACCGGGGCCCGCGTCGTGGCGCTGCCCGAGACCAACCGTGACGCGGCCCGCGCGATCGCCGCCGAGCTGACCCGAACGACGGGGCGGCCCTGGCGGGCGTTCGGCGACGCGACGGCGTGGCCGGACGACGCGACGTCGGCGAAGGTCACGGCCCTGGTGGTGGCCGGCCGTCTGCGGCCGCGGGCGCTGCCGGCGGCCACGCCGCCCGGATCGCACGGCCAGGTGCGCGTGCGGCTGGACGCCCTGGGCGTGTCCGTCGCCGCCGTCCACCCCGTCGCGCCGCCGCCCGGCGGCAGCCAGGGGCGGTGGCGCACCGACCTGCTGGCGCTCCGCGGCTTCTGCCGGGACGCCTGGATCGTCGCGGGCGACCTGAACGCGACGATCGACCACTCGCCGCTGCGGGCGGTCCTCCACGCGGGGTGCGAGGACGCGGCCCGAGCCGCCGGCCGGGGCCTGCGGGCGACGTGGTCGGGCGGGCCGCTCGGGCTCGTCCGCCCGCAGCTCGACCACGTGCTGCTCGGCGGCGGCTGGCGCGCCGACCGCGCCGGCGTCCTGGCGCTGCCGGGCAGCGACCACCGGGCCGTGTGGGCGCGGGTCGGGCCCGCCTAGAGCTCGACGTCGGGCTTCAGCTCGCCCATCGTCCACACGCGGCGGCGCCGCACGAGCAGCGCCGTCAGCGCCAGGGCCGCGACGAGGAAGCCGAGCAGGACGATCACCGCGCGCACCGCGTGGGTGGACTGGCCGCCCGAGATCGTCACCCGCAGCGCGTCGACGACGTAGCTCATCGGCAGCAGCGGGTGCAGCGTCTGGAAGATCCCGTCGGTGGTCTCGAGCGGGTACAGCCCGCCGGCCGAGCCCAGCTGCGCCATCAGCAGGACCAGCGCGACGGCGTCCCCGACGACGCCGAACGCCACCCGCAGCAGCTGGATGATCGCCGTGAACGTGGCGACGGTCAGGACGGCCACGCCGACGGTCGCGAGCGGGTGGTCGGCGTCGAGGCCCAGGCCGATCTCGACGCCCAGGAACAGGAAGACGGCGCCGCCCAGGCCGAGCGCCGCGGCGGGGAGCCACGTCGCGAGCGCCACCGTCGGTGCCGGCAGGTTCGACGCGAGCAGCCGTGGGCTGAGCGGACGCAGCAGCAGGAAGACGAAGATGCTGAAGACCCACAGCCCGATCGGGAAGAAGAAGGGGGCCAGCCCGCGACCGTAGAGCGTGGCCGGGTTGTCCTCCTGGAAGTCGATCGTGACCGGGGAGCCGAGCACCTTCGCCGCCTGCGCCCGCTCGCGGGCGTCGGGGGACGGCACCTGGCGCAGACCGGCCCGCAGGCGCCGCTCGATGCGCGCCACCCCGCGGTCGACCTCGTCGGTGGCGGACACGAGCTCGCGGCTGCCGGGGACGGCGCCGCCCGCCGCCCGGTCGAGGGCCGCCAGGCCCGCGCTCGCGGACCGGGCGGCGCGGGCGAGGGCGTCGGCGCCGTCGGCTCCGCGCAGCCGCGCGGCGGTGGTGGCGCTCCGCGCGCGCAGCTCCTTCGCCCGGCGGGTCAGGCGGCGCGTGCGGCGGTCGACCTGCTCGAGCACCCGGTCGGTCTGCTCGGCCTGGCGGCGCACGTCGTGGGCGCGCTCCCGCACCCGGCGGAAGGCCGGCTCGTCCGCCACGAGGGGTGCGTCGTCGGCCAGGTCGGCCAGGCCGCGGTCGATCCGCCGGACGCGGCTCGCGAACCGGCCGGACGCCGTGGCGGCCAGGCCGGCGGTGTCCTGCGCGGACTCGGCGGCGTCGACGAGCGCCGCGGCCGCGGGGCCGGCGGCATCGGCCGCGGCGTCCGCGAGCGCGTCGGCGGTGCCGGCGACGCTCGCCAGTCCGCGCTGCAGCTCGGCCCCGGCGCCCGCCAGCGCCGCCGTGCCCTGCCGGAGCGGCGCCACGCCGTCGACCAGGTCGCGCGCTCCCGCGGCCACGCGGCTCGTGCCGCGCCGCACCTGCTGCACGGCGCGCAGCGCCTCCTCGAGCTGGCCGCGGATCGTGCCCACGTCGCCGAGCGCGGTCTGCGCGTAGGCGGACACGGCCGCCGTGTTGGCCTGGCGCTGCAGCTCCGTCTGGGCCGACGACGCCAGGCGCGAGACGATGAAGCCGTTCGCGTCGTCCACGCGGATCTCCAGCTTCGCCTGCCGCGGCCGGTCGCTCGCCGGGCTCGCCAGGCGCCGGCTGAAGTCCTTCGGGATCGTGATGGAGAACAGGTACTCGCCGCTCTTCAGCCCGTCCGCGGCGTCGCCGGCGTCGGTGAATCGCCAGTCGAACGACCGCTTCTGGCGCAGCTGGTCCACGAGCTGCCGGCCGGCGTCGACCTGCTGGTCGCGGACGACGACCGAGCGGTCCTCGTTCACCACGGCGACGGGCACGCGGTCCAGTCGTCCGAACGGATCCCAGCTCGACCACAGGTAGACCGCGCCGTAGAGCAGGGGCACCAGGGCGATGCCGAGCAGCGCGATGCGCGGCAGGCCGCGGCGGAAGCGCCGCAGCTCGAAGAGGGCCAGGCGGAGGGCGGTCACGCGGGGCCCTCCGGGGCGGCGTCGCCGTCGGCCGACGGGGCGGAGTCGGCGCCGTCCGGCCGCGACGGGGCGGGCGCGGTGCCGTCGGGCGGACGGTCGACGGCCGGCGACGCGGCGGGGGTCGGGGACGCGGCGGAGCGCGGCGACGCGGCGGAGGGCGGGGACGCGTCCGCGGGCGGGGACGCGTCCGCGGGCGGCGGCGCACCGTCGGCGGTCGGCGCCTCCGCCCCGCCGCGGGCGACCGCGCGATCGGCGCCGGTCGGGTGGCCGAGCGCCACGGGCACGTGGTCGACGCCGGCGGGCGGGGCGACGGCGGCGGCGATCACGGTCGGCCCGGCGTCGGCCAGCGCGTCGAGCGCCGTCCATGCGCGCTCCAGGTCGGCGGGGGTCAGCCCGGCGTCCACGTCGTCGACGAGCAGCAGCGGTCGACCCTCGGCGGCGGCGTGGGCGACGACGACGAGCAGCCCGTCGAGCGGGTGCAGGTCGCCGAGCGGTCGCGCGCGGTCGGGGTCGACGCCGAGCAGGGCGTACGCGTCGTGGATGCCGTCGGCGGTGCTGCGGCCGGCCGACGCCAGGACGCTCCAGCGCTCCAGGTCGCGGACGCGCACCCCTTCGTCCGGCTCGATGCCGGGGCGGATGCGCGCGACCGTCGACGCGGCGCGCAGGGCGCCTAGCCCCCGGGACGCCAGGTGGTCGCCGACCCGCAGCTCGCCCGCCGCCAGGCGCAGGCGGCCGCCGAGCGCCAGCAGCAGCGCGCTGCGCCCCGAGCCGCCGGGGCCGTGGACGACGGCGAGCCCGCCGGCGGGGACGTCCAGGTCGACGCCGGCGAAGACCGGACCGCGACGGCTGCGGGCCGCGAGTCCGCGACCCATCACGTCCGCTCCCAGGGGAGCTGGCCCGGACACGCTCACGGGGTCCACGCTAGTGGATCGGTGGGCCGGGCTCCGTGCCCGGCCCACCGATCCGGAGCACGGTCGTGGATCAGGCCTGCTCGCCGTAGCGGTAGAAGCCCTCGCCGGTCGCGACGCCCAGCTTGCCCTGGTCGATGAAGCGCTCCTTGATGATCTCGGCGAAGCGCCGCTGCTTCTCGCTCTCCGAGACCGAGGAGATGTGGTAGGCGGTGTTCAGGCCGACGACGTCGAAGATCTGGAACGGGCCGGCCGGGGCGCCGGTGCCGATGCGCCACGTCTTGTCGATCGTCTCGGGGTCGGCGACCCCGTCGACGTACAGCGCGGACGCGGCGTTGAGCAGCGGCACGAGCAGCGAGTTCAGGACGTAGCCGGGCTGCTCCTTGCGCAGCTCGATGGGCTCCATCCCGATGCGCCGGGCGAACGCGACGACGGCGGCGTAGACGTCCGGGTCGGTCGCGGGCGTGCCCATCACCTCGGCGGTGTTGTGCAGCCAGATCTCGTTGGCGAAGTGCAGCGCCAGGAAGCGGTCCGGCCGACCGGTGAAGTCGACCATGTCGCTCGGCAGCAGCGTGGAGCTGTTCGACGCGAAGATCGTCCGCTCGGGCGCGAGCTCGCCGAGCTGCGTGTAGACCTGCCGCTTGAGCTCGAGCGCCTCGGGGACGGCCTCGATGACGAGGTCGGCGTCGCGGACGGCGTCGGCCAGGTCGGAGGAGTAGCGGACGCGGCCGAGGGCCTCCTCGGCCCGGGTGCCGGCGTCCGGCAGGTCCTGCGTGTAGCGGGCGGCGAGCCCGTGGAAGCGCTGCTTCGCGGTCTCGAGGATCTCGTCGGAGATGTCGTAGGCGACGACGTCGACGCCGTGGAACGCGGTCTGGAACGCGATCTGCGAGCCGAGCACGCCGGTGCCCAGGACGGTGACCTTGTCGATGGTGCGGGTCATGTTCGCTGCCCTCCTCTGGGTCAGCTGCGGGTGGGTGAAGGGGTGGGGGTGGCGGCCGCGGGGACCGCGGCGGCGGGGGTGGCCGGGGCGGCGGGGGTGGTGGTGTCGTCGACCCGCGCCGGGCCGGGGTCGGCGGCGGCCGCGGGGCGGCGCATCAGCCGGGCGAGCACGTCGGTCGCGGCGGGGGCGAGGGCGCGGATCGCGTCCGGCCCGTCGTCCGCGGCGCGCTGGACGAGCTCGTGGACGGCGGCGACGGCCGCCAGCGCCAGGGCGGGCGTGAGCGGCTCGGCGTCGGGGGCGCCGGCGGCCAGGTCGACGCTCGTGTCCGCCACCAGCGCGGCGAAGCGGTCCAGGCCCTCGCGGCGGGCGCGCCGTGCCGCCGGGCCGACGGACGCGACCTCGAGCAGCGACGCGCGCTCGCCGGGGGACGCCGACGCCAGCGCCTCCAGGTGGGCGGTCGTCGTCGCGGCCAGGCGCGTGCGCCAGTCCGCCGAGCGGTCGGTGCGCTCGTGCGCGGCGAGCAGGGACGCGCCGAGCCGGGCGAGCACGACGTCGTGCAACGCCAGCAGCGCGTCGTCCTTGTCGGCGAAGTGCGCGTAGACGGTGCTGCGCGACGCCCGGGCCGCGGCCGCGATGTCCGCGATCGTCGTCGCCGACCAGCCCTTGGCTGCGAGGGCCTCGGCGACGCCCCGGAGCACCTGCTCGCGCTGCAGGCGGAGCAGCTCCTCGCGTCGCTGGTGGTCGGTGGCACTCATTGCAGTACCAAACAGTACCACCGGAGTACGAATCCGTACAGAGCGTCGTGGCAGTCGGCGCGAGCACCAGCGACGTCGACGCTCCGCGGCGCGATACGCACGCGTGTCGTGGCGGATCACACGAGGGCATACCGCCCCGCGGAGCGGGATGGAGAGGTGGGCGCGGCGGCGCTCTTGCTCGGCGGCGGGGCGAGCCGGCGCGGGGCCGGGGGCGAGGCGCCGGTGGGGCGTCGCCCGTTCCGGCTCGGGTCCGGATACCGGCCCTCACCCGGAACGCGTCCCCGCCGCGCCGGCTGTTCCGGCTCAGGGCCGGATACCGGCCCTCACCCGGAACACGTCTCTGCCCCGTCGCCCGTTCCGGCTCGGGTCCGGATACCGGCCCTCACCCGGAACACGTTCCCGCCGCGCCGGCTGTTCCGGCTCAGGGCCGGATACCGGCCCTCACCCGGAACACGTCCCTGCCCCGTCGCCCGTTCCGGCTCGGGTCCGGATACCGGCCCTCACCCGGAACACGTTCCCGCCGCGCCGGCCGTTCCGGCTCGGGCCCGGATACCGGCCCTCAGCCGGAACACGCTCCCGCCGCGCCGGCCGTTCTGGCTCGGGTCCGCATGGCGGCCCTCAGCCGGAACCCGCCCCCGCCCCGCCGGCCGTTCCGGCTCGGGTCCGCATGGCGGCCCTCAGCCGGAACCCGCTCCCGCCCCGCCGGCCGTTCCGGCTCGGGTCCGCATGGCGGCCCTCAGCCGGAACACGAGCCCGCCCCGCCGGCCGTTCCGGCTCGGGTCCGCATGGCGGCCCTCAGCCGGAACCCGCCCCCGCCCCGGCTCCGCCGCCGCCGCGTCCTCAGACCGCGGCCGCCGCGACGCCGACGACCAGGCGCAGGCCCTCGACCTCGACGCCGTGCTGGTGGTCGCCGCCGGGGGTGCCGTACTCCAGGGCCACGGTCAGGGTCTCGCCCGTCACGTACGCCTCGTGCTCGCGGGCGGCGGCGAGCAGCTCCTCGTCGCCGTCCAGCGTCAGACGGATGCGGTCGGTGATCTCCAGGCCCGCGGCCTTGCGCGCCGCCTGGATGGCGTGGACGACCTCGCGGGCCAGGCCCTCGCGGCGCAGCGCGTCGTCGATCTGCAGCTCGAGGGCGACGGCGTGCGAGCCCTCGCGCTCGAGCTGGTAGCCCTCGAGCGGCTCCATCCGCAGGACCAGGTCGTCCTCGGACAGCTCGTGCTCGGCGCCGTCGATCGTGATCCCGACGGTGCCGCCCGCGCGGACCGTCGCCGCGGCGCGGGCGGGGTCCAGGCCCGCGACGGCCTCGGCCACCTGGGGCATCGCCTTGCCGAAGCGGCGGCCCAGGGCGCGGTAGTTCGGCTTGACCTCGAACGACCCCAGCTCGTCCGCGTCGGCGACGAAGCGCAGCTCGTGCACGTTGAGCTCGTCCCGGACGATGTCGGCCAGGCGCTCGATCGCCGCGCGCTCGCGGTCGGCCGCCACGACGACGGCCTCGTGCAGCGGCTGGCGCACCTTCAGCTTCGACTGGCCGCGGGCGCCGAGGCCCAGCTGCACGGTCTCGCGCGCGGTCGCCATCGCGGCCTCGAGCTCCTCGTCCCGCCGCAGCGCGACGTTCGCGCCACCGACGCGCGCGGTCACGTCGCCGTCGGCCCCGACCGTCGGCCAGTCCGTCAGGTGGACGGACGGCTCGGTCCCGTCGAGGTTGTCGTAGATCTCGTCCGCGACGAAGGGCGTGAACGGCGCGAGCAGCTGCGCGACCGTCACCAGGCACTCGCGCAGGGTGGCGAGCGCCGCCGGGTCGCCCTCCCAGAAGCGGCGCCGCGAACGGCGGACGTACCAGTTGGAGAGATCGTCGACGAACGCCGCGATCGCCCGGCCGGCGAACGTCACGTCGAAGCCCTCCAGGCGCTCCGTGACCTCGCCCACCGTGGCCGCCAGGCGGGAGCGGATCCAGCGGTCCATCAGCGCGCTCGGCGACTCGGGGTCGTCGGCCGCGTCCGCCGCCGCGCTCTCGTGGCGCGAGGCGTTCTCGTACATCACGAGGAACCCGTACGTGTTCCACAGCGTGCGCAGGAACAGGCGCACGCCCTCGCCGATCGCCTCGGTCGAGAAGCGGTAGCCGTCCCACGGCTGCTTGCTGGTGAAGAAGTACCAGCGGAACGCGTCCGCGCCGTACTGGTCGATGACGTCCCACGGCACGACGATGTTGCCGCGCGACTTCGACATCTTCTGACCCTCGGCGTCGAGGATCAGGCCCAGGCAGACGACGTCGCGGAACGGCGGCAGCGGCGCCTCGCCGCCCCCCGTCTGCCCGTCGTGCGCGGCCACCGCGTCCGGCGACTGCGCGGCCGGCAGCACCGTGCCGTCCGCGGGCAGCCCGGCGGGCACCGGCTGCTGCAGCAGCGTCGCGATCGCCAGCAGCGAGTAGAACCAGCCGCGGGTCTGGTCCTGCGCCTCGCAGATGTAGTCGGCGGGCCAGCGGCCCTCCTCGCGCACCTGCTCCAGCGTCTCGCCGTGCTGGGCGAACGGCATCGAGCCGGAGTCGAACCAGACGTCGATGACCTCGGGGACGCGCCGCATCGTGCCCGAGCAGCCGGGCCGCGCGCAGGCGAACGTCAGGTCGTCCACGTACGGTCGGTGCGGATCGGTCAGCTCCTGGCCGGCGAGCCCCTCGAGCTCGGCGAACGAGCCGACGCAGTGCAGGTGGTCGCAGGACTCGTCGTCGCAGCGCCACACGGGCAGCGGCGTGCCCCAGTACCGCTCGCGGGACAGCGCCCAGTCGACGTTGCCCTCCAGCCACTTGCCGAAGCGCCCGTGCTTGACGTGCTCGGGGTGCCACGTGACCTGCTCGTTCGCCGCGACGAGCTGGTCGCGGATCTTCGACGTCGCGATGTACCAGGACGGCTTCGCGTAGTAGATGAGCGGCGTGCCGCAGCGCCAGCAGTGCGGGTACGAGTGCTCGTACGGCTTGCCCAGCCACAGGCTGCCCTCGCGGCGCAGCTGGGCGACGATCTCGTCGTCGACGTCCTTGACGTTGCGCCCCGCGTAGTCCGTGATGCGCTCGTCGTACGTGCCGTCCAGGCGGACGGGGTTCTGGACGACCAGGCCCGCCTCGACGCCGAGCGCGTAGTCGTCCGCGCCGAAGGCGACGGCGGTGTGCACCACGCCGGTGCCGTCCTCGGCGGTGACGAAGTCGGCCGGCAGGACCGTGTTGCCGCGCGGGCCCCAGTCCTCCGCGGCGATGTACGTGAACGGCGGGCGGTAGCGCGCGCCGGTCAACTGCGCCCCGGTCAGCGTGTCGAGCACCTCGATCTGCACGCCGTTGGGGACCGGGGCGTTCTCCGGCCCGGGCTTCGTCGTCGGCACGACGCGGTCGAGCAGCGCCTTCGCGACCACCACGACCTCGCCCTCGGGCGCGGGCTCGTGCGCGCCGTCGGCCGGGCGGCCGGTCACGCGGGCGCGCACGTACTCCAGGTCGGGATGGACGGCGAGCGCGGCGTTCGACGGCAGCGTCCACGGCGTCGTCGTCCACGCGAGCAGCACGTCGCCCGCCTGCAGCGCCGAGCCGTCCGCGTCGGTGACGGGGAAGCGGACGTACGCCGAGGTGTCGAGGACGTCCTTGTAGCCCTGCGCGACCTCGTGGCTGGAGAGCGCCGTGCCGCAGCGCGGGCAGTACGGGACGACGCGGTGGCCCTCGTAGAGCAGCCCGCGGTCGTTGATGGCGCGGATCGCGCCCCACACCTGCTCGACGTAGGCGTCGTCGAGCGTGCGGTACGCGTCGTCCAGGTCGACCCAGAACGCGATGCGCTCCGTCAGGGCGTTCCAGTCCTCCAGGAAGGTGAAGACGGAGTCGCGGCAGCGCTGGTTGAACTCGGCGATGCCGTAGGCCTCGATCTCGGCCTTCGACGACAGGCCGAGCTCCTTCTCGACGGCGATCTCGACGGGCAGGCCGTGCGTGTCCCAGCCGCCCTTGCGCTCGACGAGGCGCCCGCGCATCGTCTGGAAGCGCGGGAAGACGTCCTTGAACGCGCGCGACAGCACGTGGTGGCTGCCGGGGCGGCCGTTCGCGGTCGGCGGGCCCTCGTAGAAGACCCACGGCTCGGCGCCTTGACGGCGGCGCATGGAGTCGCGGAAGACGTCCCGCTCGCGCCAGCGCTCCAGGATCGCCTCCTCCAGCGCGGGGAACGACTGGTTCGCATCGACCGGACGGCGTGACATGGACCGTCCATTCTCGCAAGCCGCGCGCACGGGGCGTGCGGCCGGGCGCGGGCGTGCGGCGGGCGGGCCCGGGGCGGCGCGCGCGACGGCCCCGGGGCGCCCGGCGACTCGTCGCTCGCCGCTCCGCCGGTGTACGGGGTTCGGCCGGGTAGCAGGCGCGACGGCGGGAGGCGCCGGGGCGCGGCCGCGGAGCGGTCGCCAAGGGCCGCGCTCGCCGGCCTCGGACGACGGCCGCGGGCCGCGATACCGCGTAGATACTGGGGATCCGGCTATCGCCGTTCCCGGGCGACCTGGCGCTCGGACGCCTGGACGGATGGCCGGTCCGGATGGGTCCGGCCGACCGCGCGGTCGATCACGGGGACTACTGCCCGGACGGATCCGGGCCGGACCACCTACGGAGCGAGAAGACCCCTCATGTCCTGGTTCACCCGCAGCCTACGCGTCAAGCTGCTCGCCGGCTTCGGCGCCGTCTTGGCCGTGCTCGTCGTCGTGATCGTCTACAGCCTGTCGTCGGCCGGCCGCATCGGCGACAAGGGCGTGCAGATCGGCGAGAGCAACCTGCCGTCCGTCGCCGCGATCGCGAAGATCCAGGGCAAGCAGGGCGACTACCGGCGCCAGCAGCTGCAGCAGCTGATCGTCGCCGACGCGAACAAGCCCACCTACGAGGCCAAGATGCGGGCGTCCGGCCGCGCCGTCGAGCAGCTGCTCGCCAGCTACGCGCCGCTCGTGACCGGCGCCGAGGACCGCGCCTTCTGGCGCCGCGCGCAGAGCGGCTGGGCGGCGTACATCGCGAACACGCCGGCGGTGCTCGCCCGCGGCCGCGCCAACGACCTGGCCGGCGGCCTGGCGATCCTCAACGGGCGGCTGCAGAAGCCGTTCGACGCGATCGGCACCAACGCCGACGCGTGGTCGAAGCTGAACGCCGACTACGCCACCGAGGCGGTCGCCGACGCGAAGGACACCGCGTCCAGCAGCCGCACCGCGATCCTGCTCCTGGGCGCCCTGGCGGTCGGCATCGCGCTCACCGTCGCGCTGCTGCTGGCCCGCAGCATCGGCGGCGGCGTCGGGCAGGTCCTGCGCGCCGCCGAGGGCATCGCGGAGGGCGAGCTGGACCAGGACGTCGACGTCAAGAGCCAGGACGAGGTCGGCCAGATGGCCGCCGCGTTCCGTCGCCTGGTCGACTACGTCCGCGAGATGGCGGCCGTCGCGCACCGCATCGCGGGCGGCGACCTGACCCAGGCGATCGAGCCGCGGTCCGAGAAGGACGAGCTGGGCGTCGCGTTCCGCGACATGCAGTCCAACCTGTCCGAGCTGATCGGCGCGGTCAGCGGCTCGTCGCAGACGCTGTCCGCCGCGTCGCAGGAGCTGGCGTCCAACTCCGAGGAGGCCGGGCGCGCCGTCGACGAGATCGCCCAGGCCGTCTCCGACGTCGCCGCCGGCGCCGAGAAGCAGGTCGGCTCCGTCGCCGGCGCCCGCGTGGCGACCGAGGAGGTCACCGAGGCCACCCGCACGAGCGCCGAGTCGGCCCAGGCCACCGTCGCCGCCGCCGGCGAGGCCCGCGCCGTCGCCGCCGAGGGCGAGCGCGCCGTCGAGCAGGCGACCGCGGCGATGCGCGAGGTGCGCGAGTCGTCCGAGCGCGTGACGCAGACGATGCAGGGCCTGGCCGCGAAGAGCGAGCAGATCGGCGGCATCGTCGAGACGATCACCGGCATCGCCGCGCAGACGAACCTGCTGGCGCTCAACGCGGCCATCGAGGCCGCCCGCGCCGGCGAGCAGGGCCGCGGCTTCGCGGTCGTCGCCGAGGAGGTCCGCAAGCTGGCCGAGGAGTCCGAGCAGGCTGCGGCGTCGATCGCCGACCTCGTCACCGAGATGCAGGGCGAGACCGGCCAGGCCGTCGTCGCCGTCGAGGACGGCGCGGCGCGCTCGCTCGAGGGCGCCGAGACGGTCGAGCAGGCCCGGGACGCGTTCGAGCGCATCGGCCTGTCCGTCGACGACATGAGCGCCCGCATCGAGGGCATCGCGACCGCCGTCGAGCAGATCGCCTCGAGCGCCGAGCGCGTGCAGCACGACATGGCCGCCGTCGCGGCGGTGGCCGAGAGCTCCTCGGCCTCGTCCGAGCAGGTCGCGGCGTCCACCGAGCAGACGAGCGCGAGCGCGCAGGAGATCTCCTCGAGCGCCCAGCAGCTGGCCATGACGGCGAGCGAGCTGGAGGAGCTCGTCGGCCGCTTCCGCATCGCCTCCTGAGGCCCGGGCGCGCCGCGGCGAGCGGCCGCGGCGCGCCCCGTCCCACGCCCCCTGGGTGTGAGAATCCTTCCCATTATTGGTGGGAATCGCTCTCGAATTAGTGGTGGTATGGTGGGTCGCCCCGGGCGGCCCGTCGGCCGTCCGTCCCCGTCGACGGAGCAGCCATGGGCCACGGACACGACCACGGACTCCCCAGCGGCCCCGGCTCGGCCGGCGCCCGCCACCGCAAGCCCCTCGCCATCGCGCTGGGACTGACGGCGGCGTACCTGGTCGTCGAGGTCGTCGTCGGCCTGGCGCTCGGCTCGCTCGCGCTGCTGTCGGACGCCGGGCACATGCTCACGGACACGGCCGGGCTGGCCGTCGCGCTGCTGGCCATCACCTTCGCGCAGGCGCCGGCCGACGACACGCGCACGTACGGCCGCTACCGGCTCGAGGCGTTCGCGG
Source organism: Patulibacter sp. SYSU D01012 (assembly GCF_017916475.1). Taxonomy (GTDB): domain Bacteria; phylum Actinomycetota; class Thermoleophilia; order Solirubrobacterales; family Solirubrobacteraceae; genus Patulibacter. The sequence goes on from NZ_JAFMTB010000001.1 coordinate 473,870, forward strand.
CGCTGTTCAACGCCGTGCTGCTGTTCGGCGTCGCGGGCTACGTCCTGTACGAGGCGGTCGGCCGCTTCCGCGATCCGGTCGACGTGCCGGGCCTGGGCCTGATGCTCGTCGCCGCCACGGGCCTGCTCGTCAACGTCCTCTCGTTCCTCGTCCTGCGGGCCGGGGCGAAGGAGAGCATCAACGTCCGCGGCGCGGCCCTCGAGGTCTTCGCCGACATGATCGGCTCCGGCGGGGTGCTGCTCGCGGGCCTCGTGATGCTGCTGACGGACTGGCCGTACGCCGACCCGATCGTCGGCGTCGGCATCGGCCTGTTCGTGCTGCCGCGCGCCTGGCGCCTGGGCCGCGACGCGCTGCACATCCTCATGGAGGGCGCGCCGAAGGGCGTCGACGTCGCCGCCGTCCGCGCGCGGCTGTGCGGCCTGCCCGGCGTCGTCGGGGTGCACGACCTGCACGTGTGGACGCTGACCTCCGGCACCGACATGGTCACGGCGCACGTCGACGTCGACCGCGGGGTGGACACGACCGTGGTGCTCGAGGCCTCCGTGGCGCTGCTGCGCGACGAGTTCGGGCTGGACCACGCGACGGTCCAGGTGGAGGAGCACCACTTCGACTGCGAGGAGCTCGCCGTCTGAGGCGGCGGCGCGCGGACCGACGGCCCCCGGGCGTGGCGACCGGCCGCTAGCGGCCCCGGCGCACGCGAAACCCCGGCTCGTCGCCGTCGAGCAGCTGCAGCAGCCGCGAGCGCGCGACGAGCGGCGCGGGGTCCAGGCGCTCGACGCCGGTCGTCCGGCCGTCGCGCATCGGGCCGAGGAAGTCGAGGACGGCCAGCTCGCCGCCGACGGCGCGCTGGGCGGCGAAGACCAGACGGCCCAGGCGGTCGAGCGGCACGGTGCGGCCGGAGAGGACGAGCGCCGCTGGATCGATGCGGCCGAGGGCGCGGCCCAGCTCGGTCGGCTGCACGTCCGCGCCGACCGCGATCGGCAGGACGCCGGCGCGGCGCAGCGCCAGGTCGAGCGCCTGCAGCCGCAGCGCCTCGACGGCGCCGGGCGCCGTCCCGTCCAGCAGCACGACGACCTGCGGACGGTGCGCCGGCGGCGCGGTGCGGGTGGCGGCGGCGAGCCAGCGGGACGCCCACCGCCACGCGAACGCGTACTCGACCGACCCGGGGTGGTCGCGGTCGAGCGCGTCGACCGCGGGCAGCAGCACCTCGTCGACGGAGCGCTCGAGCGACCGCAGGTGCAGCGACTCCTCGACCACGCGGTCGGCCTCGGACTCGTCGAAGCGGCGCAGGCCGCGGCGCAGCCGGTCCACGGGAGACGCCTCCGCGCGGCCGCGTGGTGGGCCGAACGCGTCCCAGCCGCCGCCCCCGCCGTCGACGTCCCGCCGGGCGAGCGCCACGGCGGTCGCGGCGTCCGGCGCGCGGGCGATCGCGTCGCGCAGCGCCTCGATCTCGGCCAGGTCGTACTGCCGGTGCCCGCCACCCGTCCGCTGCGGCGTGGGGAACCCGTACCGCCGCTCCCACGCGCGGAGCGTGCTGGCGGAGACGCCGAGCAGCTCCGACGCTGCGGTGGTGCGGATCGCGGTCATGAAGGGACCATCGTCCGCGCGCGGCGCCGGCGCGGCAAGGCCGGCAACGTCCCGTGCGTGCCGTCCGGCGGGCGCGCGGGGCGGATCCCGGCGTCGCGCGCGTCCTTCCGCGGACCCGGGGCGCGCGCCCGGGCGTCCGGCGGCGCCTAGCGGGGCGCGATGGGCGTGGCGTTCGCCGGCGGGCCCGGCGTCGAGACGGACGCCCAGACCGCCACGGTCGCGGCGACGCGCGGGCTCAGCTCGGTGTGCAGGCCCTCGGGGCTCTCGACGACGACCGCCTCGTCGTCGTTGCGCTCGACGACGCCCGTCAGGCCCAGGCGCGCGCCGGCGGCGTGCAGGGACCGGACGATCTCGTCCTGCTCGTTCTCGAACCGCAGCATCGTGATCCGCTCCCCGACGGGCACGTCGGCCAGGCGCGTACCGCAGCGCACGCGCTGGCCGACCGCGATCGGGTGGCCGTGCGGGCACGTCGTCGCGGTGCCGATGGCCTCGCGCATCTTCTCGAGCACCATCGGGCTGACGCTGCGGTCGATGCGCGCGGCCTCCGTGTGCACCTCGTACCACGGGATCCCGAGCACGTCGACGAGGAAGCGCTCGACCAGGCGGTGCCGGCTGGCGACGTCGCGCGCGACCGCCAGGCCCTCGGCGGTGAACGAGATCCGCTTGCGCTCGTCGCGCTCGATGAAGCCGTCGCTCTCCAGGCGCTTGATCATCTCGTGCACCGTCGGGGCGGAGAGCGCCATCGCGCGGGAGACGTTGGCGGCCGTCATCGGCTCCTGCGCCTCGTCCAGGTGCAGCAGGGTCTCGAGGTACTCCTGCTCCGCTGCCGTGACGCCACGCATGCCTTGATCTTAGGCGCTTCAGACACCGCACCAGCGAGCGCCCCCGCGGGCACGAGGAGCACCAGGGCGACGGACGCCTGGGCGTAGAACGCGGACCCGCCCGCGTCGAAGAGCGCCCCCACGCCGATCCAGCCCACCAGCGCGGCGCCCGCCAGCAGCGGCGCCGTGATCCGGCTGCGGCCGACGATCCCGCGCACCGCCAGCCCGTGCAGCGCCGCCTGCAGGACGAGCGCCCCGGCCGTCGCGGCCGCTCCCGGCACCACGAGCAGCACGGCGGCGACCCACCACAGCGCCATGGCGGCGCCGCACGCGGCGAGGAGCGCGACGGCCAGCGCGGCCGCGCGGAGGGACGGGACGGAGGACGGCATGCACGCGGCGCGCCCGGGCGGCGCGCGCGGCGCACGGTAGCCGGCGGCGGCGCCCGGGCGCCTGCGGCGGACGGACGGACGAGGCCCGCGGGCCCGGCGGATACCCTCCGCCGCGACGTGTGGGTGGCCGACCGGCTTCCGCGGCGCCGGCGGGCGCCCGACCGCTCCTCGGCGCCCGCGCCGAGGCGCCTGCGCGTGCTCGCGGCCGCGGTGCTCCTGCCCGCCGTGGCGCTGTGGCTGGCGGCGAGCGTCGTCGTCCTCTCGGGCGTCCGCGACGGGCTGCGCACGCCCGACCGCGCGGCCGTGCGGGCCGCCGCGCCGACGCGGGACGCGCTCGACGCCGCGCTCGCGCTCGCCGGGCCGTTCCTCGACGACCTGTACTCGCCCCGGGACGACGGCGCCGCGGCGATCGCCGAGTACTTCGGCCTGCCGGTGCGGGCGCGCCTGGGCGCCGGCCGTCCGTGGCGGCTGCTGGGGATCGACCGCAACCGCCTGGAGCGGGAGCACTCCGGGGCGCGGACCGAGACGGGCGTGGCGACGTGGCGCGACGGGCGCGCCGAGCTGCGCGCCCGGCTGCGCGTCGACTGGGCGGCGGCGCCCGGCCGCGCGCGCATCGCGGTGACCCCGCTCGGGCTGCGCGGCACCCGGCGGGTCGAGCTGGCGCTGCAGGAGCGCCCGCTGCTGACGGTCGGCCCGCGCGACGTCGGCCGGCAGCGCGCGGCGCTCGTCCCGCTCGCGGACCGCGGCCGCTTCCGCTCCCATCGCTTCACCGTTCGTCACGGGACGAACGACGGCGAGCAGTACGAGGGCTACCGCGGCCGCACGGCCCGGGCGGCCGCGCTCGCCGCGACGTCCCGCGCGGGCGGCTTCCCGCGCGGGCGCGACATCTACGCCGCGACGTGGAACGCGTCCGGCGCGTGGCCGGACGACGCGCCGTTCCAGCCCGACGCCTACGCCGACTGCCGCGGCGAGCTGCCCGCGGACTCCCGCACCTACCCGTACGCCTCGAAGACCTGCGTGCTGCCCACGCGCACGTTCGTCTGGCTCTCCAGCCTGGATCCGCTCACCCGGCTGCTCCAGGGCCTGCACGTGCTCGGCCGGCACGGCGATCCTGGCCGGCGCTACCGCGACACGGACCACCGCGACGTCACGGTCGCCGGCGAGCTCGGGCGCTGGGAGCGCCTGTTCCGCACGCAGGACGGCATCCCGCGCTGCTCCCCCGTCGCGTGCGACGAGACGTGGAGCTCGGGCGTGCGCACCGCCGTCTTCGGGGCGCTGGAGACCGAGATGGGCTACCGCCACGGCGACCGGATCAGCCGCAGCTACGCCGACCGCGCGGCGGCCGTCGTGCTGCGCACGCAGATCGGACGGGACGGGCTGGTGCGCACCGCCTACGGCATGTTCGTGCGCCCGCTCGAGGCGGGCGGCTTCGCCATCGCGTGGCGCCGCAGCGGCCTGATCGGCTTCTCGCCCAGCCTCGTGTCGCGCTCGCTCGACCGGCTCACGAACCAGCTGTCGATGCCGCGCGAGTACGTCGGCTTCGTCGCGTCGAACGCCGAGACGTCGATGGCCGCCTACGCCTTCCTGGCCCGCTACCGCTGCGCGCGCTTCGCCGTCGGCTGTCGCGGGCGGTTCCGGCCCGGGGGCGGGGCCTTCGCGCCGCGCTAGGGTCGCCCCGTGCCCGACGACGTGCCCGTCCTGCGCTTCGGCCTCCTCGAGGGGACCGGCGGCGACGCGGTGGTGTCGACCCGCCTGGGCGGGACGAGCGCCCCGCCGTACGACACGCTCAACCTGGGGCTGACCGTCGGCGACGACCCGGCCGCCGTGGTCGCGAACCGGCGCCGCTTCTTCGCCGCCGCCGGCCTGGCGCTCGAGCGGTCGGTCTGGCCGCGGCTGGTGCACGGCGTCGAGGTCGCGCACGTCGGCGCGGAGGACGCCGGCCGCGGGGCGACCGACCTGGACACGGCGGTCCCGGGCGTGGACGCGCTGATCACCGACGAGCCGGGCCTGGCGCTCTGCGTCACGGTCGCCGACTGCGTGCCGGTCGTCGCGTTCGACGCGTCGACCCGCTGCGTCGGCGTCGCGCACGCCGGGTGGCGGGGCACCGCCGGCGGCATCGCCGCGCGGATGGTGCGCGCGCTCGGCGAGCGCTTCGGGGCCCAGGCCGACGGGCTGCGGGTGGCGATCGGTCCGTCGATCGGCGTGGACGACTACGAGGTCGGCCCCGACGTGATCGATGCGATGACCGCGGCGTATCCGGACGAGCGCGACGCGATCCTGCCGCGGGACGCCGCGGGGCGGACCCGGTGCGACCTGCGGGCGGCCAACCGCGCCGCGCTGCTCGCGGCGGGCGTGCGGCCCGACCGGATCGCGGTCAGCCCGATCTCGACCGCCGCGCGGACCGACCGCTTCTTCTCGCACCGCGCGGAGCGCTCGACCGGGCGGTTCGCCGCCGCCGCCGTCGTCCTCCCCGCGGCATGACGGGGGACGGGGCGCCCGCCGCCGCGGGAGCGCGCCCCGCCACCCCGTAGGCTCGCCGCATGGGCCGACTGGACGACCTGGACCTGAGCCTGCGGCTGTCGCGGAAGGAGGAGGCCTCCCGCCTGGACGCCGCGCAGACGCGGCTGACGCAGCTGCGGCTGGCGCTCGGCGGCCTGACGTGGGCCGGCAGCCCGAAGCAGCCCAAGCACGGCGAGCACCCGATCGGTCCGCCGCTGCTCGTCGTCATCGAGGGCTGGGACGCGGCCGGCAAGGGCGGGGCGATCAAGCGCCTGGTCGGCACGCTCGACCCGCGCCACTACCGCGTCGTGCAGTTCGCGGCGCCGTCCTACGACGAGCTGCGCCACCACTGGCTGCAGCGGTTCTGGCTGCCGCTGCCCGGCCGCGGCGGGATGGCCGTCTACGACCGCACCTGGTACGGCCGCGTGCTGGTGGAGCGCGTGGAGGAGATCACGCCCGAGAAGGACTGGCGGCGCGGCTACCGCGAGATCCGCGAGTTCGAGCAGCAGCTCGTCGACGACGGCACGATCCTGGTCAAGTTCTGGCTGCACATCAGCGACCGGGAGCAGCTCGAGCGGTTCGAGAGCCGCCGCGACGACCCGCTCAAGTCGTGGAAGCTGACGCCCGACGACTGGCGCAACCGCGAGAAGCGCCCGCAGTACGAGGCGGCCGCCGAGGAGATGTTCGCCGAGACCGACACCGCCCACGCCCCGTGGGACGTCATCCCGGCCGACTCGAAGCGCTGGGCGCGCGTCGCGGTCGTCGAGACCGTCGTGCGCCGGATCGAGGAGCGCTGCGCCGAGCTGGGCTTCGCGCTGCCGGACCCGCTCGTCACCGGCAAGGACTGACCCGGCTGGACGACGGCGGGTCAGCGGTCTAGCTGCAGCTGGACAGCGCTGTATAGCTGAACCTATACTGGCCGGGTGTCCGACTACCCGTTCAAGCACGCGGGACCGGTGCCGCCCCGCCGGATGATCGACCGCGAGGACGAGCGGCGGCGGCTCGGGCGCGCGGCGGCGGAGCGGACGCCGGTGCGCCTGGCCGCGCCGCGGCGCTACGGCAAGACGACCCTGCTGGCCGCCCACGCCGCGGCGCTCGAGGCGGCTGGGTGGCGGACCGTCCGCGCCGACCTCGGGGGGATCAGCGACCTGGCCGGCCTGACGCGCGCGCTCCTCGTCGCCTGGGCCGGGCACCGCGAGGCGGCCCCGGTCCGCCGCGTCGAGCGCCTGGCCGGCCGCATCGGCGCCGACGTGTCGCTCGCGGGCCCGCGCCTGACCCTCGCCCCCGCGGGGGCCACGCCGGCGGACCACGGGCGCCTGCTGGAGGAGCTGCTCGCGCTGCCCGACGCCGTCGCGCGGAGCTCCGGCGAGCCGGTCCTCGTCATCCTCGACGAGTTCCAGGACCTGCTCGTGGCCGGGCCCGGCCTCGACGCACGGCTGCGCGCGGTCATCCAGCCCCAGCAGGACGTCGCGTACGTCTTCGCCGGCTCGGAGCCGTCGCTCATCGCCCGGATGTTCGAGCGGCACGAGGCGCCCTTCTTCGGGCAGGCCGAGCCGCTCTCGCTGCCGCCGCTGCCGCTCGAGTCGACGATCGACGAGGTGGAGCGCCGCTTCGCCGAGCTCGCCCTCGACCCCGGCGACGCCGCCGCGACGCTCGTCCAGCTCGGCGAGGGCCACCCGCAGCGGACGATGCTGCTCTGCCACCTGCTCGCCCGCCGGCTGACCGAGCCTGGCGTCGACGGGGACGAGGACGCCCACGTCGCGGCGGTCCTGGAGGAGGCCCTGGAGCAGACGGCCGAGATCCACGCGGCGGCGCTGGCGCCGCTCACCCGGTTGCAGCGGATCGTCCTGGGCGAGGTCGCCCACGGGCGCGCGCCGACCTCGGCCGACCTGGCCCGCCGGCAGGGGGCCACCCGGGGGGCGTTCCACCAGGCGCTCGAGGCGCTCATCGAGGCGGGGCAGCTGCTCGCGCGCGACCCGGGGCCGCGCTGGCGGCTGATCGACCCGCTGCTGCGGCTGCGGCTGCGACGCTGAGGGGCGGCCGCCCGCCGGCCGCTGCCGGCCTCAGTCCGCGGCCGGGTCCTCGAGCACGAACCCGACGCCGGTCACCGTCCGGATCACGCGCGGCTCGCCGTCGGCCTCGAGCTTGCGCCGCAGGTACCCGACGAAGACGTCGACGACGTTCGTGTCGGTCGGGTCGGTGTAGCCCCAGACGAGGGACAGCAGCTCGGGCCGGGTGACGACGACGCCGCCGCGCCGCGCGAGCGCCTGCAGCACGTCGAACTCCCGCCGCGTCAGGCCCAGCTCCCGCGGGCCGCGCCAGGCGCGGCGCGCGCCGCCGTCGACCGTGACGTCGCCGACGCGCCACCGCGCGGCGTCCGGCGGACGCCGGCGCAGCAGCGCCCGGGCGCGGGCGACGAGCTCGCCGAGGGCGAACGGCTTGACGAGGTAGTCGTCGGCCCCCGCCTCCAGTCCCCGGATCCGGTCGGCCACGTCGGCGCGCGCCGACACGACGCAGATCGGCAGGTCCAGCCCGCGAGCGCGCGCGTGGCGGATCACGGCGATGCCGTCGAGGCCTGGCATCGCCACGTCGAGGAGGGCGAGCGCGATCTGCCGGGTCTCGAGCGCGTCGAGGGCGGCCTGGCCGTCCGAGACGAGACGGACGTCGAAGCCCTCGGCCCGCAGCCCGCGCCCGAGCGCGGCGAGCAGGCGCCGGTCGTCGTCGGCCACGAGCAGCGTCGGCGGCGCGCTCACGCCGGGGCTCCGGCGTCGGGCCCGCGCTCGGTCCTCGGACCGAGGACGACCGGGCCGGCGGTCTCGCCGCATGCCCCGTCCCCAGCGCTCGTGCCGTCCCGATCCGGCGCGGCCAGCGTCACCTCGACGCGCGCCCCGCCGCGGTCGCTCGCCCCGATCGAGGCGCTGCCGCCGTGGAGCGCCGCCTGCTGCGCGACGATCGCGAGGCCCAGTCCGGAGCCGCCGTCGGCGCCGCCGGGGGCCCGGCGGAACCGCTCGAAGACGGCCGCGCGCTGCTCCGGCGGGACGCCGGGGCCGTCGTCCTCGACGACCAGCAGCCGCTCCCCGGGCCGCTGCCGCAGCGCGACCTCGACGCTCGGGGCGGCGCGCGTGCCCCCGTGGCGGGCCGCGTTCTCGAGCAGGTTGTCGACCATCCGCCGGAGCCCCGACGGCGATCCGGGCAGCGGCGCGACGGTGGGCCCCGGACGCAGCCGGAACGTGGCCTCGGGGTGCCGGCGCGCCGCGGCGTCCACCGCGGCGGTCACGAGCTCCTGCAGGTCGACCTCGCCCTCGTCGCCGAGCGCGCCGGCGTCCCCGCGGGCCAGCGCCTGCAGGGCGTCGGCGAGGGCCGCGAGCCGTCGTTCCTCGGTCCACGCCTCCACGAGCGCGTCGTGGCGGTCCTGCGCCGGCAGCTCCGGGTGGGTGACGAGCAGCTCGAGCGTCGCGTCGAGCGTGGCGAGCGGCGTCCGCAGCTCGTGGCCCGCGTCCGCGACGAACCGCTGCGTCGCCGCCATGGTGCGCTCGCGCTCGGCCGCGGACGTCTCGATCTGCGCGAGCATCGTGTTCAGGGCGCGGGAGACGGCCGCCACCTCGACCGGCCCGCCCTCCGGCACGCGGCGCGCCAGGTCGCCCGTCGAGGCGACCTCGTCCGCGGTGCGCCGCAGGCGCCGCAGCGGGCGCAGCGCGGCCCCGGAGGCGAGCGTGGCGAGCAGCGCGGCGGCGACGGCGCCCAGGACGACGAGGACGCTTACGGTCGTCCGCAGCGTGGCGGCCCGGGCGTCGGCCTCGGCGAGCGAGCGCAGCGTCTCCACCCGCACGCGTCCCCCGTCGGCCGCCACCGTGAGCGAGCGCCAGCCGTCGCCGACGCTCGTGCGCAGGGTGCGCAGCCCCGTCCCCGGCGCCGGCGGCAGCCGCCCCCGGGCGGGGCCGCCGGCGGCGAAGAGCAGGCGGCCGTCCGCGTAGACCCGGACGGCGCCCTCGGTCGACCGCAGCAGCGCGTCGAGCCGCTGCTCCAGCGGCGTGGGCAGGCGCACGCCGCGCCGGGGGCTCGTCGCGACGCCGACGTCGGCCAGGCGCGCCAGCACGGCCGCCTGGCGGCGCAGGCCGGCGTCGATCTGCTGCCGGTCGTCCCGCGAGGTCACGTGCACGACGCCGCCCCCGGCACCCACCAGCACCGTGACCACGACCACGGCGCTCAGGGCCGCGACGCGATGCCGCAGGCTGCGGAGGAACGTCGCGGGGGCCCGGGCCATCGGCCGCATCGTGGCACCCGGGCGGTCCGCGGTTCTGTGAGGCCCCTAAGAAGCGCGGCGCAGCGCGGGACTTCCGGCCGCGGGACGCCGATAGTCGCGGGGCATGCCGTCCTCCGTCCGCACCCCTCGCCTTCGCCTTCCGCGCCCGCGGCGGCCGACGCGCCGCCGGGCGCTCGCCTACGCAGGCGCGCTCCTCGTCCTCGCGCTCCTCGTGGTGGCCGTCGGCCTGAAGCCGGCGGCGACCGCGGTCGTGCGCTCGCGGCTCGCGAACCGCGTGGGGCCGGTCGCGTCGCTCCGGATCGACGGCTCGCCGCTCGACCTGCTGCGGCGCTCGCCGGACGCCGTCGCCGTCCACTTCGCGGAGGCCACGATCGGCGGGGACGACGGCGAGGGCGTGGGTGCGGGCGACGCGCTGCGCAGCGTCCCGCGGCTGGACCTGCGGGCCGACGCGCTCGACACCGGCCAGTTCCGCTTCGACGACGTGGCCGCCACCGTGGAGCACGGGACCCTGCACGCGACGGCCGCGGTGGGGGAGCAGTCGCTCGCGATCCGGGGTCAGGAGCTGCCGGTCACGCCCCGCGCCGTCGACGGCCACCTGCAGCTGGAGATCGCGCTCGGCCCGATCTCGCTGCCGCTGGCGGTCGAGGTGCAGGACGGGCGCCCGCGCGTGGTCGTCGCCGGCGACGGGCCGCTCGCCGGCCGCGAGCTGCCCATGGGGGCCGGGGGCGGGCTCGACGGGGGTGGCGGGGGCGCCGTGCGCCTCTCGCGGCTCGGCGCGACCGAGCGCGACGGCCGCGTCGTGCTGACCGTCGACGGCACGGCGGCAGCCTGAGGGGCGGGGCGCGCGGGTCCGCGCCGCCGGCCGCGGCACCCGACGGTGCCTACCGCCAGGCGCCCGGCGTCGCCCAGCGCCGCCCGCGGAAGCGCCACCACGTGCCGACCAGACGGGCGAGCATCGTCACGACGATCCCGCCCCAGACGCCCGCGACGCCCCAGTCGAGCCCGCGGAAGAGCACCATCGCGGGGATGCCGAGCAGGGCGGCGGCGGTCATCGCGCCGGCCAGGAAGCGGCTGTCGCCGGCGCCGATGAGGATGCCGTCGAAGGCGAAGACCGCGGCGGCGAAGGGCAGCATCAGGCAGAGCAGCGGCCACAGCGCCCGGGCCCGGTCCCGCACCGCGTCGTCGTCGGTGAAGGCGCCGATCACCGGCTCGCGCGCCAGCAGCAGGAGGGCCGCGGCGGCCAGCCCGACGACGACGGTCCACAGGACCATGCGGTGGGCCGCCTCGACCGCCTCGTCGGTCCGTCCGCCCCCGAGCGCGCGGCCGATCAGCACCTGCCCGGCGATCGCGATCGCGTCGAGGACGAGCGCCAGGAAGAGGAAGAGCTGCCAGCCGATCTGGTGCGCCGCCAGCGACGGCTCGCCCACGCGCGCCGCGACCGCGGAGGCCACGGCGAACGTGGCGAGCAGCGCGCCGCTGCGGACGAGCAGGTAGGCGCCGGTCGCCCCCAGCCGCCGCAGGAGCGCCAGGGACGGCCGCCGCACGCCGGCGACGGCGGCGCCGCCGGGCTCGGCGCTGCCCCGCCACAGCAGGCGCACGAACAGCGCGCCCATCGTCGCCTGGCCGACGAGCGTCGCGACCGCGGAGCCGTCCAGGCCCAGGCCGGCGCCGTAGATCAGCAGCGGGTTGAGCGCCAGGTTGATGAGGTTGCCCAGGACGACGATGAGCAGCGGCGTGCGCAGGTCGCCCGTCCCGCGCAGCCACCCCTGCGCGGCCATGCTCAGCAGCGCCAGCGCCAGGCCCGGCGCGGCGATCCGCAGGTAGCGGGCGGCGTCGTCGGCGGTGGCGCCCTCCCCGCCGAGCCCGCCGATCCACGCGGGCCCGAGCGCGACGGCGAGCAGCGCGCCCACCACGCCGATCGCCACGCCGAGCCACAGCGACTGCGCGGCCAGGCGCCGCAGGTCGGCCTCGTGGCCGGCGCCGGACAGCCGCGCCACGGCGGCGGTCGTCGCGTACGTGGCGACGACGCCCAGCCCGCCGATCGTCCCCAGGATCGACGTCGCGAGCGCGAGCGCCGCGAGGGGCTGCGCGCCCAGGTGGCCGACCATCGCGGTGTCGACGAGCAGGTACGTGGGCTCCGCGGCCAGCGTGCCCAGGGCGGGCAGCGCCAGCCGGACGATCTCGCGGTCGTGGGGGGAGGACAGCGCCGGCACGGCGGGCGAGCGTAGCGCCGGCGCACGCCCGTCGCCGCCCCGCCGCGGTCGCCGCGGGGCGGGCCCGTGTCGCACGGCGGGACCCGCCCTCGGGCCTGGCGCGGCGGCGAGCGGCCCCGGCTGCCGGGCGGTCGCGCGCCGGGCGGCCTCAGTGCGCCGCGATCAGCGCCAGGCGCGGGGCGTCGCGGGACAGGTCGGGGTCGAGCACCGCGGTGCCCTCGGCGCCGAGCGGCAGCTCGCGGGCGTACGGCGCGGCCTGGCGGTGCCGCTCCTGGACCCGGCCGGTGGCGTGCCACGTCGTCGTGTCCCACGGGTGGCCGCCGCCCTCCTGCCACCGCGACGCCGTCAGGTGGTTCCCGTCCGGCGTCACCGTCAGCGGGCCGATGCCGACGTCCGCGGCGCCGCCCGCCGAGGTGCGGGTCAGCACGCGCGAGCGTCGGCCCTCGGGCGAGACGAGGCGCAGCTCCGCCCACTGGCGGTAGCCGACCACGCGGACGGCGACGAGGGCGATGCGTCCACCGGCCAGCGGCGCGGTCTCGGTCGCGTCGTACCCGGCGGCGACGGGCGTCACCGCGGTGCTGCGGCGCCCGTCGAGCGCTGCGGCGCGCAGGATGCGGTGCGCCCGGGCGCCCTTCCCGGTGCTCCGGACGAAGCTGACGGTCCCGTGCAGCAGGCCGGGCGCGGCGTCGTGCCCGCCGGCGCGGAAGGACGGCAGCCGCGCGGCCGGCGCGGACCCGTCGAGGGGCAGCCGGTAGAGCCGGCCGCCCGACGTGGAGAGCACGGCGGTCGGGGCGTCGTGGGCGTCGGTGCCGATCGCCAGGCCGACGGCGTTGCGGGGCACGCGCTGGGCGACGACGCGCGGGGCGGCGGCGCCGGCGTCGCGGACGACGAGCTGGCGGTCGCCCCGCTTCGAGGTCTGGCGCAGCCAGGCGACGGTGGTGCCCGAGGCGGCGGCCGCGACGGGCTTGGCGGCGTCGAGCGGCACGAGCTGGGGCGGCGCGGCGGCCGAGGCGGCGGCGGGCGCGGCGAGGGCCACGAGCAGCGTGGCGAGGGGGATCCTGGTGGGGACGGTACGGGACATGCCCACCCCAACCCCGGCGCAGGCGAGAGGTTGCGGCATGCAGGCGAACCCGCCACGTTCGCGCGCGGCGCGGCGGGCGCGCCCGCCGTCGCCCGCCCGTCCCGGAGTAGTGTCCCGCCCCGTCGCCCCCGACCCCGAGAGAGGCACCACCCATGGCTGAGACGCTGTACGGCACCGAGACCCAGAAGGCCGTCGAGAACTTCCCGATCTCCGGCGAGCGGGTGCCGATCCAGGTCATCAAGTGGCAGGCGCGGATCAAGGGCGCCGCCGCCCGGGTCAATGCCGAGCTGGGCAAGCTCGACGGCGAGATCGCCGAGAAGATCGCCGCCGCGGCGGGCGAGATCGTCGCCGGCAAGCACGACGACCAGTTCCCGATCGACGTCTTCCAGACGGGCTCGGGCACGTCGACGAACATGAACGTCAACGAGGTCATCTCCGCCCTGACCGGCGGCGCGGCGCACCGCAACGACCACGTGAACATGGGGCAGTCGTCCAACGACACGTTCCCCTCCGCCGTGCACCTGGCCGCGCTCGACGAGGCCACGAACCGGCTGCTGCCGGCGCTGGGGCAGCTCGAGGCGTCGCTGCAGGCCAAGGCCGACGAGTTCGCCGACGTCGTCAAGGCCGGCCGGACGCACCTGATGGATGCCGTGCCGGTCACGCTGGGCCAGGAGTTCTCGGGCTACGCCGCGCAGGTGCGCCTGGGGGCCAAGCGCGTCCGCAACGCCCTGCCGCAGGTCGGGCAGATCCCGCTCGGCGGCACCGCCACCGGCACCGGCCTGAACACCCCGGCCGACTTCGCGCCGAAGGTCCGCGAGCGGCTCGTCGCCGACTCGGGCCTGGACCTGATCGCCGCGCCCGAGGACCCGTTCGAGGCCCAGGCCAACCGGGACGCGCTCGTCGAGCTGTCCGGCGCGCTGAAGTCCGTCGCCGTCTCGCTGACGAAGATCGCCCAGGACATCGCGCTGATGGGCTCGGGCCCGCGCGCCGGCATCGGCGAGCTGTTCCTGCCCGAGCTGCAGAAGGGCTCGTCGATCATGCCGGGCAAGGTCAACCCGGTCCTGCCCGAGGTCGTCCTGCAGGTGTCGGCCCAGGTCATCGGCAACGACGCCGCGATCACCATCGGCGGCATGCAGGGCCAGTTCGAGCTGAACGTGCGCGTGCCGCTCATCGCGCGCAACCTGCTGCAGTCGATCCACCTGCTCTCCACCGCGTCGAAGGCGTTCGCCGAGAAGGCGATCGACGGCATCCGCGCCAACACGCGCGGCACGGACGCGTCGGCCGGCGCCACCCTCGCCACGGCGACGGCGCTGAACGAGGCCATCGGCTACGACAAGGCGACCGAGATCGTCAAGAAGGCGACGGAGTCCGGCGAGCCGCTCCGCGACGTCGCGCTCGCCGAGGGCGTCGACGCCGACCTGTACGACCGCACGATCGACCTGCGGAAGATCGCCGCCGGCAACCGGGACTGAGCGGGCGGGGCGGCGCCGTACGAGGCACCGCCCCGCCCCCGTCGTTCAGGTCCCGCCGCCCGGGCCGCCGATCGGGTAGACGAACCCCCCGTCGATCCGCACGAGCGCGAACGCGACGGCCATCGCCGCGGCGTACGGCTCGGCCAGGGCGGGCGAGAGGGCGAGGAGCAGGAACGGGCCGCCGCGCTCCGGCGCGGGACGCGCGACGAGCACCGGGGCGCCCGACTCGTCGGTCGCCTTGGCGGTCCGCGATCCGTCGGTCGCCAGGCGCAGGGCGTACCGGGCGTCGCCGACCCACAGGGCGTCGAGACCCAGCTGCACCTCGCGGTCGCCGCACACGGCCCGGGCCCGGCCGCCCGTGGTCTCGAGCTGCCACAGCGCGCCGTCCTCGTCGCGCGTCCGAGCCCGGTCGTCGTGCCAGCGGTCGCGCTCCAGCCGGCCGAGCTCGCGGTCGGCCTCGTCCGTCAGGACGAACCTGGTGCGCAGGCGTCCCCGGACCCAGAAGCGGCGCACGAGCGGCGGCGTCATCCCCGCACCCTCGCGGCGCACCGCCGGCCGGTCAAGAGCGCGGCGACGCCGCGGCCCTACGGCAGGGCGATGTCCGGCACGGCGTCGAACACGCTCGGGCCCGTCCGCGGCTCGGCTCGCAGCAGGGCGAACGACGCGGCGAGCGCCACCAGCAGCCGTCGGCGCAGCTCGGTCTGGCCGACCGCCTCGGCCCGGCGCCGGGCCCGCCACGCCTCGCGCGTGCGCAGCACCCCGTAGAGGACCGCCGCGCCGACCGCCACCGGTCGGGCGACCTGGACCGCGACGTCGAAGATCGCGCCCAGCACCCGACCGACGGCCCGCAGCCAGTCGGGCGGATGGATCGCCGGCAGGTCGACGTCCGGCAGCGACACCGACGGGAGCGTGATCCCGAGCGTGCCGAGCAGGGCCACGAGGCCCGCCAGCAGCGCGACGACCGGCACGACGACGAGCGCGAAGAGGACGGGGCCGACGAGCGGCCCGAGCAGCCGGCCGAGGCCGGACGCCGCGTGGCGGGCGTCGTAGAGGCGCGGGTGGCGCCGCTCGACCCACCGCTCGGCGCGCGTGCGGATGGCCCTGACGCGGGCCGGCACCGCGCGGACGCCGCGGCGGCGGGCCGGCGGGCGGCCGGGCCCGGACGCCGGGGTGGGGCCGGCGGGCGGGCCGCCGGCGGGGTCGCGGGGGCGCGGCACGCGGCGGGACCCTAGCGGCCCCACGGCGGGACGCCCCGCGCCCCGCCCCTCGGCCTCAGGTGGCGGGGCTGCCGTCCAGGCGCTCGGCGGCCTCCCAGAAGCCGACCGTCATCGCGTCGTGGTCCGAGACCTGCCAGTCGATGAAGGAGTCGTCCGCGAAGCTGATGCGGATCTCGATCGTGCCGCCCTGGCGCGTCTTGCCGGTCCGCTCGATCGAGCGCAGCTGCTCGCGCGGGACGCGCCACGCCTCCTCGGGCTCCGGGTCGGTGTTCATCACGCCGAAGGTCCAGCCGGAGAACGTGCGGGCCGCGACGACGAGCATCGTCTGGCCCTGCGAGTCGAGCGCCATCGAGCGCGCGATCGTGCCCTCGTCGCCGCCGATGTGGCGGCCCTGCTTGTACTTGTTCTCGAGCGCCTTCGTGGCGAGGGTGAGCGCCTTGCCGGTGCCCACGCCGCCGCCGGCGCGCTTGTACGCGACCGGGAAGCCGAACGTGTGCCCCTCGACGGGGTCGTCGGCGCCGAGGCGCTCCTGCACGATCGCGCGGTGGTCGGGGGCGCGCGCCATCGCCTTGGTCGTCAGCCAGTCCTTCAGGCCCATGTGCGGGGGATCCTTCGTCGGTTGCGGGAGAAGCGGTCCGCCCGGGGGACGTCCGTCGGGCCGCTCCGGCGCGGACCGTATCCGAGACGACGGGCCCCGGATCGTGCGCCCGTGCCCGGCGGCGCACCGGGGCCGGCGGCGACCGGCGACGAGGCCGCGCCGCGCTCCGGCGGTTCGCCGCGGGGACGGGACGACTACCGTGGAGACGTGCCCACGCCCCCGTCGTCCGTCGCTCCACCCCGCATCCGCCGCGTGACGCTGACCACGGCGGCGATCGAGGACGAGCGGGCCTGGTGGACGGGGCGCCTCGGGCTGCCCGCGGCGCCCGGCGCGCCCGAGGGCGGGTTCGCCGTCCGCGTGGGCGACGGGGTCGTGGCCTTCGCGCCCGCGACGGACACCGGCCGCGGCCACGCCCCCGGGCAGCGCCCGTCGCACCACGTGGCGCTCGAGGTGGCCGAGGACCGGCTCGTCGAGGCGTCGGAGTGGCTCGCGGCGGCCTCGCCGCTCGTCCCGCTCGAGGACGGCGAGACGATCGTCGACTTCCCCGCCTGGTCCGCGCACAGCGTCTACACGGTCTCGCCGGCCGGCCACGTCGTCGAGCTGATCGCCCGCCACCGCCGGCCGTGGAGCCCGGCCGACCCGGCGGCACGCGGGGCGGCCCTCGTGCGCGGCATCAGCGAGGTCGGGATCACGACGCCCGACGTCCGGCAGCTCGTCGATCGCCTGGCGACGCTCGGCGAGGAGCTGTGGTTCGGCGACCCCGACACGGGCTTCGCGGCCGTCGGCGACGAGTCCGGGCTGCTCATCTGCGTGCGCGAGTGGCGCACGTGGTTCCCGACCGATCTGCCGGCGGTGCCGGGCCCGGTGGACATCGCGCTGCGCGACGCCCCCGGCCTGGGGACCGCCGGGCCCGTGCCGGTCGGCAGCGCGACCGAGCTGTTCGCCGCGGCGGACGACGACGGCGGCCGACCCGCGCCGGCGGCCGACCCCGAGGGGGACGGCCCCGAGCGGAACGGCGGCGGGCCGGGCGACGCCGGCCCGGACGGCGACTGACGCGGCCGCGCCGGGACGGCGCTACGGTCGGTCCGTGTCCGTCCCCCCGTCAGCACCGCGCCGTCGGCGCGCCGCGCTGCTTGGGACGCTGACGGCGACCGTCCTCGCCGCGTCGGTGGCGCCGGCGGGCGCCACGGAGCGCGTGGTCGTCCGGGGCGGGGGCTTCGGCCACGGCGTCGGCATGAGCCAGTACGGCGCCCGCGGGATGGCGGCCCACGGCGCGTCGGCCCGCGAGATCCTCGCGCACTACTACACGGGCACCTCGATCTCGCGGCTCCGCGACGGCCGCCGGGTGCGGGTGGCGCTGCAGTGGGGGCGGGACGCGACGACCGTCTCCGGCGCCGCGACGATCGGCGGCGCCCGCGTCGACCCCGCGCGCGCGTACCGGATCGTCCGCCACGGCAGCGGGGTGCGGGTGCTGCCGGCGGACGGCTCCCGCCCGGTCGGGACGGCGAAGGGCGGCGTGCAGGTGCGGCCGGCCGCCGGGACGGTGCGCGTGGCCGGCGGTGCGGCGGACGGGGTCGTCGACGGCGCCTTCCGCGGTCGCGTCGACGTGCTGCCCGACGGCGCCGGCGTGGTCGTGGTGAACGACCTGGACCTCGAGGACTACCTGCGCGGGGTGGTGACGAAGGAGTCCCCGGCCGACTGGCCGGCGGCCGCGCTGCAGGCGCAGGCGATCGCCGCGCGCACGTACGCCGTGACGAACGCCGTCGGCGGCCGCTCCTTCGACCAGTGGCCGGACGTGCGCTCGCAGGTCTACGCCGGCATCGCGGGCGAGACGGCCGCCGGCGACCGCGCGGTGCGGGCCACCCGCGGGCAGGTCGTCACCATCGACCGCAAGCCCGTCATCACCTACTTCTTCTCGACGAGCGGCGGCCGGACGGAGGACGCGCGCAACGTCTTCCCCGACCCGACCCCGCGGTCGTGGCTGCGCAGCGTGCCGGACCCGTACGAGGCGGACGCGCCGCTGCACCGCTGGACGCGCACCTTCTCGCTCGCCTCGGCGTCGGCGCGGCTGGACGGCGTCGGCCGGATCCGGGCGGTGCAGGTGCTGCGGCGCGGCGACTCGCCGCGGATCGTCCGGGCGCGCGTGACCGGGACGGCGGGGCGGCGCACCGTCGACGGCGGCACGCTGCAGACCGCGTTCGACCTGCCCGACCGGCCGTCCGCCGTCGTCGTCGTCTCGATCTCGGCCTGCCGCCGGGCCACCCCCGGCCCGACGCCCGCGACCGCGGCGCCGTCGGCGGCCGACGTGGCGGCGGACGATCCCGCCGCCGGGGCGCTCGCGCTGGCGGAGCGCGGGGCGCGCGACGTCGCCGCGGCGCTCGACCGGGCGCGCCGCGCCTCGGCCGCCCCGGCGGACGGCTGCCGGCTCGTCGGCGCCCTGCGCCCGGCGCCGGCGGCGACCGCCGACGTGCAGGAGCGCCGGGCCTCCGGCTGGCGGACCGTGCGCCGCGTGCGGCTGGACGGCGACGGCGGCTTCGCGGTGACCGTCCCGCGCGGCGGCACGTGGCGGCTGCGGGCCGGCGGCGTCGCCACGCCGGCCGTCGCGGCCCGTCGCTGAGCGCCCCGCCATCGTCGGCAGGAACGTTCCGGCACCCGATTCGACATCCGTCCGGGGGCGGGACCGGCCGTTCGGCCACGGTCCGCCGGGGCCGAACGGGGCGGGGCGTACCATCTGCCTGGTGCATGTGTCCCCCCTCACGCCCGCCCGGGCGACCGCATGCCGCTGACCGCCCTCCTGTCGAGCGCGCCGGACCTGCCGCAGGCGGTGATCGACGCGCTGCCGATGCAGCTGGCCGTCGTGGACCACGACGGCACCATCCTGCGGACGAACGCGGCGTGGATGGGCTTCGCCGCCGAGAACGGCGCGCCCGAGGGCACCGACTTCGTCGGCGTGAACTACCTGCACGTGTGCCGGGCGTCGGCGCACAGCAGCGAGGACGCCGCCGCGACGGCCGCGGCGCTGCGCGAGGTCCTCGAG
This sequence comes from Patulibacter sp. SYSU D01012, assembly GCF_017916475.1. Classification (GTDB taxonomy): domain Bacteria; phylum Actinomycetota; class Thermoleophilia; order Solirubrobacterales; family Solirubrobacteraceae; genus Patulibacter. The sequence goes on from NZ_JAFMTB010000001.1 coordinate 493,048, forward strand.
GGGGACCGGGCGCACTTCGTCCTCGAGTACCCCTGCCACACGCCGCGGGCGATGCGGTGGTTCGAGCTGCACCTGACCCCGCTCGAGTACGCGGAGGGTCGCGGGGCGCTCGTCGCGCACATCGACGTGACCGCGCGCAAGCTCGCCGAGCAGCGCCTGGACCAGCTCGCGCACCACGACGAGCTCACGGGCCTGCCGAACGTCCGCCAGCTGCGCGCGCGCCTGGACGAGGCCGTCGGCACGCCCGGCACCGCGCTGCTGCTCTTCGACCTGGACCGCTTCAAGGACGTCAACGACACGGACGGGCACCTGGTCGGCGACCGCGTGCTGCAGGCCGTCGGCGCGATCGTGCACGAGGTCGCGCTCGTGCCCGGCGCCTTCTGCGCCCGGCAGGGCGGCGACGAGTTCGCGATGCTGGTCCCCGCCGGCACGACGAGCACACTCGCCGGCCACGCCGAGGGGCTGCGTCTGGCCCTGCGCCGCGGCCTGGCCCGCGTGGCGACCACCCACGCCGTCACGGCGAGCGTCGGCGCCACGCCGATCGTCGCGGGCGAGACGGCGACGGACGCGATCGCCCGCGCCGACGCGGCGCTGTACCGCGCGAAGGCGGCGGGCGGCGACCGCGCCGTCGTCGATCCGGCGACCGCGCCGGAGTAGCCTCGGCCGGGTGCTCCGCTACGAGGCTCGCTGCGCGGCGGCACCCGCCGTCGTCTGGCCGCTGCTGGCCTGCCCGGCGCGCTGGGAGGAGTGGGCGCCGCACGTCCGCGGCGCGTGGGGCCTGGGCGAGCGCGAGGTCCGCGCCGGGGCCTGGGGCGCCGTCCTGCTGTTCGGCCTGGCGCCCGTGCCGGTGCGGGTGACGGCGGTCGACCCCGGCCGGTCGTGGACGTGGCGCGCCGGCCTGCTGACGGTGCGTCATCGCGTGGACCCGCTCGACGGCGGGCACAGCGTGGTCGGCCTCGACCTGTCGGCCCCCCGGCCGCTCGAGCTCGCCCTGCGGGCGACCTACGGCCCCGTGTGCCGATGGGTCGTCGCCGCGCTCGCCCGGCGCGCCGCCGCGGAGCCCCCGCCCGGCGCGGGCGGCTGGTAGCCCGGAGGGGCGGGACGCGGGCGCCGCATCGGACGAGCGCCCCGTTTCGTGACGCGGAGGTTCGTCGAGCCGTCCGGCCCGCGGAATGGACGATCCGCCCTCTCGCGGGCCCGCCACCGCGCTTGTACGGTCACCCCGTCCCGGCTCTCCCTGGGACGTGCATCGCCTGCCCTGGAGGGGGTGGGTCGGGGGACCGTGGCCGGCGCGTCAGCGTGTGTGCGCGCTGGCCGCGGTCCCCGCCTTGGCCGCGAGGTCGTCCGCCGGGGCGCCGCCCGGCGCGGGCTCAGTCGCCGGACCGCGGGCTGCCACCGCCCGGGGCCGACGCCGGGTCGGTCGGGACCGCCGTCGTCGTCAGCACCCAGCGGCGCCGGCCGGGGCGGGGCGCGTTGTCCGCGGCGGGGGCCACCGCGGCGGACAGGCGGGCGAGCAGCTGCTCGAGCTCGCGGTCGTCGAGCTCGAGCGCCACCTGCCGGTTGCGGGCCCGGGCGTCGGCCACGTCCGCCGCGCCGGCGCCGTCGTCGACCCGATCGAGCGCCGCGGCCAGGAACGCCTCGGCGAAGCCGTCGTCGTCCCCGTCGGCGGAGGCGCCGGCCAGCAGCCCGTCGCCGTCCGTGGTCAGCGCGTACGTGCGCGCCGGGGTGCCCCGCGCCGGGTCCTCGGCGGTGACCTCGACGACGCCGCTGCGCAGCAGCACGCCGATGTGGTGGTACAGCGTCGAGCGCGGCACGTCGGCCATCGCGGCGGTCAGCTGCGGCGTCGACAGCTCGCGCCCACCGGTCAGCGACCGGGCGATGCGCATCCGGACCGGATGCAGCAGCAGGGCCGCGCGGCGACCTCGCGAGGGCGTGGGCATGGCTGCCACCGACCCTACTGACGGTAGTTTGCCGCAACGCCCCGCCGGTGCGTGCGACTGGACACACGACGCGGGCCGGCGGCCGGGCCGTCGCCGCGCCGCCGGCGGGGCTCAGGCCGGCGGCGCCGCCCAGGCCGCGGCGAGGCCGACCAGGTGCGCGGCGAGGGCGTCGTCGTCGACCGGCAGGGTGCCGTCGAGCCGCCGGGTCAGCAGCTCGAGCGTGGCCCCGACGAGCGACGCGGCGGCGAGGGCGGCCGGCGCGCCCGTGCGCGCCCCCGGCCCGAAGAGGTCCCTCGCGTGCTCCTGCAGCAGGTGCTCGAAGCGCTCGAGCGCCGCGCGGCGCGCACGGTGGACCTCGGGCTGCTCGATGCCCTCGAGCAGGACCACGCGCCCCAGCCGCGGGTCGTCGAGCAGGGTGCGCAGCACGGCGTCGACGACCGAGCGCGCACGGGCGTCGGGGGTGGCGGCGCGGTCGGCGGCCGCGGCGCCCACCGCGGCCTCGATGCGGTCCACCGTCCCCTGGACGAGGTCGAGGAAGAGCGCGTCGCGGTTGCGGAAGCTCTCGTAGAAGTACCGCTCGGTCAGGCCGGCCCGGGCGCAGATCGCCGTCATCGTCGCGCGGCTCCAGCCCTCCTCGGCGATCAGGTCGAGCGCCGCGTCGACGAGCGCGTCGCGGCGGGCGGCGCGCCGCTGCTCCGCCGTCATGCCCCGGAAGGTCCGCCCGCTGGTCGCCGCGCCGCTCACCGGCCGAATCTTGACAGGGCGCCCTGTCAGGTGCGAGGGTCGCGCCAGCTGACAGGGCCCCCTGTCACGAACCGCCCCGAGGATCCGCATGCCGCCCGCCCCCGCGACCGCCGCCCCGCCGACCGTCGCCGCCCCGCCGCCCCCGCCCATCGAGACGCGCGTCGCACACGCCATCGTCGGCGACCTGCGCCGCGAGGCGCGCGTCCGGCGTCGTCGCGCCGCGCTGCCCCCGGGCAGCCTGGCCCCGAGCGCCCGCAACACCTGGCGCGGGCTCGCCGACCCGCTGGGGATCCTGCTCGAGCACTACGAGCGGCACGGCCCGGTCTTCACCATCCGGATGCTCCACGAGCCGATCGTGTGGGTCCTGGGGGCCGAGGCGACGCACCAGGTGCTCGTCGGCCAGGCCGACGCGTTCTCGTGGCGCGAGGGCCGCTTCCGCGACCTGGCGCCGCTGCTCGGCGACGGGATGCTGAACATCGACGGCGACTACCACCGCGACCTGCGGCGCCTGATGCTGCCCGCCTTCCACCACCGCCGCGTCGCCGCGTCCGCGGGCATCGTCGTCGAGGAGGCCGTCCGCGCCGCGGACCGGCTGCGGGTGGGCGAGCGCGTGGACGTGTACGGCTGGACGCGCGAGGTCGCGCTGCGGATCGCCATGCGCGCGCTGCTCGGCCTGCGGGCGGGGGAGGGGCGCGAGGCGCACATCGCCGACGCGTTCGCCCGGGCGCTGCACTTCTACGGCCGGCCCTTCGCCGTGCAGACGCTGCGCGGGCCCGGCACGCCCTACGCGCGCTCGCAGCGGGCGCGCGCCGCGCTGGACGCCCTGCTCCGCGACGAGCTCGCGGAGCGCCGCGCGGCCGGCGAGGCCGGCGACGGCGTGCTGGGGATGCTGCTGGAGGCGCGGACCGCCGACGGCGACCCGCTCCCCCTCCGGGCGGTGCGCGACCAGGTGGTGACGCTGCTCTTCGCCGGGCACGACACCACGACCGCGACGCTGACCTTCCTCCTCTACGAGCTCGGTCGGAACGGCGCGGCGCGCGCGGCGGTGGTCGCCGAGCTCGCGGACGTCCTGGACGGCCGCCCGCCGGAGCCCGCGGACCTGGACGGCACGCGCCTGCCCGTGCTGGAGCGCACGCTGCAGGAGACGCTGCGCCGCTACCCGCCGGCGTGGATCGGCCCGCGCCGCACGGTGCGCGACGTCACGATCGCCGGCCACGACCTGCCCGCCGGGATCGGCGTGCACTACAGCTCGTGGGCGACGCACCACCTGCCGGACCTGTGGGAGGACCCGCTCGAGTTCCGGCCCGACCGCTTCCTGCCCGCCGCCGTCGCCGCCCGGCCGAAGGGCGCGTACGTGCCGTTCGGCGCGGGCTCCCGGATCTGCCTGGGCAAGCGCTTCGGCGAGCTCGAGCTGCGCGCGCTCGCGGCCGTCCTGCTCCAGCGGTACCGGTTCGAGGTGGCGCCCGTCCCGGGGCTGCGGATCACGACGACGCCGACGCTGGGACCGGTCGACGGCCTGCCCTGCACGGTGCGCCGGGCCGAGGTGGCGGCATGAGCCCGCGCGGTCGCTCCCGCGCGCTCGCGGGCCGGGTCGCCGCCATCACCGGCGGAGCACGGGGGATCGGGGCCGCCACGGCCGCCGCCTTCGCCCGCGAGGGGATGGCCGTCGCGATCGGCGACGTCGACGAGGCGCTCGCCCGCCGCACGGCCGACGAGCTGGCCGGGCGCGGCGCCCGGGTGCGCGCCTACGCGCTCGACGTCACGGATCCCGCCTCCGTCGAGGCGTTCGTGGCGGGCGCGGAGGCCGACCTGGGCCCGCTCGACGTCTTCGACGCCAACGCCGGGATCATGCCGCTCGGCGCGTTCCTCGACGAGACGCCCGAGAGCACCGCCCGTCAGCTGGCGGTCAACGTCGAGGGGGTGGTCAACGGCGTGCGCGCCGTCCTGCCGCGGTTCGCCGACCGCCGCGCCGGCCACCTCGTCACCGTCGCGTCGATGGCGGGCCGCTCCGGCTTCCCCGGCGCGGCGACGTACTGCGGCACGAAGCACTTCGTCGTCGGGTTCTCCGAGGCGATCCGCGCCGAGCTGCGCTGGGCGGGGATCCCCGTCGACGTCTCGTGCGTCATGCCCGCGGTCGTGCAGACCGAGCTCGCCGCCGGTCTGCGGCCGACGCGGGGGGTGACGCCGGCGACGGCCGAGGACGTGGCCGCCGCGATCGTCGCGGCGCTCCGCCGGCCCCGGTTCGACGTGCCCGTCCCCGCCGTCGCGGGCCCGATCGCCGGGATCTCGGGTGCGCTGCCGCGCCGCGGGCAGGACCTGATCGGCCGGCTGATCGGCGCGGACGAGACGCTGATCGGCGCCGACCCCGCGGCCCGCGCGGCGTACGAGCGACGGGCGGCCGGCGGGGCCTGATCGTCCGGTTTCGGCGCGGGCGGTCACAACGCGGGCCGCCCGGCCGATATCCGTACGTGCCCCCGAGGGACCCACGGAGCGACGAGGAGCTCCTCCACGACCGGGAGGACCCGGCCGAGACGTTCGCCGTCTTCTACCGCCGGCACGTCGACGCGGTGCTGCGCTTCGCGGCGGCCCGCGGCGCCGACGCGGATCACGCGGCGGACGTCGCGTCCGAGACGTTCGTCGCGGCGCTCCGGCAGCGGCACGCCTACAGCGCGCACCACGACGACGCGCGGCTGTGGCTGCTCGGCATCGCGGCCCGCAAGCTGATCGACGGGCACCGGCAGGCCCAGGGGGACCGCCACCGCACCGAGGCCCTGGCCCGCACGATCGCGCTGACCCGCCGCGACCGCGACGGGTACGCCCGGCTGCTGGCCGACGAGGCCGCGCGCGACTACCTGGCGGACCTGCCCGAGCAGCAGCGCCGTCTGGTGCACGAGCGGGTCGTCGCCGACCGCAGCTACGCCGACATCGCCCGCGACCTGGGGCTGTCGGAGCAGTCGGTGCGCAAGCAGGTCAGCCGGGGGCTCGCCCGCCTCCGTACGCAGATGGGAAAGAACCGATGACCCGTCACGCCGGCACGATGCCGGACTTCGTCGAGGCGCTCGAGACCCAGCTCCGCGGCCTGGCCGCCGCGCCGACCGCGTCCGCCGCGGACGCCGCGGCGCCTGACGTGGCGCCCGCCGCGACGCCGGCGGCGCGGGCGTCCGTCGCGCGCCGCTCGGGGCGCGCACGCGGGTGGGGGCGTCCGGCCCGCCGTCGTCTGGCGCTGGGCTTCGCCGTGGCCGTCGTCGCGGGGACGGCCGGGGTCGTCGTCCCCGGCCTGGGCGGGGACACCGAGCCGGCGTACGGCCGGCCGCGCATCCTCGAGGCCCCGATCGTCGACGCGACCCGCGCGCTGGAGCGCGGGATGAGCGTGCGCACCGTGCTCGGCGCCGGCGCCCGGCTGGACCGCGCCCGGGCCGTCCCGGTCCCGGGCGGCGACGCGTACCTGGTCGGCGGCGATCGGGGCTGGTGCCTGTCGGTTCCCGACGCGGCGGCGCCGGACCCGAAGGCGTCGCGCGGCGTCACGTGCGTGCGCGCCGACGAGTTCGACCGCGTCGGCATCTCGGGGATGCTGGGGCAGCTGCTGGTCGCCGCGATCCCGCAGGGCGTCCCCGCCCCGACGCTGCAGCGGCGGTCCGGGGCGGTCGTGCCCCTGCACCCGTCCCGCTACGGCGTCGTCGTGGTGCGGGTCCCGCGCGGGGGGAGCGTCACCCTGTACGCCACGGACGGGACGACCCGGCGTCTCGAAGGGCTGGTCGGCACGCCGCGGCAGGCGCAGCCCGACCCGAAGCCCTGAGCGCGCCTCAGCGGCGGGGCGCGACCGTCAGCTCCAGCTCGCCCGGGCCGACGTCGTGCCCGTCGGCGCAGCGCACCGCCACGCCGACGGGCGCGCCGCAGCCCTCGTGACGGAAGGCGACCGGCCCGCGGCCGTCCTCCGTCGCCCAGCGGTCCCCCCAGCGCATGAGCGCGGCCAGGACCGGGAAGGCGTCGGCGCCCTTCTCCGTCAGCCGGTAGCCGCGCCGCGTGCGCTGCCCCGGGTCGCGGTAGTCGACGTGTGCGAGCAGCCCGGCGGCCACGAGCTCGCGCAGGCGCGCGGCGACGCTCGGCTCGCTCAGGCCGACGCGCCGCACGAACTCCTCGAAGCGGGTGGCGCCGTAGAAGGCCTCGCGCAGCAGCAGGAGCGTCGAGCGCTTGCCGAGCGTCTCGAGCGCGGCGGCGATGGTGCAGGGGTCGGCCGACCAGCCGTCGCGGGGCTCGAGCGGACCGCTCATGGTGATCGTCGCGTCCATGCCCCGATGCTAGCTCACGACAAGATGAGTCAGCCCTGGTACGGTGCCTGGCTATGTCGACCTTCAGTCAGCTACGCGTGCCGGCCGCGGCCCGCGCGTCCACCCCGCCCGGCCGCGTGCTGGCGATCGTCTGCGCCGCGGTGGTCCTGTCGAGCCTGGACCTGTTCATCGTCAACGTCGCCCTGCCCGACATCGGCGCGGACTACGGCGAGGGCGACCTGAGCGCGCTGTCCTGGGTGCTGAACGCCTACGCCATCGTCTTCGCGGCGCTGCTCGTCGTCTTCGGGCGCGCGGCGGAGCGCTGGGACCGCCGGCGGGCGTTCCTGGCGGGCGTCGCCGTCTTCACCCTCGCGTCGGCGGCGTGCGGCGCGGCCCCGGGCCTCGGGGCGCTCGTGGCGTTCCGGGTGGTCCAGGCGGCGGGCGCGGCGCTGCTGATCCCGGCGTCGCTGGGTCTGGTGCTCGCGACCGCGCCGCCCGAGCGGCGGCAGGGCAGCGTTCGCACGTGGACGGCGGTGGGCGGCCTGGCCGCCGCGCTGGGCCCGGTCGTCGGCGGCGTCCTCGTCGCGGCCGACTGGCGCTGGGTCTTCCTCGTCAACGTGCCGATCGGCCTGGCGGCCATCGTGGTCGGGCTGCGCGCGCTGCCCGACGTGCCGGGGCACCCGGTCGCGCGCCCGAACGTCGGCGAGGCGACGCTCGTGACCGTCGGCATCGGCCTGCTCACCCTGGGGCTCGTCGAGGGCGAGCGCTGGGGCTGGGGATCGGCGCAGACCCTGGGCGTGCTCGGCGGCGCCCTGCTCGCGCTCGTCGCCTTCGCCGTGGCCCTGCGCCGCAGCGCCGACCCGCTCGTCGACCCGGCGCTGCTGCGCGTGCGGGCCTTCGTCGGCGCCAGCGGCGCGCTGAGCCTGTTCTCGGTCGGGTTCGGCGCGATGCTGCTGTCGATCGTCCTGTGGGAGCAGGAGGTGTGGGGCTGGTCGGCGCTGCGCACGGGCCTGGCCGTCGCGCCGGGGCCGCTGCTCGTGCCCGTGCTCGCGACCGTGGCCGGGCGGCTGATCCCGCGCGTCGGCGCCGGGCGGGTCGGCGCCGCGGGCGCCCTCGTCTTCGCCGCCGGCCTGGCGTGGTGGGCGCTGTCGGCGAGCGTCACGCCGAACTACGCGTCGGGCGTGCTGCCGGGGATGCTGCTGACGGGGGTCGGCGTGGGCCTGACGCTGCCGACGCTGATGGGCGCCGCGGCCGCCGCCCTGCCGCCGGCCGCGTTCGCGACCGGCTCGGGCGTGACGAACATGCTGCGCCAGGTCGGGCTGGCGCTGGGCGTCGCGGTCTTCGTCGCCGTCGTCGGCTCGCCCGCGGGCCCGGCGGCGCTCGAGGACGCCTACGCCCGGGCGTGGTGGGTCCTCGCGGCGTTCGCCGTGGCCGCGGCCGCGGTGGCGCTCGTCCTGCCGCGGCCCGGCCGGGCGGCGGCGCCGGTCCCGGCGACGGACGCGGCCTGAGGGGCGGCGGGGCGGCGGGAGCCGGCGCACCGAGCCGCCGACCGCTTGGCCGGCGCCAGCGCCCGGTCTATCGTGTCGACGCGCGGTGCGTGTCGCCGCGCGCCCCGTCCGTCCCGACCGGAAGCAGCCATGGACCCCAGAACCCGGACGGCCCGTCGGCCGTCCGCCGTCCGCACCGGCCTCGCCGCGGCGCTGCGCCGGGGCGCCGCGACGTGCCGCCTCCTGCGGGCACCGCGGCACGATCGACCGAGCGGCGATCGCGGCGCTCCCCCGGGCGGCCGGCCGGTAGCGGCGGCGGTGGAGCTGCCGGGCACGCGTCGGCGCTCGCTCCTCCGGCTCGTCGTGCTCCCCACCGTGGCCGCTGCGCTCGTCGCAGCGTCGCCGGCCGACGCCGCGACGTTCGTGGTGGGGCGCGGCGCGGCGGCGGCGCAGCTGCGCCGGCCGGGCGTGCACGTCGACGCCTGGACGTCCGCCACGGTGAGCGCGACGGCGGGGCGGCCCCAGGGCACCGTGCTCGCGTGGACGGAGGTGACGCCGTCCAAGGTGCCGCACCGGTGGTGGTGGCGCACGTACACGTCGTGGTGCTCGGCGGGGCGGTGCTCGCGGCCCGTGAAGGCGCTGGTCAGCCGGCGCGCGGGCCGGCGGACGTCGGAGAACACCGTGACGCCGTGGCGGGTGTGGGTCAGCACGGATGCCACCCGCGACCGTGCCGTGGTGAAGGCCGGGATCCGCTGGGGCGCCCGGTGGGCGATCGCGAGCCGCAGGCGGCTCGTCGCGCACGGTCCGACGGACGACGTCTGGAACGCGGGCTTCGCCCGCCTGACCCACACGCCCGACGGCCGCGACTGGATCTCGTGGAACGACGACGACGAGCAGGTGCGCATCTCGCCCGCCCGGGACGGTCGCCGCCTGCGGGGGCCGATCGTCGCCCGCGGCGACACCGCCATCGCGCGGAACGTCGGTGGTCGCTGGGTGCTGCTCTGGTTCGAGCGCACCACGGAAGACGCCGGCCGGTTTCCCCTGAACGCGAAGAGCGCGCCGACGGTCGCCGGGCTGCGGACGGTCTCGGCCGCGCAGCTGACGGCGCGCGGGGACGACGTCTTGGTGAAGCTCGTGGGCCCCGAGACCGGCCCCCTCCTGGGGGTCTGGCGCTCCGCAGCTCCGGGCGACCGCGCGCAGCCGATCCGTGGCGCCTGGATCGACTCAGCCGGCACGGTGGGGCCGTCGCAGGCCCTCCCGGCAGATCGATTCAATCTCGCTGGCGTACGCTCGCTTCCGGCCCCCTCCGGCGGCCTCGTCCTGTGCCCGTGGAACATCTCGGCGCCCTTGGGCGGGACGTTCCAGACCCAGTCGGGCGCGTGTCACGAGGACGACGTCGACCCTGTGCGGCTTCGGGGCGGCTAGCGCCTCGGTGGGGGTGGGTCCGTGGCGGCCCCCTCTGCCCGCCGCCCTAGTTCGTGTGCTTGACCGTGATGACGTCGCCGGGGTGGGTGGGGGTGGGTCCGTGGCGGCCCCCTCTGCCCGCCGCCCTAGTTCGTGTGCTTGACCGTGATGACGTCGCCGTCCTGCATCACGTAGTCGCGGCCCTCGGTGCGGAGCGTGCCCTTGTCGCGCGCCTGGGAGTAGCCGCCCGCGTCGAGCAGCTCCTGCCAGCCGACGACGTCGGCGCGGACGAAGCCCTGCTGGATGTCCGTGTGGATCTGGCCGGCGGCGTGCCAGACGGTCAGGCCGCGCTTCAGGTGCCAGGACTGGCCGCGGACGCCCGAGCCGACGGTGAAGAACGTGATCAGGTCGAGCAGCTCGAACGCGCCGCGGGCGATCCGCTGCAGGCCGGACTCAGCGAAGCCCATGTCCTCGCGCATCGCGGCGGCCTCCTCGTCGTCCATCTCGATGAGCTCGGACTCCAGGCGCGACGAGACGGCGACGGCGACGGCGCCCATCGCGGCGGCGTGCTCGGCGACGGCGGCAGGCACCTCGCCCGAGGCGTCGTTCTCGTCGACGTTGGCGACGAACAGGACCGGCTTGGCGGTGAGCGGCGACAGGGTGCGGACGACGTTGGGGTGGTCCTCCGGCACGGGCACCAGGCGCGCGGGCGTGCCCTCGTTCAGCGCGGGGATCAGCTCGTCGAGCCAGGCCAGCTCCGCCTTCGCCTCGGCGTCGCCGCCGCGGGCCTGCTTCTGCACCCGCTCGCGGCGCCGCTCGGCCTGCTCCAGGTCGGCCATCAGCAGCTCGGTCTCGATGGTCTCGATGTCCCGGATGGGGTTCACCGAGCCCTCGGGATGGACGATGTTGGCGTCCTCGTGCGCGCGGACGACGTGGACGATCGCGTCCGTCTCGCGGATGTTCGCCAAGAACTTGTTGCCCAGGCCCTCGCCCTTGTGGGCGCCGGCGACGAGGCCCGCGATGTCGTGGAAGTCGATGTGGTCGAAGACGATCTCCGACGCGCCCATCTGCTCCGCGATCCGCACCAGCCGCTCGTCCTCGACGGGGACGACCGCGACGTTCGGCTCGATCGTGGTGAACGGGTAGTTCGCGGCCTCCGCCCCCGACTTCGTCAGCGCGTTGAACAGGGACGACTTGCCCGCGTTGGGCATGCCGACGATGCCGATCTTCATGCGGCGGGTCCTTCGGTCGGGGTGGGGGCGACGACGTCCTCGGCGGCCCGGCGCGCGGTGGCGGCCGCGCGGCGGGTGCGCCGGGCGGTGATGCCGCGGCGCACGCCCAGGACGCCGCCGGCGACGACGGTGCCGAGCGTGGCGCCGACGGCGATGTCGGTGGGGTAGTGCACGCCCAGGTGCACGCGCGAGAGCGCCATCGCGGTGGCGGTCGCGTAGAGCGGCTTCGTGGGCAGCACGTGCCGGAAGGCGGCCGCGGCGGCGAACGACGACGCGGCGTGCGAGCTGGGGAAGCTCAGCTGCGTGGGCGTGCGCACGAGCGGCGGCAGGTCCCGGAGCTGCGGCCGCGGCCGCCGGGCGACGGTCTTCAGCGACGTGTTCGCCACGTACGCGGCGCCGACGGCCGCCAGGCCGGTCAGCCAGTCGCCGCGGCGACGGCGGTCGACGGCGGCCCCGACGGCGCCCAGGCCCAGCCAGAGCGCGCCGTGCTCGCCGGTGCGGGAGAACACGACCACCGCGCGCGTGGCGCGGCGCGACCGCGCCGTCGACCGGACCAGGCGCATGCCGGCCAGGTCGATGCGCGCCGCCGTGCGCCCCGCGGGGCTGTGGCGGGCGCGCCGGATGAGGTTGCGGCGGGCCTGGAGCGCCTCGGGCAGCAGGCGGGGGTCCGGGGTGAACGGCACCCCTTGAGGGTAGGCGGCGCGCGGGGTGCGCGCCGCGCCGGCCGCCGAGCCCGCGACCGGCGCCGGTCGAACGCGCGTCCGTCCGTGCCCGCACGGCGGCCTGCACCCGTCGCGGACGCCGTCCTCCGGCGCTAGCCTGCCGAAGGTGTGTGCCGTCCCGCTCCCGGGGGCGGAGTCCCCGGAACGGAGGTCCCCACATGGCTCGCGACCCTCGCCTGGCGCGGCGGACGCCCGCTCCGCAGCTGGCGCTGCGCATCACGGCGTTCGGGCTGGTGGCCTTCGGCGTCTTCGCCGTCCTCTTCCTGCGGCTGTGGTTCCTGCAGGTGCTGCAGAACGACCAGTACCTGGCGAAGGCGCAGGCCAACCGCGAGCGCGTCGTGCGGATCGCCGCCCCCCGCGGCACGATCGTCGACCACGACTACCGGGGGAGCGGACGGGCGCTCGTCGAGAACCGCATCGCGACCGTCGTGACGCTGGCCGCGGACGCGATCCCCGAGGAGGACGTCAACGCCATCCGGGACTGGGGCCAGCGCCGCGGGAAGCACGACGCCGACGTCGACGCCCTCGCCGACCGCCTGGCGCGCGCCGCGGCCGTCCGCGACCGGGCGCGCCGCCGCCGGGCCACGCAGGCGCGGATCGCGGCGCGGCGCACGACCGCCGACGCCACCGCCGCCCGACGGCTGCGCGCCGACCGGCCGCGCGACCTGACGCTGACCCGCGACGCGAGCCCCGAGCTGCGGCGGGTGCTGCGCGACGTCGCGCCGGTCCTGCACGTGCGCGCCAGCCGGCTGTACGAGCGCGTCGTCTCGAGCGTCGTGCGGCTGCCGTACGCCGGCGTCCCCCTGAAGGCGCGGGGCGTCACGGCCGCGGTCCGCAACTACCTGCTCGAGCGGCCCGGCCGCTTCCCCGGCGTGACGGTGACGAAGGAGTACGCGCGCCGCTACCCCGGCGGCCAGATCGCGGCGCAGATCTACGGCTCGGTCAGCCAGATCACCCCCGAGCAGCTGAAGGACCCGAAGTACCGGGGGCTGGAGCAGGGGCAGCGGATCGGCCAGGACGGCCTGGAGTACGAGTACGACAGCTACCTGCGCGGCCGCGACGGCGAGCGGCGGATCCAGGTCGACGCGCAGGGCCAGCCGACGGGCGAGGTCACCGAGGTGCCGCCCGTGCCCGGCGACCGGCTGCGGCTGACGCTGGACTCGGGCCTGAGCCGCGCGGGCCAGGAGGCGCTGCGGCGGCGCATCGGCACGCGGATCGACGCGAAGACGCAGAAGCGCGCGGGCGGGGCGTTCGTCGCGATCGACCCGTCCGACGGCGGCATCCGGGCCATGGGCTCGTACCCGTCGCTGAACCCCGGGGTGCTCGAGGGCATCACGACCCAGCGCTACAAGCGGCTGACGAGCGCCCGCAACGGCGGCCCGCTGACGAACCGGGCGATCACCGCGGCGTACCCCGCGGCGTCGACGTTCAAGCTCGCGACCGCCACGGCCGGCCTGGCGTCGGGGACGATCGGGGTGAACACCGCGCAGGGCGACGGCGCGTGCTTCGTCCGCCCCGGCCTGGAGGCCTGCAACGCCGGGCACGCGATCTTCGGCGCGACGAACGTCACGAAGGCGCTGACGGTGTCGTCGGACACGTTCTTCTACCAGCTCGGCTGGGACCTGTATCCGAAGGAGAACCAGCCGCTGCAGCGCTGGGCGCGGCTGCTCGGCTTCGGGCGCCGCACCGGCATCGACCTGCCGGGCGAGGCGCCGGGCGTGATCCCCGACGAGGCGTGGCGCCGCGGCCGCGACCGCGAGGAGCAGGAGTGCCGCAAGCAGCGCAAGACGCCCAGCTGCGGGCTCGTCGCCCAGATCGGCGCGCCGTTCACCCGCGGCGACGAGGTCAACGCGTCGATCGGCCAGGGCGACGTGCAGATCACGCCGCTGCAGCTCGCGACGGCGTACGGCGGCTTCTTCGATCCGGGCGGCCAGCTGCGGGAGGACCTGCACGTGCCGGTGCCCCACGTCGCCGAGCAGATCGAGAACGCCGAGGGCGTGCTGGAGGAGTCGTTCAACGGCCGCAACCCGCCGCGGCGCGTGCAGCTGCCCGCCGAGTTCAAGCGCGCGATCAAGCAGGGCCTGCACGGCGCGACGTCCGAGCCGGGCGGCACCGCGACCCGCGTCTTCGCCGGCTGGCCGCAGGCCGAGCACCCCGTGCTGGGCAAGACCGGCACCGCCGAGCGCTGCAGCCGCAGCTCCGGCCGCTCGTGCCCCGAGCAGTCGTGGTTCGTCGGCATGGTCGAGGACCGTCGCCGGCCGATCGTGATCGCGGCGACCGTGGAGGACGGCGGCGCCGGCGCCGACGCGGGCGCCCCGATCGTCTGCGAGCTGCTGCGTCGCTGGTACGGGGTGTCGAAGAAGCGGGTGCCGTGCGCGGCGCCGTCCGGGCCGGCGCCCGGCGGCGACTGACCGGTCGACCGGCCCGCGCGGCGGCGGGGCGCGCGGCCCGCGGGCGGGGCGTCGGTGGACGCCCCAGCGCCGTCCGCCCCGCCGTCGGGCAACATGTGCCGGGTGAAGCTGGCCCTGGCCGTCAACCCCAAGTCGGGGGCCCGCCGCAGCCCCGAGGAGCTCGCGGCCCGCTTCCGCACGCTCGGGCACGACGTCGACACCTACACGCTCGACGAGGCGGACGCAGCCGCGGCGTCCGGCGCGGACCGCGTCGTCGTGGCCGGCGGCGACGGCTCGATGGGCTGCGTCTTCGCCGCCTGCGCCGAGCACGGCACGCCGCTGGCCGTGCTGCCGGCCGGCACCGCCAACGACTTCGCCCGCGCCGTCGGGGTGCCCGCCGCGTGGGACGAGGCCGTGCGCCTGGCCGCCGACCCGGACGCGCCGCACCGCCCGGTCTGGGGCGCGACGCTCGACGGCCACCCGTTCGTCAACGTCGCGTCGATCGGCCTGGCGGTCAACGCGGCGCGCGAGGCGGCGCCGCTCAAGTCGCTCCTGGGCCCCGTCGCGTACGGGATCGGGGCGGGCATCGCGACGGTGAAGGGCCGCGAGGTCCACACGCGGATCACGGTGGACGGCGACGAGGTCTACGCCGGGCGGGTCTGGCAGGCGCTGATCGCGGCGTCGGGATCGTTCGGCGGCGTCGTGCAGCTGCCGATCTCGGACCTGGCGACGCCCGAGCTGGAGGTCTTCGTCGTCGAGGCCGGCAGCCGCACCCAGCTGCTGCGCCGGGTGTGGACGATGCGGCCGAAGGGCGACGGCGCCGGCGTGCCCACGTTCCAGGGCCGCGAGATCCGCGTGGAGGTCGAGCCCGACCTGCACTGGAACGTCGACGGCGAGGTGCTCGACCTGGGCGACGTCACCGCCCGGCCGCTCGGCCCCGTGGAGGTCTTCCTGCCCAGCCCCGACGCGGGGACGGCGCGGTGAGCGACCGCATCCCGGACACGCCGGAGGGCGCGGACCGCGAGCCGCCCCTGCCCGAGCACCTGCGCAACCGCCCGGACCGTCCGCGCGCGCCGCGGGCGCAGCAGCGCTCGCAGAGCCGCCTGCTGCTGCTCCTGCTCTTCGGGCTGATCCCGATGCTCGTCGTCTTCGTGGTCGTCCTGAACTCGCTCGGCTCGGGCCCGCCCGACCGGACGACCGGGGACGCGCAGCAGGACCTGAACGTCGTCACGCGGTACTGCATCTACTCCGCGCGGACGCTCGACGCGTACGACGGCTGCCTGTCGCAGACGGACCGCCGCGTCGTGGAGCGGGAGCGGTCGAACGCCGCGCGCTACGCCCGCGGCGAGCTCACGCGCTGCCTGGCGGACGCCGGCCCGCGCTGCACGCTGCGCTGAGGACCCGGCTCCGCGCGGCGGCCGACCGGCCACCGCGCGGCGCCCGGCGGGGGCTACAGGCCGAAGCCCACCCGCGGCTCGTCCTTGTCCACGCGGACGAAGACGACCTTGTCGAGGTTGAGCTGCACCTCGGCGTCCTCGGCGACCAGGTTGGTCCAGCCCCCGGTCTTCAGGGCCTCGCGCAGCGTGTCGAGCTGCGCGGAGGTGAGGCGGACGGCCAGCGGCGGGGCGCTGTCGAGGCCGATGCTGACGCGGAGCTGCTTGTCGTCGGACACGGGGTCTCCAGGGACTCGTGGGTGGGTCAGTGGTGCGCCGGCTGGGTGAGCTCGGTGAGCACCTTGCCGGTGGACTTCGGGTGCAGGAACGCCACGCGGCTGTCGCGGATGCCGACGCGCGGCTCCTCGTCGATGAGCTGCACGCCGCGCTCCTTCAGCGTCGCGAGGGCCGCGACGATGTCGGTCGTCTGGTAGGCGACGTGGTGCAGCCCCGGGCCGTTCTTCGCCAGGAACTTGGCGACGCCGGTGTCGGGGCCGAGCGGCGCGATCAGCTCGACGTGGTTCTCGCCGACGTCGAAGAGGACGGCCTCGACGCCCTGCGACTCCACCGTCTCGCGGTGGACGAGGGGCAGCCCGAGGACGTCGCGGTAGTGGGCGATCTGGCCCTCGAGGTCGTCGACGGCGATGCCGATGTGGTCGATCCGGTCGAACATCGTGCGGAGTCTATTGTGCCCGTCCCTGCGGCCCGGCCCGGCGCCACGCGGCGTGGACGGCGTCCCGGCGCGGGACGGCGGCGCGCGTCGCGGGCGGCGCGCTCAGAGCGCCCAGCAGGCCAGCGCGCCGGTCAGCAGGGCGAGGACCGCCAGCCGGTGCGCCCGCCGCCGCACGGGCCGGACGGCGGCGACCGTCGCGCCCGCGAGCGTCGTCAGGCCCGCGGCGGCCAGCAGCGCCAGGTACGCGTCGTCGACGGCGCGGTCCGGCGCGCACAGGGCGGCGCCTCCGGCCCGGCCGTCGCAGGCCTTCGTGCCCAGGGCGCCCGTGACGACGGCGAGGAACGCGGCGGCGACCTCGACGGCGGACGTGATCGCGCGGACCGTCCCCGGGCGCGGCGCGGGGTCGTGCGCGACGGTCACGCCGATCCGGGCGAGGCCGGGCGGCGCGGCGGCGGGCGCGCCGCCGCCGCGCACCCGGGGCGCTTCGGGGGCTGCGTCGCGCTCCTCCACGCCCCACAGGCTAGGGGCGGGCGCGGTTCCCCCGAAAGTCGGACGCCGGACGGCCGCCGCGGCCGTACGCTCCGTGGGTGCCCCGGGACCACCCCAGCGCGCCGCGCCGCCCCCGTCCCTCACGGGGCCTGCGGTGAGCTGGGTCGCGCCCACGCGCGGCGACCTCGTCCTGGCCGCCGTCGTCACGGCGTTCGGGGTGGCGTCGGTGCTGGCGACCGCCCCGTCGCCGGGCGTCGGCGTCGAGCGGCCGACCGACGGCTGGGCGGTGCTGCTGGCGGTGCTGGCCACCGCCCCGCTCGGGCTGCGGCGCAGTGCGCCCGTCGGCGTCGTCGGCGTGACCGGGGCGGCGTTCGTCGCGGCCGCGGTGCTGGGCTACGCGGGGGCGGCCGCGGGGCTCGGGATCGTCCTCGCGACGACGTCCGCCGCGTACCTGACGGACCGCCGGGGCGCGGTCGTGGCGGCCGCGCTGTTCGCGGCGTCGGCGGGCGCCGCGACGGTCCTGGCCTTCGACGGCGAGCCCGGCGTGGCGGTCCAGCTCGCGACGTCGCTCGTCCTCGGCGGCCTGGCGGCGGCGGTCGGCGACACGCTCCGCATCCTGCACGCCCGCAACCGCGAGCTCGACGCCCTGCGCGCCGTCGAGGCGCGCGAGGCGGTGGCGCAGGACCGCGTGCGGATCGCGCGCGAGGTCCACGACGTCGTCGGGCACGCGCTGGCCGGCATCGCGCTGCAGGCCCGCGCCGGCCGGCGCCTGCTCGACCGCGACCCGCCGCGGGCCGGCGAGGCGCTGCGCGAGATCGACGAGCTGGCGACCCGGGCCCTCGGCGAGACGCGCGAGGCGATCGGCCGGATCCGCGGCGCCGAGGACCGGGCCGAGCTGCGCCCGCAGCCGCGCCTGGAGGACCTGGACGAGCTCGTCGGGCGGCTGCGCGACGGCGACCTCGACGTCCGCCTGCGTCGCGACGGCGACGGCGAGGCGGTGCCCGCGACCGTGCAGGCGTCGGCGTTCCGCATCGTCCAGGAGGCCCTGAGCAACGTCGTCAAGCACGCCGGCCCCGCGTCCGTCGACGTGCGCGTGACGACGACCGGCGACGCGGTCGAGGTGGAGGTGCGCGACGACGGCCGCCGCGCACCCGGACCCGTCGGCCGCGGGCACGGCATCCGCGGGATGCGCGAGCGCGCCGCCCAGGTCGGCGGGGCGGTCGACGCCGGGCCCGCGCCGGGCGGGGGCTGGCGCGTGCAGGCGCGCCTGCCGGTCCCGGGGCGGCGCGCATGAGCGTCCCGACGGGGGACGGCGAGCGTCCGATCCGCGTGCTGATCGCCGACGACCAGGCGATCGTCCGCGGCGGCTTCCGCGTGCTGCTGGAGTCCGAGCCGGACGTCGAGGTCGTGGGCGAGGCCGAGGACGGCCTGCAGGCGGTGGCGCTCGCCCGCCGCCGCCGCGCCGACCTGGTGCTGATGGACGTCCGGATGCCGCGCATGGACGGCCTCGAGGCGACGCGCGCGCTGGCCGGCCCGGGCGTCCCCGCGGAGGAGCGGGTCGACGTGCTCGTCGTGACGACCTTCGACCTGGACGAGTACGTGTTCGGCGCCCTGCGCGCCGGCGCGGCGGGCTTCCTGCTCAAGGACGCCCAGCCCGACGTGCTGCTGGACGCGGTGCGGGCGGTCGCGAGCGGCAAGGGCCTGGTCGATCCCGAGGTCACCCGCCGGCTGATCGCCCGGTTCGTCCAGGTGTCGCCCGACCCCGCCCGCGGGGGCGCGCTCGATGCGCTGAGCGATCGCGAGCGCCACGTGCTGCTGCAGCTGGCGACCGGCGCGAGCAACGCCGAGATCGCGCGGGCCCTGACCGTCGAGGAGTCGACGGTCAAGAGCCACGTCTCCGCGGTGCTGGCGAAGCTGGGCCTGCGCAGCCGCGTGCAGGCCGTGATCCTGGCCTACGAGAGCGGCCTGGTGACGCCGGGCGGCCGGTGACGGCGCCGGCCGCTCCTCCTTTCGATGGAGCGCGGTCGGCACTTCGGGACGACGACACGCGTGACCCCGGGCGGCAGGCTCGGGGCATGCCCATCACCGCCCCCTCCGTCCGCCGGCCGGCGCTCCTCGCGACGCTCGTCGCCGCCGCGCTGCCCGCCGCCGCCGTCGCCGCTCCGGCGGCCGACGCGGCCCCGTCGCCGCCGAAGTCCGGGCTGCGCACCGCGCTGCAGCGCGACGCCGACGGCCTGCTCCGCTACGGCACCCCGGGCGTCCTCGTCGGCGTGCAGCGCGGCACGCGCACGCTGAAGGTGCGCAGCGGCCACGGCGACCTGCGCACCCGCCGGGCGGTGCCGTGGAACGCGAAGTTCCGCATCGGCAGCATGACGAAGCCGTTCGTCGCGACGGTCGTGCTGCAGCTCGTGGGCGAGGGCCGGCTGTCGCTGGACGACCGGGTCGAGCGCTGGCTGCCCGGCCTGGTGCGCGGCCACGGCAACGACGGCAACGCGGTCACCGTCCGCCAGCTGCTGCAGCACACGAGCGGGCTGCCCGAGTACACGGCCCTGATCCCGTGGATCTCCACCCGCAAGGGCTTCGAGGCGCACCGCTTCGACACCGTCACCGCCCGCGAGGCCGTCGCGCTCGCGATGCAGGAGAAGCCGACGTTCGCGCCCGGCACGTCGTGGAGCTACTCGAACACGAACTACGCCCTGGCCGGGCTGATCGTCGAGGCCGTCACCGGCCGCCCGTGGCAGGACGAGGTGCGCGACCGCATCGTCACGCCGCTGCGCCTGCGCGGCACGACGCTGCCGGGCACCGACCCCGACATCCCGGCGCCGCACGCCGTCGGGTACGAGCGCTTCCCGGGCCGCGGCGCCACGGCCGAGGACCCCCGCTACGGCAGGCAGATCGACGCGACGCGCCAGAACGTCTCCTGGGGCGGCGCGGCGGGCGAGATCATCAGCACGGTCGACGACGGCAACCGCTTCCTGCGCGCCCTCGTCGGCGGCCGCCTGCTGGCCCCGGCGCAGCTCGCCGAGATGCAGCGCACCGTGCCGACGAACGCCGCGTTCCGCAAGAACTGGCCGGGCAGCCGCTACGGGCTGGGCCTGATGCGGGTGCCCACGTCGTGCGGCCCGTCCTGGTCCCACGGCGGCGACATCATGGGCTTCATGACGCGCAACGGCGTGACGCCCGACGGCCGGCGCAGCGTCGTCGTCACGATGAACACCGACTCGCCCAAGCGCCGGGCCGGGGTGGCGGCGCCGAAGCACGACATCACGCGGCGCGTGATCGACCGCGCGCTCTGCGGCTGAGCGGCGCGTCGTCCGGTGCCCCGCCCCGCGTGCCGCGGGACGGGCCGTGCCGCCGGGCGGGGCGCCCCACGTGGGCGCCGTCCGCGTTCCGACCGGGCGTAGCATCCCGCCGCATGAGCGAGCAGGCGCCGGAGACCGTCCGCGAGAAGACGATCACGTGGGACGACCCGATGGCCACGGCCGCGCAGGGCCTGGAGCTCGGCGGCCTGGCGTTCCTGCGGGCGATGATGGACGGCACCGTGCCCCCGCCGCCGATCGCCCGGCTGATGGGCTTCGGGCTCGGCGCGGTGGCCGAGGGCGAGGTGACGTTCGTCGGCGTCCCCGACGAGTCGGTCTACAACCCGATCGGGATGGTCCACGGCGGCTACGTCTGCACCATGCTCGACTCGGCGCTCGGCTGCGCGGTGCACACGACGCTGCCGCCCGGCGTCGGCTACACGTCGATCGAGATCAAGGTCAGCTACCTGCGCCCCGTCACCGCGGCGTCGGGCGAGCTGCGCGTCCGCGGCCGGGTGACGAAGCCGGGCCGCCGCGTGGCGTTCGCGGACGGCGAGGTGCTCGACGCCGCGGGCAAGGTGCTCGCGACGGCGCAGAGCTCCTTCCTCGTCCTCGGCCCGCAGGGCTGACGCGCCCGCCTACAGCTCGCCGAGCGGCTCGAGCCAGCGGCCCTCGGCCGGCAGGCTCTGGAAGGTCAGGCGCGGCAGCGGCGACTCGAACAGCCCGGGGACGTCCTCCAGGTCGAAGACCTCGATGCCGTCGACCTGCGTCAGCTGGTGCGCGTGCTCGGGGAAGACGAGCGCGGTGACGGCGACGCCGTCCGCGAGCAGCGTCTTCGCCGCCTCGACGAGCGCCATGCCGTCGTGCGAC
Source organism: Patulibacter sp. SYSU D01012 (assembly GCF_017916475.1). Classification (GTDB taxonomy): domain Bacteria; phylum Actinomycetota; class Thermoleophilia; order Solirubrobacterales; family Solirubrobacteraceae; genus Patulibacter. The sequence goes on from NZ_JAFMTB010000001.1 coordinate 513,999, forward strand.
ATGAGGATCGCCTCGGTCAGCCCGCCCTCGCGGTGCCGCTGGGCGAGCAGCTCGAGGATGTCGTCGTCGACGTCGCTGTCGTCGCGCGTCTTCGGCTTGAGGAACATGCGGAAGCCGGCCTGACGCACGACCTCGGCCCAGCCGAGCACGCCGTTGAACGTCCGCTCCGTGACGTTGGCGAAGACGGACGCCTCGATCCGGGGCCGCTCGCCGGTGCGGTCGCCGATCCCGTCGGCGCGCTCGCGCAGCCACTCGGCGAGCGCGTCGATCCGCGGCCGCTCGCGGCCCGTGGGCTTGCGCCGCAGGATGAGCTGGCCGAGCACCATGTCGATGTTCGGCGAGTCCCACAGCAGCAGCATCCGCGAGTCGGTCACGTCGCCCATCCTGCCACCCGGCCGGGTCGGCGGGGTGACGACGGGGGCTCAGCCCAGGATGCGGCGGGTGACGTCGCGGAAGCAGCGGGTGGCGAACTCCAGGTCCTCCACGTCGATCCGCTCGTCCTTGGCGTGCATCCGGCCCGCCTGCTCGCCCAGCTCGATGCGGCGGTGCGGGAAGAAGCCGTAGGCCACGCAGTCGGGGAAGACGTCGCGCCACGTGCGCGAGTCCGTGAAGCCGGGCAGGAACGTCGGCACGACCTGCGCGTCGGGCGCGTTCTCGGCGATCCAGTCGCGGAGCGCGTCGAACAGCGGGCCCTCGGCGGGGGACGCGTTGCCGGGCACGGTGGTGCCCCACTCCAGCTCGACGCCGTCGGGCAGCGGGCCGACCGCGGCGAGGATCCGCTCGTGCGCCTGCTCGACGGTGACGCCGGGCGGCACGCGGCAGTCGACGCGCAGCTCGGCGGTGCCGGGGATGACGTTGATCTTGTCGCTGGCGACCATCACGTTCGGCGAGAACGTGATGCGCGACATCGGCTCGACGGCGGCGGCGAGCGACGGGTCCTCGGCGCGCAGGGCGGCGTACGAGCCCTGCGGGTCGGTCCCGTCCAGGCCGATGCCGTCGAGCATCCCGGCGATCGCGGGGTGCAGGTCGAACGGCAGCTCGGCGTCCGCCAGGCGCTGCACGAGCGGCGCGAGCTTGACCAGCGCGTTGTCGCCCAGGCGCGGCGTGGCGCCGTGGGCGGCGCGGCCGTGGGCGCGCAGCAGGAAGCGCACGGGCCCCTTCTCGCCCACGCCGACCCCGTAGTGGAGGGTGCCGCGGAAGCGCAGCGGTGCGCCGCCGCCCTCGTTGAGCAGCAGGTCGCAGCGCGCCAGGTCGGGGTGCGTGTCGCACAGCCAGCGGGCGCCCTCGTCGCCGCCGGTCTCCTCGTCCGGCACCACGATGATCTTCAGGGCGCCGCGCGCCGGCCGCCAGCCCTCGGCGACGAGCTGCAGCGCCGCCGTGATCTCGGCGGCGGTCTGCGACTTCATGTCGATCGCGCCGCGGCCCCAGATCTCGCCGTCGACCAGGTCGCCCGACCACGGGTCGTGCTGCCACTCCGACGGGTCGGCGAGCACCGTGTCGACGTGCGAGAGCAGGCCCAGGACCGGGCCCTCGGCCGCGGCCGCCTCGTCGGCGGCCCGTAGCTCGGCCACGAGGGCGGGCCGCTCGGGCGTCATGCCGACGAGCGTCACGGCGAACCCCGCGTCGCGCAGGATGCCGGCGAGGAACTCGTTCGCCTCGCGCTCGTTCCCGGGCGGGTTGACCGTGACGAAGCGGATCAGCCGCTGGAGCAGCTCGGTGGCGGCGGGCGGGGCGACGGACACGGCACGCAGGCTAGTGGAGGCGTGACCCGCGGTCACCGCCACGGCCCCTCCCTAGCGCTCGTGGCCGGCCCGGAGCCACGCGACGTAGTCGGCCGCGGCGCGCGCGGTGTCGTACTCGGGCGCGAACCCGGTGTCCGCGCGCAGGCGGTCGATGCTCAGGGGGTTCATCGCGTGGCCGTCGCCCGCGGGCAGCGTCAGGTCGGCGTCGGGCGCGAGCGGCCGGAGGGCGTCGACGATCTCGGCGTTCGTCGTCACCCGGCCCGAGGCCACGTTGTACGTCCGGTGCCGCAGGCCGTCGGTGAGCTGCAGCAGCGCGATCGCCCGGCCGGTGTCCTTGACGTAGCAGAGGTCGAGGCCGTCGCCGAGGTGCGGCGGGGCGGCGAGGGCCGAGAGGTCGAGCGGGCGGCGGCGGGCCGCGGCGTGCACCAGGGCGGGCGCGGCGAAGAACGGGTCGTCGTGGCCGCGCGGGCCCCAGGTGCCGGAGATCCGCAGGTTGACGAGCTCGACGCCCGTGGCCTCCGCGAACTGCTCGGTCAGCAGCTCGGTGATCTTCTTCCAGCGCGGGATCGGGTGCGGGGCGGACAGCCGGACGGGGAGGTCCTCCGTGAGCGGGCCCTCGTGGCGGAGGCCGCCGTAGACCCCGATCGTGCTGGCGACGGTGACCCGCCGGAGGTCGTGCTCGGCGGCCACGCGGACCACGTTCGCGAGCCCGTGCGTCAGGCGCTCGGTCGAGGTCACGCCGTCGACGGGGTCGCCCGGGGCGGGGTAGCCGGCCAGGTGCACGATGCCGGTGAGCGGGTGCCGGCGGGCGATCGCGCGGAGCGCGTCCAGGTCCGCCACGTCGGCCTGCTCGGCGGCAGCCGCGACGGGCAGGTCGGTCAGGTGCTGCGGGACGTCGGCCGAGCGCCGCTGGAGCAGGACGGAGGCGACGCCGCGGTCCGCGAGGGCGCGGACGACGTGCGAGCCGATGAAGCCGGAACCGCCGGTGATGAGGATCATGCGCGTCTTTCGTCTTGGTGCTGATGATCAGTAGCGCTGACGATCAGCGTAGCGGTAAGCTCGGGGAATGGCGATTCCCCGCACCGACCAGCGCGACGGGGTCCGGCGTCACGACGAGGTCGTCGGGTACCTGCTCAAGCACGCGCACCTCGAGCTCGAGCGGCGGACGGACGAGGCGCTCGCGCCGCTGGGCCTGACGAGCCGCGAGCTCGGCGTGCTGCGCGTGATCGTCGGGGGCGCCGCGCGGTCGCAGCAGGAGACGGCGACGCTGCTCGGCGTCGACCGCACGTCGATGGTGGCCGTCGTCGACGCGCTCGAGCGGATGGGGGCCGTCGCGCGCCGCCCGTCGGACGAGGACCGGCGCCGCAACGTCCTCGAGGCCACGGCGGACGGGCGGGCGCTCTTCCGCCGGGCGGAGGACGTCTCGCTCGCCGTGGAGCGCGACTTCACGGCGGCCCTCGGCGGGGCGGGAGCGGCCGAGCTGCGGGCCGCGCTCCGCGCGCTCCTCTAGGCGCGAGGCCGGGGTCAGGCCAGCGGGGCGGGACGGCCGTGCGGCGTCCAGGCCAGTGCCGTGGGCAGCACGGGGCGCAGCAGCAGCCGCGACCAGGTGCCGACGGCGCTGACGGCGAGGTCGCGCGCCGGGTCCCAGCGCAGGCCGAAGCCCTTGCGCACCTTCGGCGGCAGCAGCGACGCCGTCACCTCGTTCGCCAGCTCGAGCGCGGGGCGGAACGGCAGCGGGACCGGCGGGGAGAGGACGATGCGGCGGCCAGCGGCGCGCGCCTCCGGCATGACCTCGATGCGGTCGGAGGCGAGCATCTCGGCGACGTACGCGTCGAACTGGGTGATCGTCTGCGGCATGTCCTCCTGCCGCAGGCCGAACAGCTCGCCGACGCGGCGGTAGTCGCGCCAGAACGCGTCCCGCTCCTCGGGCCGCAGGGGCCGCACGAAGCGCTCGAAGACGACGAGCGCCGAGTCGACGAGCGCCGCCAGGATCCACAGCAGCAGCTCGGGATCGTCCGCCCGCCACTCGGTGCCCGCGGGCCACGGCCCGGCGGCGTGCGGCAGCGTGCCGCGGACCTTGCCGTGCACCGCGCGGATGCGGCGGCCCATCGTCTCGGCGGCCTCCTCGGACCCGAAGACGGCGGTCGCCATCGCCTCGGCCGTGCGCTGCAGTCGCGGGTACGCCTTCTCCGGCTCCTTCGCGGCGGTGGTGCCCCAGAACCCGGCGAACGCGAGCGGGTGGCTGGCCTGCAGCAGCAGCGCCCGGGGCCCGTGGAGGACGACCGCGCGCTCGCGGTGCACCCGGCGGATCATGGCGTGGTCGTCGAACAGCCCGTCCGGGCTCGCGTGCGGACGCTCCATCACGGCCGTCGGGGCGGCCGTGTCGGGGGTCGGCGGAAGGCTGGCGGCGGTGCTCGGCACGGGCGACTCTCGGGTCGAGGGACCTGTACCCACGGTACTCCGCGCGCGCACGCGGTCCGCCGGTACGGGGGATGCGGGGGGCGGGCGGTGGTGGCGGGTCGGGCCGCGGCCGGGCCGCCTGATCGTGTTCCGGCTGGGGTCCGGCCCGCGGCCCTGAGCCGGAACGCGGCCGGGCGGCGGATCGTGCTCCGGCTGAGGTCCGGCCCGCGGCCCTGAGCCGGAACGCGGCGGGCGGCCGGATCGTGTTCCGGCTGAGGTCCGGCCCGCGGCCCTGAGCCGGAACGCGGCGGGCGGCCGGATCGTGTTCCGGCTGAGGTCCGGCCCGCGGCCCCGAGCCGGAACGCGGTGGGGCGGCGGATCGTGTTCCGGCTGAGGTCCGGCCGGCGGCCCTGAGCCGGAACGCGGCCGGGCCGCGGATCGTGCTCCGGCTGAGGTCCGGCCCGCGGCCCTGAGCCGGAACGCGGCGGGGCGGCGGATCGTGCTCCGGCTGAGGTCCGGCCCGCGGCCCTGAGCCGGAACGCGGCGGGAGGCGCGCCCCCCCCCGCGTGCGGCGCGCCCGCACCGGGTAGCCCTCGGGCATGCGCCCGCTCCTGCACCCGCGGCCCCGCGCCGCCGCGCTGCTCGCCCTCGCCCTGGTCGTCCCCGCCGCCGGCTGCGGCGGCCAGGCCGCCGGCGAGCACGGGCAGGGCGCCACGACGGCCGAGTCGACGGCGCGCGTGAGCGACGTCGACCGCGCGTTCGTCGGCCAGATGGTCCCCCACCACGAGATGGCGGTCGCGATGGCGCGGGACGCGGGGCGGCGGGCGACGCACGCGCCGCTGCGCGCCCTGGCGGCGGACGTCGTCCGCGACCAGCGCGCCGAGATCGCCGAGCTGCGCGCCCTGGCCGGCGAGCTGCGGGTCCATCCCGGCGCCGGCGGTGGGGCCGGTGCCGGCCACGACCACGGCGACCACGACGCGATGGCCGAGGACGCCGAGACCCTCGGCCTGACGCCGGACGAGACGGGCATGTCGATGGACATGGCCGCCCTGCAGCGCGCGCGGCCCTACGACCGGGCGTTCATCGACGCGATGGTCCCGCACCACCAGGGGGCGATCCGCATGGCCCGCGCCGAGCTGGAGCAGGGCACCGACCCGCGGCTGCAGGGGCTGGCTCGCCGCATCGTGCGCGCCCAGGAGCGCGAGATCCGGCGGATGAACGGCTGGCGCCGCTCCTGGTACGGCGCGCCGTCGCCGGCGGGCGGCGGGCGGGAGCGCTGAGGCCTCCGGGCTCGGCGCGCGCACAGTCCGAGGCTCACCCGGACTACCGCGGCCCTCGGCCCGCGGCGGCCCCCGGCCCGCGGCTCCCCGCCGGCCGCGCACGTGGCCCGCGGCACCCCGGCCCGCGGGGGCCCCGGCCCACCCGCCGGCCGCGCACGAGGTCCGCGGCACCCGGGCCCGCGGCGGCCCCCGGCCCACCCGCCGGCCGCGCACGAGGTCCGCGGCACCCGGGCCCGCGGCGGCCCCCGGCCCCCGCCGGCCGCGCACGGAGTCCATGGCACCCCGGCCCGCGGCGGCGCCCGGCCCACCCGCCGGCCGCGCACGAGGTCCACGGCACGCCGGCCCGCGGTGCCGCCGGCCCTCCCTCGTCCCGCCCCCGCACTGTGAGCGTCGACGCGCCAACCCGGACCCGGGGCGTCTAGGGTGGCGGGGCCATGACCCAGCGCCGGCGTCCATGACCCCGACCTTCCCGCTCGCCCTCTCGTTCACCGAGGCGCTCCGCGAGCTCGGCTACGCCGGCGTGGCGCTGCTGATGCTCCTCGAGACGGTCTTCCCGCCGATCCCGTCCGAGGCCGTGCTGCCGCTGGCGGGCTACTTCGTCGAGCGCGGGGACTTCTCGTTCCCGCTCGTCCTGCTCGCCGCGACGGCCGGCTCCGTGCTCGGCGCCGTCGCGCTCTACGAGGCGGCGCGCTGGGGCGGCCGGCCCTTCGTCGAGCGCTTCGCACGGCGCGCGCGCCTGGATCCGGCGCAGCTGGACCGGGCCGAGCGGTGGTTCGCGCGCCGCGGGCCGATCGTCGTGCTCGTCGCGCGCTGCATCCCCGGGGTGCGCAGCGTCGTGTCGCTGCCCGCCGGCCTGTTCAAGATGCCGCGCGCCCAGTACCTGCTGTGGACGCTGATCGGGTCCGCGCTTTGGAACTTCCTGCTCATCGGCGCCGGCTACCTGCTCGGGGCGGAGTGGGAGAACGTCGGCGCCGCGGTCGGGCCGATCTCGAAGCCGGCCGTCGGCGTCGTCGTCCTCGTCGCGCTGTTCTTCCTCGTCCGCGCGTGGCGCCGCCGCCCCGCGCGCGGCGAGCAGCCGGACGCCTGACGGGGCGGGCCGGCACGCCTGACGGGTCGGACTGACGTCACGCGCCCCGGTCGTCCTGCGCCCCGGCCCCCGAGCCTCCGGCGCCCCTGGCCGTAGGCGTCCCGCGCCCCTGGCCGTAGCCCGTCCCGCGCCCCCGGCCGCAGGCCGTCCCGCGGCACCTGACGCGCCGGTCCCCTCTGCGATCCTGGGACGGGTGGACCGGCTCTTCACCCCCGATCCCGACGGCGGCGCCGCGCCGGGCGCCGACGTCCCGCCGCCGGACGCGCCGCTCGCCGCCCGGATGCGCCCGCGCGTGGTCGAGGACGTCGTCGGGCAGGAGGACCTGCTCGGCCCCGGCCGGCCGCTGCGGGCGGCCATCGACGCGCGGATGCCGCACGCGATGCTGCTGCACGGCCCGCCCGGATCCGGCAAGACGACGCTTTCGCGGATCGTCGCCGACGCCGCGGGCGCCGCCGTCGAGCGGCTGCAGGCCGTCGACGCGGGCAAGGCCGAGGTGCGCGCCGCCCTCGAGCTCGCCCGTCAGCGGCGCGAGGCCACCGGCACGCCGACGGTCCTGTTCATCGACGAGATCCACCGCTTCAACCGCACGCAGCAGGACGCGCTGCTGCCCGCGGTCGAGGAGGGGCTCGTCACGCTGATCGCCGCGACGACGGAGCCGGCGTGGGCGGCGGTCAGCCCCGCCCTGCGTTCCCGCCTGCGCGTCTACCGCCTGCGCGCGCTCGACACCGACGACGTGCTCGTGCTGCTGCGCCGGGCGATCGAGCGGCGGGCCCTCGACCGGGATCCGGACGCCGACGGCGACCCCGAGGTGGTCGCCGACGACGACGCGCTCGAGCTGCTCGCCACGCGCAGCGCGGGGGACGCCCGCACCGCGCTCGGCGCCCTCGAGGCCGCGGCGGCGCTGGCCCGCGCCGGCGCGGCGACGATGACCGGCGACGTCGACGCGCCCACCGCGCGGCCGGCCGGGCCGGTCCGCATCACCCGCCGCCAGGCCGGTGCGGCGCTCGACCGCGCGGTCGTCACCGCGGGGCCCGACCAGCCACACGACCTGCTCTCGGCGTACATCAAGAGCATCCGCGGCAGCGACCCGGACGCCGCCGTGTACTACCTGGCCGGCATGCTCGCCGCCGGCGAGGACCCGCGGACCGTCGCCCGCCGCCTGGTCGTCTCCGCCAGCGAGGACGTCGGCCTGGCCGACCCGCAGGCGCTCCCGATCGCGATCGCCGCCGCCGAGGTCGTCGACCGGATCGGGATGCCGGAGTGCCGCATCGCGCTCTCCCACGCCACGATCCGCCTGGCGCTGGCGCCGAAGAGCAACGCCGCGTACCGCGCGATCAACGACGCGCTCGCGCACATCGAGGAGCACGGCGTGAGCGCCCCGCCGCCGTACCTGCGCGGCAAGATCAGCGACGGCGCGGATCCGGGGGCGTACGACTACCCGCACCCCAAGCCGGGCGGCGTCAGCCCGCAGGAGCTGCTGCCCGCCGGGCTCGAGGACACGCGCTTCCTGCGGCCCGCCCCGCACGAGCGGACGCTGCTGGACCGGCTGGCGGCCGCGCGCCGGGCGCGGCGACGCGAGCCGTAGCGGTCGGCGGCGACGCGGGGCCCCGGCGGTCGCGCCGTGGGCGTCGCCCGCCACGCGGGCGGCCCCGGCGCGCGGCGCACGCCGGCGCCTGGCCCTCCCGCGCCTACCCGCGGCCCGGGGGCGTCCGGCCCGCCGGCGGCCGCATCCCGGGCCGCACGCCGCGCACCGGCACCTGCGGCGGCGTCGGGCGTCCCGGGCGCGGCGGCAGCGGCGGCCGGTGCGGGGCAGCGCTCTGCGGCGCCCGCGGGGGCAGGCCCGCGGGCAGCGCGGGGAAGAGCAGCGTGATCAGCCCGCGGGCGGGGCCGCCGACCGCGGCGTAGCGGTGCGGGCCGCGGCCGTCCAGCCGGGCGAAGTCGCCGGCGCCCAGGCGGACGGGCGCGTCCTCGGGCCCCACGTCGACGGTGCCCGCCAGGACGTACACCTGCTCCATCGTCCCCGGCGGCTGCGGCGGCGACGCGTGCACCCGGCCCTGCTCCCAGCTCACGCGGTACAGCTCGGCGACGGACGCGCCCAGGTGCGCGGCGTGGACGAAGGTGGCCGGCATCGCCCAGCCCTCGGCGGGCGTGCCGTCCGCCGAGCGGACGACGCGGGGGCCCGGCTCGGGCACGTCGCCGACCAGGTCGGCGAGCGTCGCGCCGAGCGCCCGGCTCAGCGCCTGCAGCGTCTCGACCGTCGGGTTGCCGCGGCCGCCCTCCAGCGCGGTCAGCGTGCCCTTGGCCACCCCGGCGGCGCGGCCCAGATCGACGAGCGACAGGCCGCGGGCGAGCCGCAGCCGGCGCAGGTTGGCCCCCACGGTCTCGGCCGGCGTGCGCACGCGACCGAGGGTAGCGGCCCGGCGGGCCGCGGACCGCGCCTGGCTACTCTGTCCGTATGCCTGCTGCCGCCTACGCCGGGAAGGAGTGCGTCTGCCAGTTCAAGCGCGGGATCTGCGACCAGACGTGCGTCCAGGACATGCTGGACACGCCCTTCTACATCGCCTGCCTGAAGCTGCGGGGCCGCAAGTGCCTCGTCGTCGGCGGCGGTGAGCTCGGCCTGGAGAAGACGGAGGGCCTGCTGGCCTGCGACGGCGACGTCGTCGTCATCTCGCCCGAGGTCCACGCCGAGGTCGCGGCGCTCGCCGAGGAGGGGTCGATCACGTGGATCCGCCGCGAGTACGAGAAGGGCGACCTGGAGGGCAAGTTCCTCGTCATCGCCTGCACGGACGACACCGACACGAACATCGACATCTACAACGATGCCGAGGAGCGGGCGATGCTCGCGAACATCGTCGACGTCCCGCCGCTGTGCAACTTCATCCTGCCCGCGATCGTCCGCACCGGCCCGCTCGCCATCGCGATCTCGACCGCCGGCGCGTCGCCCGCGCTCGCGAAGCGGATGAAGAAGGAGGTCTCGGACCTGTTCGGCGAGGAGTACGCCCGCATGGCGGTCCTCCTCAACGAGGTCCGCGGCTGGGCGAAGGGCACGCTGCCGACGTACCAGGACCGCAAGGTCTTCTTCGAGGGCATCGTCAACGGTCCCGAGGATCCGCTGCAGCTGCTGCGCGACGGGAACGAGCAGCGCGTGATGGAGATCATCATCGACGCGCAGCGGACCGCCGAGGAGCGGCTGGCGCAGGCCTGAGCGCCGGCGTGAAGCGCCGCGCTCGGGCGTGAGCGCCGTGGCGGGTGCTTGACGCGTTCGCGCCTCAAGCATCCGTCCGTTGCGTCGCAGCCTTGTCGGCTTCCCCGACTCGTGCGTGGAGGTTCGCCAAGGACACCGACGCCTGCTGTCTTCTGCTCTTGAAGGCCATGCTGGCGAAGGGGGATTCCACCGCTCTGTTCCACGCGTCAAAGAGTGCGATGACGTCGGCTGCCGACACCGTGTGGTCCTGTTGCGCGACATATACGCGCATGGCCTCGTTGAAGACGGGTGCGCTGAACCAACGCTTGCGGAAACGGGCGGATTGATCCAGGCATGCGCGAGCGAACAAAAAGATCGCTGTGATGGCGAATACGCCAAGACTTCCGAACGCGATGCCTCGCGCTAGCAGCAAGACAAGCATCTCCGAATGCGCTTTGGCGCGGTTGAGCGCATCGATGTGGTGGATGGTCGCGTGCCATGAAGCGACGAGGAAGGCAACCGATGCCAGTGAGCCTGCGAGCACCAGCGCGATGCCGATGCGGCTGTAGATGTCGGCTTGCCGGCTGAGTTCGGCAAGGGTTTTTTCAGGCACGACCTGATGCGTGGGGCGGGCCGCCTCCTGGGCGACGGCGTCGGCCGGCGCGATCGCATCCGGAGAGTCGCCGGGCCGGCCATCGCGATCGACCTTGGGCGTCTCCTTCTCCCAGAGGCCGGTCGCCGCAGAGCCAGGGTCTGCGGCCGTGCGGCGCATCAGCCGCTGGAGCCGTGAACGCATCAGGTCCAGCCGTTGTCGCGCCAACACCCGACAACGCTGGCGAGCCCGCCCGCACCGCCCACCAGGGCAGGGCCGAGGGCAACGGCCGCGAACGCCTGCCGAATTTCCGCATCGGTAACGCTCTTCGGGAGCGCCTTGCCGTTTTGCAGGAGGGACAGCCGGTCCTGCGGCATGGTCCCACCGATCGATGACGCGATCTCGGCCTGCGTATTGCCGACACGGTCACGCGGCGCCCACCATGTGCGTTCGATGCTCTTCGCGACTGGGCCCACGAGGTCGCAATCCGCGGCGATGAGCCTGTTGATGTTCAAGCTGTACCCGGGCACGGCGCCGAACGTACACCCTGCACAGGCCGCGCCTATCCCGTCTGGCCGAATGGCGACGTGCTGTGGAAGCACGTGAATACGTCCGGCTGACGCAGGTGAGTCGCAGCACGTCTAGCGGACGCGAGGGGCGCCTGAATCTGTTCGTCAGTGCTCGTCTGATGGTCCCCAGGGCGCCGAGGGCGTGAGCATTTACGCCTCACGACCACACTCCCCGTCGCCGGGCAGCTCGTCCCGGAACGCGGCCTTCTGCGCCAGGAGCTCCTGCTTCATCGCGGCCTTCTGCGCGCGGAGCTCCTCCTTCATCGCCTCGCCCAGCTCGCCGCCGAGCTCGCCCGCGGCGCGCTGGGCGTCCATCCAGGCGGTCTTCGCCTGGCGCAGCGCCTCGAGCACCTGCACCCGCGCCTCGTTCGCGGCCGCGGCGGCGTCGGCGAACTGGTCCCGCGTGCGGGCGCCCTGGACCATCGAGTTGAACGACCACAGGCCGGTGTCGAGCAGCCGGGCGGCGCGGCGCGTGTCCTCGAGCACCCGGTCCTGCAGCTCGGCGAGCGACGTCCCGTCCTGCAGGTGCCGCTCCCGGGAGCGCAGCTGCAGGTCCCACAGGCTGACGAGCGCCTTCGCGGCGACGTAGGGCTCGGGGTCGCGCGGGTCGACCCCGGCGCGCTCGGCGAGCGCCTCGCGCGCCACGTCGACGAGCTTCGAGGTCATCGCGCGGTGGGCGGTGCGCAGCGCGGGGGTCTCGTCCACGAGGGTGACGAAGGCGCGGAACAGCGGCACGAACTCGTCGCCCAGGGCGGCGAGCGAGCGGCACTCCTCCTCGATGAACCCGAGCATCGCCTGGATGGGCGAGACGTCGGCGGGCCGGGCGAGGAGGGCGCGGCGCATGCCCGCCAGCACCTCCTCCTCGCGGTCGAAGACGAGCGACTCCTTCGTCGGGAAGTAGTTGAACACCGTCTTCTCGGAGACGCCCGCCTCCTCGGCCACCTCGGACACGCGCACGGCGTCGAAGCCGCGCTCGCAGAACAGCCAGGTGGCGGTGTCCGAGATCGCCTGGCGCGTCAGCCGCTTCTTGCGCTCGCGCAGCCCCTCGTCGGGGTGGCCGTGCTCGGCGTGGTGCTTGCGCAGCTCGGCCAGCGCCCGCGTGATCGTCTCGCGGGACAGTCCGAGCGCCGGGCCGGACGCGTCGTCGCCGTCCCCGCCCCCGGACGCGCGGGGCGGGACGTCGAGGTCGTTGGCGGTGCTCACCACCCCATGGTAGAGGAGCTCCTTTCAGTGCCTGTAGGTTCGGCCGCCAGCGGGGCGGGGCGCACGGGCGGCCGGGGCGAAGCCGGCCCCGCCGGGCGGCCGGACGCGGCCGGGGTCGATCCCGCTGACCGGGCGGGGCGGGGCCGGGACGGGCCGGGACGGGCCGGGACGGGATCGGTCGGGACGGGCCGGGACGAAATCGGTCGGGACGGGCCGGGTCGGGCCGGGCCGGGGCCGGCGGTACCGGCGTCGGCGTCGGCCGCCGCTCAGTCGCCGAACCAGCCGGGCAGGACCTCGCCGTCGCCGGGGTGCCGCGGTCCGACGGCCAGCAGCTCGAGCCCGTCCGGCCCCGCCTCGAACGCGCGCGCGACGTCGGGCGCCACGCGCAGGGCGTCGTGGACCGCCAGCGCGACGGTCTCCTCGCCGACCGCCGCCGTCCCCGAGCCGGCGAGCACGACGTAGACCTCCTCCGCCGTCGCGTGCCGGTGCCCGAACGCGCTGCGGGCGCCGGCCGGCATGCGGTGGTGCCCGATCCCGGTCCGCTCCAGGCCGAGCAGCCCCGCCGGGAAGCGCGACGCGCCCTGCGCCCCGAAGCCGTGCGCGGCGGCCTGGTCCTCGGCGTCCAGCAGCGACGCGTGCGTGACGCCGGGGCGCGGCGGCGGCAGCAGCCCGGGGCCGCCCGCGGGGCGCAGGTCGAGCCGCCGCGGCGGCGTCTCCGGGTCGAGGGCCGCCATCACCGCGGCGAGGGCCTCGTCGCCCGGCTCGGGGAGCGCCGCGTCCATCGCCGCCGCGTCCGTCCAGCGCTCGTCGACCACCACGACGTCCGGCGAGCCCTCGACCCGGCTGACGATCCACGCCTCGAGCCCCGGACGGCCCTGCAGGCCCTCGGCGGCCCGCAGCAGCGCGGCCTCCAGCTCGTCCCCACTCCCGGGGCGCGCGGTGAACTCGACGTGACGGGCGAGGGTTGGCATGCTCCGCACCGTGCCAGGCCCCGGCGGCGACGTCTTGGAGATTCCCGTCACGTCGCCGGCGGCGGGGGCGACCGTCCGCCGGGAGTCCGCGGGCGCGGCGCCGACGGGCCCGGGCCGCCCCGCTCCGCCCGGGTCCGCCGACGCGCCGACCGCGAGCACGCGCGGCGTCCTGGAGCCGGCCGCGGCCCGCGCGGCGTTCGTCCTCGAGCGGCACGCGCCCCACCCCGACCTGGCGGACCGGATCGAGCGGCACTGGGTCACCCGCTGGGACCTGTGCGGGCGCCCGGAGCACGTGCAGCGGGTGCTGCCCCACCCGTGCGTCAACCTCGTCGCCTACGACGGGATCGTGCGGGTGCACGGGGTGCCGGCTGGCGTCGACGCCCGTCGGCTGGGCGGCGCGGGGTGCGCGATCGGCACGAAGTTCCGCCCCGGCGCCTTCGCGGCGTGGTCGCGGGTGGCGCCGCCCGCGCTCCGCGGCGCCGTGCTCACGCTGGAGGAGGCGCTGGGCCCGGACGGCCGACGGCTCGAGGCCGAGATCCTCGCGGCCGTCCCCGACGCCGCGGCGGTCACGGACGCGGTCACCGCGTTCCTGCGGGCGCGCGCGCCGGCCGCCGACCCGGCCTACGTCCTCCTCCGCGCCGTCGTGGCGGACATGCTGGCCCGGCCGCCCGAGACCCGCGTCGGCGCGATCGCCCGCGACCACGGCGTCTCGGAGCGGACGCTCCAGCGGCTCTTCCGGGACCTCGTCGGCGTCGGACCCAAGTGGGTGCTGCGCCGGCACCGCCTGCACGAGGCGACGGAGCGCATCGCCGCCGACCCCGACGCCGACCTGGCCGGCCTGGCGCACGCCCTGGGCTACGCCGACCAGGCCCACCTGACGGGCGACTTCCGCGCGCAGGTGGGCGTGACGCCGGCGGCTTACGCGCGGGCGTGCCGCGCGGGCGGCGGGTGAGGGGGGCGGGACGAGAGCCGGGTGCCCGGGCGGCGCGTTCGGTGTGAGGGCCGGTAGACGGACCTGAGCCGGAACGCGTGGCGGCCGGCCGGCGCGTGCGGTCTGAGGGCCGGTGGGCGGACCTGAGCCGGAACACGTGGCGGCCGGCCGGCGCGTTCGGTCTGAGGGCCGGTAGGCGGACCTGATCCGGAACACGTCCCGCCCGGCCGGCGCGTTCGGTCCGAGGGCCGGTGGGCGGACCTGATCCGGAACACCTCCCGCCCCGCCGGCGCGTTCGGTCCGAGGGCCGGCGGGCGGACCTGAGCCGGAACACCTCCCGCCCGGCCGGCGCGTGGGGTCTGAGGGCCGGTGGGCGGACCTGATCCGGAACGCGTCCCGCCCGGGTGGCGCGTGGGGTGTGAGGGCCGGTGGGCGGACCTGATCCGGAACACGTGCCGCCCCGCTGGCGCGTTCGGTCTGGGGGCCGGTGGGCGGACCTGACCCGGAACGCGTGGCGGCCGGCCGGCGTGTTTCGGTGTGAGGGCCGGTGGGCGGACCTGATCCGGAACGCGTCCCGCCCGGGTGGCGCGTGGGGTGTGAGGGCCGGTGGGCGGACCTGATCCGGAACACGTGCCGCCCCGCTGGCGCGTTCGGTCTGGGGGCCGGTAGGCGGACCTGACCCGGAACACGTCCCGCCCCGCCGGCGCGTTCGGTCTGAGGGCCGGTGAGCGGACCCAAGCCGGAACACGTCCCGCCCGGGTGGCGCGTTCGGTCTGAGGGCCGGTCGGCGAACTGGACCCGGAATCGACGCGCTACGCGGCGAGCGGGACGCTCGCCGCGGCGGCCGGCGTCGCGGCCGCACGACCCGGCGCCCGGCCGGCGCCCGGCACCGGCGCGAGCGGCCGCCGCACGCGGATCGCCTCGGCGTCCTCGGCGAACGGGTCGGCGGTCGTCACGACGGCGTGCCAGTGCCCGGCCCCGGGCAGCGGCAGCCGCAGCGGCGTGTGCAGCCCGTGGCCGCCGTAGGCGTGGAAGCCGACGCCGAGGCAGTAGCGGCGGTAGTTCGCGGGATCGAGGATCAGCACGTCCGCGCGGTCGTCGAGCAGGAGCTCCAGGATCGCGCCGTCGTACTGGGTTCCGAGATCGCGGTGGACGACGGTCATGGCACCGTCATCGGCCGCACGGGGCCGGACCGTAGGCCGATTGGCGCGGTCGCGCTCGCCGTGGCCGAACGACCGGATGGTGTGTACGGCGGTCCGTCGGACCGCCCGCGAGCGGGCCTAGCGGCGCTGGTTGCGCTGCCGCTCCGCGGCGATCCGGTCGCGCCAGTCGTCGCCCCAGATGCGGTCGCGCAGGCTGAGCACCAGGACGACGCCGACGGCGAGGGCGACCACCGTCGCGATCGTCTCGGACACGCCGACCACGGACAGCACGGTCCAGACCATGACCTCGACGAGCACGAGGACGCAGACCCAGAAGAGGCGGCTGCGCTGCTTGGGGGCGTCGGCGGGGTCGGGGGCGCGGCGGGCCATCGCGGCGAAGGATACGCCGTGGCGCCCCGCCGCTCCCGGCTCGCGTCCGGCCGCCGTCCCGGCCCCCTCGCCCCTCGCCTCCCGTCCCGCCCGCCCGCGGTCCCGGTTGCCCTTCGCCTCCGGCCCCAGCGTCCGTCCCGCCCCCGCCGTCCCGTCCCGTCCCGCCCGCCCGCGGTCCCGGTCGCCCTTCGCCTCCGGCCCCAGCGTCCGGCCCGCCCCCACCGGCCCGCCCCCGCCGATCCGCCCCCCCCCGCCGGCCCGCCCCCGCCGGCCCCCCCCGCCGGTCCGCCGACCGCGCCGCCGACGCCGTCCGGCGTAGGCTCCTCCGTCGATGTCGAGCGCCGCAGCGGGCCCGGACCCCGCGATCCACCTGGAGGCGCTCGTGCGCCGGCGCGGCGAGCGCCTGGTGCTGCGCGACCTGACGCTGGACGTCCCGGTCGGCGCGACGCTCGCGCTGCTGGGCCCGAACGGCGCCGGCAAGTCCACGCTGCTGCGCGTGCTGGCCGGGCTGATGCGGCCCTCGCGCGGCACGTGCGTGGTCCTCGGCCGCCGCCTGCCGGGCGAGCGGTCCGCCGTCCGCGGGCGCGTGGGGTACCTGGCGCACGAGCCGATGCTCTACCGCGACCTGTCCGTGCGGGAGAACCTGGAGCACCGCGCCCGCCTGCTGCGCGTCGGCGGGCCGCGCGCCGTGACCGCCCGCGTGGACGCGCTGCTCGACGCCTGCGGCCTGCGTCGCCGCGCCGCGTTCCCGGTCCATGCGCTCTCGCGCGGCCTGACCCAGCGCACGGCGGCGGCCGCGACGCTGCTCGCCGACCCCGAGCTGCTGCTCCTGGACGAGCCGCTCGCCAACCTGGATCCGGCCGGCACCGCCGACCTGGGCGCCCTGCTCGGCCCGCGGCCCGCCGGCGACGGCCGCCCGCCGCGCACGCGCGTGGTCGCCGGTCACGACCCCGACGCCGCGCTCGCCGAGGCCGACCTGGTCCTGGGGCTGCGCGACGGCGCGCCCGCGCTGCTGGCCGCGCCCGCCGGGATCACCGACGCCGAGATCGGGGCGCTGTACCGGTGAGCGCCTGGGTCGCCGACGTCCGGACGCTGCTGGCGCTGGAGTGGCGCCGCGAGCGCCGCGCGCCGCAGGTGCTGCCGACGATGCTGCTGTTCAGCATCGGCGCGTTCGTCCTCTTCCGCTTCGGCCTGCAGGACGGCTCGATCGCGGGCCCGCTCGCCGCGGGCGTGCTGCTCGTCACGACGCTGCTCGCGGCCCTGCTGGGCATCGGTCGGCTGTGGGCGGCCGAGGAGGACGAGGGCGGCCTGGACGCCTTCCGCCTGACCCCGGCGGCGGCCTCGGCGCTCGTCGCCGCCAAGGGCCTGGCGCTCTGGTCGTTCCTGCTCGCGCTGCACGTCGTGGCAGTCCCGGCGTTCGCGTTCCTCCTGCTCGGCGAGGGGCTCGACGCCTCGGCGATCCCGCGGGTGGCGGCCGGCGTGGTCCTCTGCGACCTAGGCATCGCCGTCACGGGGGCGCTCGTCGGCGCGATCGCCGCCGCGGCGCGCTCCCGCGAGCTGCTCGTCCCCCTCCTGGCGGTGCCGCTGCTGATCCCGCTCGTGGCGCTGGCGTCCGAGGCGATCGCGCCGCTGCTCCTGTCCCCGGCGGAGGATCCGGAGGGGCGGTGGTGGCTGGGGCTGGCCCTGTACGATGGGGTGTTCCTGCTGGTCTGCTGGGCGGTCTCCGACGGCATCGTCGAGGACTGACCGGCCCTCCGACGATGCCCTACGCCCGTCGCCTCCTCCCCCTGACGCTCGCGACCGCCGCCATCGTGGTGGTGTGGATCCTGTTCGCGGCCGTGATCGCGCCGACGGACGCGACCGAGGGCCTGCGTCAGCGCCTGACGTACCTGCACCCCGCGTTCGCGATCGTCACGCTCGTCGCCTTCGTCGCCGGCGCGTTCTTCGGCTGGCAGCACCTGAAGAGCGACCGGCCGCTCGACGACCTGCGCGCCTACGTGGCGATCCACCTGGGGCAGATCTTCTGCGTGATCGCCCTGGTCACCGGCGGCATCTGGGGCCAGGCCGCGTGGGGCAAGTGGTGGGACTGGGGCGAGCCCGTGCTCGTCACCTTCCTCATCATCTTCCTGCTCTACGCGACGTACCAGCCGATGCGGTTCGCGATCGAGGACCCGGAGCGCCAGGCGCGCACGGCGTCCGTCTTCGCCGTCTCCGCGGGCATCTTCGCCCCGGTCTGCTTCGGCGTCGTGCGGATGACGACGAACCTGCTGCACCCGCAGCCGCTGAACGACCCGGGCTCCAACCTGCCCGGCACCGCCGGCGTCGCGTTCGCCCTCTCCGTGCTCGCGCTGATCGCCGTCTTCGTGACGCTCTGGCACCTCGAGCTCGTCCACAAGAGCACGCGGATCCGCCTGCGGCAGCTGCAGCGCCGCGTCGAGGGCGAGGACGCCGTGCCGCTCGTGGCCCGTGCCTCGTCCCCCGTCACCCTCTAGCCGGCCGCGACCCCGAAGCCCCCGCCCGTGCACGCACCCGCTCTCCTCGCCCAGGCCTCCGACTCCGGCAGCCCCGCCTACGTCGTCGCGGCGGTCGTCGTCGTCGGCGTCGTGCTGCTCGCCTACCTGGCGATCGTGGCGCTGCGCGTGCGCGACTCCGCGCGCCGGCTCGAGGCGCTCGAGGAGCGGCTGGACCAGGCCGCGGACCACGCGACGACGGTCCCCGGCCCCCCGACCGCCGTGGCGGCGGAGGACCCGAACGCCCTGGGGGCACGCCGGTGAACGAGCTGCTCGTCCTCGGGCTCTCGCACAAGACGGCGCCCGTCGCCGTCCGCGAGCGCCTCTCCGTCACGCAGACGCAGCTCGAGCGGATGCTCGCCGACCTGCACGCCTCCCCGGACGTGAACGAGGCCGCGATCCTCTCGACGTGCAACCGCACCGAGGTCTACCTGGTCGTCGGCGACCCGGTCGAGGCCGAGGGCGAGCTGCTGCGCTCGATCGCGAAGAGCTCGCGGATCCGGCCGACGGAGCTGGCGAACCTCGTCTACGCGCCGCGCAACTGCGACGCGGCGCGGCACCTGTACCGCGTGACGAGCGGCCTGGACTCGATGGTCCTGGGCGAGTACGAGGTGCAGGGCCAGGTCAAGCGCGCGTACGAGACGGCGCTGCACCGCGGCACCACCGGGCCGATGCTCAACCGGCTGTTCAAGGCCGCGCTGCGCACCGGCAAGCGGGTGCGGACCGAGACGACGCTCTCCGAGCGCCGGACGAGCGTCGCCTCCGTCGCGGTCGACCTGGCCGCCGAGCGGGTGGGGCACCTCGAGGACCGCAAGGTCATGATCATCGGCGCCGGCGAGACGGCCGAGCTGACGGCCCAGGCGTTCGCGGCCCAGGGGGTGCGGACGCTCTTCGTCTCCAACCGCCACGCCGACCGCGCCCGCGCGCTGGCCGAGCGGTTCGGCGGCCGCGTCGGCGCGCTGACGGACCTGGCCGAGCAGCTCGAGGAGGCCGACGTCGTCATCTCGTCGACCGGCTCGCCGCACCCCGTGCTCGAGGCCGAGGAGCTCGCGACCGTGATGGCGGCGCGCCCCGACCGGCCGCTCGTGCTCATCGACATCGCCGTCCCGCGCGACATCGACCCGGAGTGCGGCCGCCTGCCCGGCGTGACGCTCTACGACATCGACGACCTGCAGGCCGTCGTGGCGCAGAACCTGGCCGACCGCGGATCCGAGGCGCAGATCGCCGAGGAGATCGTCGAGCAGGAGATCCACGCGTTCGCGCGCTGGATGGGCCAGATGGAGATCACGCCGACGATCGTCGACCTGCGCACGCGGGCGACGGACATCGTCGAGGCGGTGCTGGCCGAGAACGAGGGCCGCTGGGAGTCCGCCAGCGCGGCCGACGTCGCGCGGATGGAGCGCGCCGCGCGCACCGTCGTCCAGCGGCTGCTGCACGAGCCCACGGTGCGGCTGAAGCAGGCCCGCGACCGCGACGACGCGCACGGCCAGGTCGAGGTGCTGCGCGAGCTGTTCGCGCTCGACGAGCCCGACCACGCGTCCGCGCCCGCCGACGCGCCGCGCACCCAGATCCCGTGCCCCCACGCGATGGCGCCGGCCGACCCGGTCCCGGACAACCTGCGGGCGCTCGCCGTCCGCCGCGCCGCCGGATCGTGATCCGGCTCGGCAGCCGCCGCAGCCCGCTCGCGCTCGTCCAGGCGAACGCCGTCGCGGACGCGCTGCGCGCCGCGGGGCACCAGGTCGAGATCGTCGAGATCGTCACGACGGGCGACCGGCACCGCGCGGCGCCCGACAAGGCGAAGTGGGTGACCGAGCTCGAGCGCGCGCTCGCGGCCGGCGACGTCGACCTGGCCGTCCACTCCGCCAAGGACGTCCCCGGCGACATCCCCGACGGCCTGGCGCTCGTCGCGGCGTCGCGGCGCGAGGACCCGCTCGACGTGCTCGTCGGCGCGGAGTCGCTCGACGCGCTCCCCGACGGCGCCCGCGTGGGGACCGCCAGCCTGCGCCGCGCCGCCCAGGTGCTCGCCACCCGCCGCGACCTGCGGATCGTCGAGACCCGCGGCAACGTCGACACCCGCCTTGGCCGACTCGCGGCCGACCACCCGGACCGCGTCGACGCGGTGATCCTGGCGGCCGCCGGACTGGAGCGGCTGGGCCGCCGGCCCGCGCACGCGGCCCCGCTCGTCGGCCCCGCCTTCGTCCCCGCGCCCGGCCAGGGCACCCTGGCGCTCGAGGCCCGGGCGGACGACGCCGCGATCGCGCGGGCCGTCGCCGTCGTCCACGACCCCGGCACCTGGGACTGCCTCGTCGCCGAGCGCGCGGTCGCCCGCGACCTGGGAGCGGACTGCACCAGCGCGGTCGGCGCCTACTGCCGGCGCACCCCCGACGGCCTGCGGCTGGCCGGCTTCGTCGGCGCGCCCGACGGCTCGGGCTGGGTCGTGGACGAGCAGACGGGGGAGGACCCCGAGACCCTCGGCGCCCGCGTCGCCGAGCGCCTGCGCCGCGCCGGCGCGGACGAGCTGCTCGAGGCCGCCCGCCGCCAGCACCCGCCCATCCCCGAGCAGCCCCACCGAGAGGAGCGCCCCGCGTGACCGACGCCCCGGCCCCCGGCACCGCCTACCTGATCGGCGCCGGCCCCGGCGACCCCGGGCTGATGACCGCCCGGGCGCTCGAGGTCATCGCGTCCGTCGACGTCGTCCTCTACGACCAGCTCATCCCGCCGACCGCGCTCGACGGCGCGCGTCCCGACGCCGAGCTGGTCGACGTCGGCAAGCGCGGCGGCGGCAAGCAGGTGCCGCAGGCCCAGACCGAGGCGCTGCTCGTCGAGCACGCGCTCGCCGGCCGGTCCGTCGCGCGGGTGAAGGGCGGCGACCCGTTCGTCTTCGGGCGCGGCGGCGAGGAGGCCCAGCGCCTGCGCGCCCGCGGCATCCCCTACGAGATCGTCCCCGGCGTGACCGCCGGCATCGCCGGCCCCGCCTACGCCGGCATCCCGGTCACGCACCGCGAGCACGCCCCCGGCGTCGCGTTCGTCACCGGGCACGAGGACCCGTCCAAGCCCGAGTCGACGATCGACTGGGAGGGCCTGGCGCGCTTCCCCGGCACCCTCGTCTTCTACATGGGCGTGCGCCGCCTGCCGCAGATCGCCGCGTCGCTGACGGCGGCGGGCCGTCCCGCGGACCAGCCCGCCGCGGTCGTGCAGTCCGGCACCCTGCCGGGCCAGCGCGTGGTGACGGGCACCCTGGGGACGATCGCCGAGGTCGCGGCGCAGGCCGGCATCCAGGCCCCGGCCGTCACCGTCGTGGGCGGCGTCGCCGGCCTGCGCGACGAGCTCCGGTGGTTCGAGGACCGGCCCCTCTTCGGCCGCTCCGTCGCCGTCACGCGCGCCCGCGCGCAGGCGTCCGGGCTGGCCCGCCGCCTGCGCGCCCTCGGGGCCGACGTCGTCGAGACGCCGACGATCCGCACCCGCTCCCTCGGGGCGGAGCTGCCGGACCTGGCCGACGTCGACGTCCTGGCGATCACCTCACCGAACGGTGCCCGCGAGCTCGTCGCCGCGCTGCTGCGCTCCGGGCGCGACCTGCGCGACCTGTACGGCACGACGATCGCCGCCGTCGGCCCCGGCACCGCGCGGGTGCTGCGCGAGCACGGCCTGCACGCCGACCTCGTGCCCGAGACGTACACGGGCGAGGCGCTCGCCGCGCTCATCGGCCGGGACCGCGCCGACGCGTCGCGCCGCGAGCGGCCCCTGCGCGCGCTGCTCGCCCGGGCGGCCGCGGCGGGCGACGCGCTGCCCGACGGCCTGCGCGCCGCGGGGATCGCGGTCGACGAGGTCGCGCTGTACGAGACCGTCGCCGAGCCGCTGGCCGACGACGCGCTCGAGGCGCTGCAGCACGTGGACTACGTGACGTTCACGTCGGCGTCCACGGCCGGGTTCCTCGCCGACGCGGGCGGGATCGCCGACCCGGCGGGGCCGCACGGCCGGCTGCCGGTGGGGCCGGGCACGCGCGTCGTCTCGATCGGCCCCGTCACCACCGCGGCGCTCGCCGAGATCGGCGCCACCCCGGCGGTCGAGGCGGACGAGGCGACGATCGACGGCCTGATCGCCGCGCTCGTCGCCGACGCCGCGCGCTGAGCGGCACGTCGGCCGCGCCCTCCGGGCTGGCGGCGCGGCCCGTCGGCCCGGTCAGCGGGGCTCGGCCGGCGGGTCGACGTCGGCACCGAGCGGACGCGCCATCCACGCCACGTCGTGCCACGCGCCGTGCTTCCAGCCCACCCGCCGGAAGACGCCGGCGGGCTCGAACCCCATGGCGCGGTGCAGGCCCTCGCTGCCGGGGTTGGGCAGCGTCATGCCGCCGAACGCCCGGCGGTACCCGCGCTGCTCCAGGCGCGCCAGCAGGGCGGCGTACAGCGCCCGGCCGGCGCCCGTTCGGCGGCGCCCGGTCTCCAGGTAGACGCTGACCTCGCACGCCCACCGGTACGCCGCGCGGTCCTTGAACGGTCCGGCGTAGGCGTAGCCGGCGACGCGTCCGGCGTCCTCCAGCACGAGCCAGGCGTGGCGCCGCTGCGCCGCCGCGATCCGGACCGCCAGCTCGTCCGCCGACGGGGCGTCGGTCTCGAAGGTGACGGCCGTGTCGCTCACGTACGGCGCGTAGATCGCCGCGCACGCCGCGGCATCGTCGGGCGTGGCGTCGCGGATCGAGCGGTGCGGCGGCACGGGCATGTTCCGATAGTAGTCCCTTGCTGTCACTATAGTGGACATGACGTCGGACGATCTGACCGCCGCCCTTGCCGGGGAGCTGCGCGACGCCCGGGCGGCGCAGGGGCTGTCGGTGGCCGCCCTCGCCGAGCGCTCCGGCGTCTCGCGGGCGATGATCGCCAAGGTCGAGCGGGGCGAGGCGCAGCCCACGGCCGTGCTGCTGGGCCGCCTGGTCGCCGCGCTCGGGCTGACGCTCTCCGAGCTGCTGGGGCGCGTCGAGGGCGGTGACCAGCGGCTGCGCCGCGCGGCCGACCAGCCGCGCTGGACCGACCCGGCCAGCGGCCTGCGCCGCCGGGCCCTGTCGCCGCCCGGCACGCCGCTCGAGCTCGTCGAGGTGGAGCTGCCGCCGGGCGCCGGCGTCCGCTACCCGGCGGACGCCGCGACGTACGTGCATCAGCAGGTCTGGGTGCTCGACGGGGCGCTGGACGTGACGGAGGGGTCGCGGGAGCACCGGCTGCGGGCCGGCGACTGCCTGGCGTTCGGTGGCCCGACGGCGAACGCCTTCCGCACCGCAGGCCCGGGGCCGTGCCGGTATCTCGTGGCGATGACGGCGCGTCGCGGCTGACCCGGCCCCGCGGTCAGATCTCGAGCCGCTGGTCCTCCAGGTCGAGCTCGCGCACCAGGGCGTGCACCACCTCGTCGGACACCCGACCCTCGTCCCGCAGGGCGACGAGCGCCGCGCGCTGGGTGTCGAGCACGTCGCGCAGCGTCCGCTGGTACGCGAGGGACCGCTCGTGCAGGTCCTCGTCGCCGTCCTCCACCGCCAGCCAGCCCGCGCGCTGCGCCGCCCGGCGGTAGCGGAACTCGTGCAGCCCCTGCAGGCGGTCGATCGTGTCCGCGCGCGTCCACGGCTCGGCCCGCAGCTGCTCGAGCCGGTCGACGGCCGCCCGCGCCGCGAGCTTGCGGGCCAGGTACTCCTCGCGCAGGGGGCCGGGGTCGTCCTCGACGCCGAGCACCCGGATGAGCGCCGGGAAGGTCAGGCCCTGGCCGACGAGCGTGGCCAGGATGACGCAGACCGTCAGGAAGACGAGCAGATCGCGCTCGGGGAAGCCCGCCGGCAGGGCGAGCGCCGCCGCGAGCGACACCGCGCCGCGCAGGCCGGCCCAGGCCAGCAGCGTCCGTGGGCGCCAGCCGACGCGGCGCGCCACCTGCTGCGGCCGCCGGTCCAGCGCCCGCACGACGTAGGGGGCGGTGTGCACCCACAGCAGCCGCACGGCGATCACCGTCGCCGCGACGAGCAGGCCGAGGCCGATCAGGGTGCCGGCCGAGCGGTCCTGGTCCTCGAGGATCCCGGGCAGCTGCAGCCCCACCAGGACGAACAGCACCGCGTTCAGCAGGAAGACGAGGACGTCCCAGAAGGCGGCGCCCTGCAGCCGCGCCGCCGGGCTCGACAGCTCGCCGACGCGGTGCCCGGTGGCCAGGCCCACGACGACTGCCGCCAGCACGCCCGAGACGCCGAGCTGCTCCGCGGGCAGGTACGCCACGAAGCCCGCGCCGAGCGACACCGTGACGTGCAGGACGGGGTCGTCCATCCGCCGCAGCACCCAGCCCACCGCGACGGCCGCCACCAGGCCGACGGCCACGCCGCCCACGACGTCCTGGGCGAAGCCGCCGACCGCCTCGGGCGCGCTGAAGGTGCCGCCGACCGCCACCCCCACCGCGGTGCCGTACGCCACGAGGGCCGTGCCGTCGTTGACGAGCGACTCGCCCTCGATCACGGCGATCAGGCGGCGGGGCAGCCCCTGGCGGCGCGCGATCGCGATGGCGGCGAGGGGGTCGGTCGGCGAGACGACCGCCCCGAACGCGAACGCGACGGCCCAGGGCAGGTCGGGCACCGCCGCGTGGAGCACCACCGCGACGCCGGCCATCGTCGCCAGCACGATCCCGACGGCGCTCAGCGCGATCGTGCGCGCGTCCGCCCGCAGCTCGCGCACGGACGCGAAGAACGCCTCGTGGAAGAGCAGCGGCGGCAGGAACAGCAGCAGCACGAGGTCGGGATCCAGCTCGACGTGCGGTACGCCGGGGACGAAGCCGAGCGCGATCCCGCCGAGCACGAGCAGGATCGGGTACGGCACGCGCAGCGCCTGGGCCAGGACGGTCAGCGCCGTGACGGCGACGAGGAGGAAGAGCAGGAGCAGGTCGAGGTGGTGCACGGCGGTCGTCCGGTGGGGGCGCGGAAGAGCGTAGGGGGCCGGGCGGCGCCTTCCCGTCGCCCGGGGGCGCGCGCCGCCTGGACGAGTGTTCGGCGGTCGCCGAACCCGCTCCACCACGGACGATCCGGGCGGCCGAACCACCGTTCGGGCAGAAACGGGCCGCTCCGCCCCATTTCGGGTGGACGCCTGTGCGCTGAGCCCGTAGGCTGCCCGCGTTTTCCTACTGGAGGTCTCGTAGTGCCGTTCACCGTCCCCCGATCAACGCCATCCGGCGCGCAGCGCCGACATCCGCTCGCCGTCGCGGCCGTCCTGCTGACCCTCGCCGCCGGGGCCGCGGGCGCGTCCGGCGCCGCGCCGGCGCCCGCGCACGCCGCGGAGGGCTACGGCATCACCGACTTCGTCGCCGGCGTCGTCACCGACGAGGACGCCGACCGCAACGACGCGTCGAAGTACTTCACCGCCGCCGGCGGCCGGCCGACGTTCGGCGTCACCGAGTTCACGTTCGCCACCGACCCGCCGCCGGCGGACATGGCCGACGAGGACGGCGAGCCGAAGGGCAACACGAAGGACATCGAGGTCGACGTGCCGGCCGGCCTGACGCCGAACCCGACGGCGTTCCCGACCTGCACGAACCAGCAGCTGTCCAACATGGACCTGGTCCTCAACGAGGAGCAGACGGCCGGCTTCCCGAGGACCGGCCCCGAGGGCTGGTGCCCGCCCGCGTCCCAGATCGGCGTGCAGTACCTGCGCGTCAAGGGCACCATCTCCGGGTTCGTCCGGACGACGCTGACCGTGAAGCTGCCGCTCTACAACATGGAGCGCGGCCGCGATCAGGTCGGCCGGTTCGCGTTCAACCCGCGCATGGCGCCGCTGTCGTTCGTCCTCGACGGCAACCTCGACCGCGTCGACGTGGTCGGCGGGGTGCGGCCGTCGGACTCGGGCCTCTTCTTCCGGATCAGCGACCTGCCGAAGGACCCGGCCGTCATCTGGTCCAAGCTCGTCTTCTGGGGCGTCCCGGGCGATCCGTCGCACGACGCCGACCGTCGGGCCGCGGGACTCAAGCTGCCCGGCACCACCGAGTTCATCCTGGATCCCGACGGCTACCCCGGCGGCGTCGCGGTCGACGACCGGACGACGGCCTTCCTGTCGAACCCGACGTCGTGCGCCGGCAAGCAGACCACGTACCTGCGCACGGAGTCCTACGACGGCGACCGCGCCGCGACCGAGTACACGACGCCGGTCGGCGCCTCCGGCTGCGACGCGGTGCCGTTCGCGCCGAAGGTCAGCTTCGGCGAGAGCGCGCTGCAGGCCGACGCGCCGACGCCGCTGTCGGTGCGCCTGGACGTGCCGCAGTCGCAGGACGCCGGTGACCTGGCGACCGCGCACGTCAAGCGCGTCGCGCTGACGCTGCCCCCGGGCATGACGATCAGCCCGTCCGCGGCCAACGGCCTGGAGGTCTGCTCCGACGACCAGCTCGCGGCCGGCACCATCCGACCCGTCGCCTGCCCCGCCGCCTCGAAGGTCGGGCGGACCACGATCACCTCGCCGGTGCTCGACGACCCGCTCGAGGGCGCGATCTACGTGGGCGAGCCGAAGCCGGGGCAGCGGTACCGGCTGTTCCTCGTCGCCGAGGGACGCGGCGTGACCATCCGCCTGAAGGGCGACGTGCAGGCCGACCCGGACACCGGGCAGCTGACCGCCGTCTTCGACGACAACCCGCAGCTGCCGTTCTCGCGCCTGCGCCTGGACTTCGACGGCGGCGCCCGCGCGATCGTCGCGAGCCCGCAGACCTGCGGCACCGCCGAGGCCCGCGGCACGATGTCGCCCTGGTCGGGGGCCGCCGCCGTGCCCGTGGCGGCCGGCGCGCGCGTCGAGGGCTGCACGGGCCACGCGTTCGCGCCCACCCTGGGCGCGCGCTCGGGCAACGCCGTCGCCGGGCGGTACGCGCCCCTGCAGGTCGGGTTCGGCCGGCCGGACGGCCAGCAGTTCCTCTCGGGCGTCTCGGTCAAGCTGCCGCCGGGGATGACGGCGAAGGTCAAGGGCGTCCCGCAGTGCACGGACGCGCAGATCGCCACGCTCTCGTGCCCCGCTACGAGCCGCCTGGGCTCGGTCACCGTCAACGCCGGCCCCGGTGCACGCCCCTACGCGCTGTCGGGTGACGTGTACTTCACCGGCGGCTACCGCGGTGCGCCGTACGGCATGGTCGTGATGGTCCGGGCGATCGCCGGGCCGTACGACCTGGGCACCGTCGTGGTGCGCCAGGCGCTGCACATCGATCCCGACACGGCACAGGTGACGGTCGCCAGCGACCCGCTGCCGCAGGTCGTCGGCGGCGTGCAGCTGCGCCTGCGCGACCTGGCGCTGACGATCGACCGGACGAACTTCGTCCGCAACCCGACGTCCTGCGCCCCGGCGCGGATCCACGCCGGCCTGACGTCGGCCGAGGGCGCGCAGGCCGGCCCGGTCGCCGACCTGGCGTTCACGGGCTGCGACCGGCTGGCGTTCGGCCCGCGCGTGTCGCTGCGGCTGGACAACCGCAGGGCCACGCGCAAGCTCGACGCGCAGCGCCTGACGGTCAAGGTCAAGCAGTCCGAGAGCGAGGCGGGCATCCGCTCGACCCGCGTGACGCTGCCGAAGGCGCTGGCGCTGTCGGCGAAGAACGCGAAGGGGCTGTGCAAGCCGGAGGAGGCGAAGGCCGACCGGTGCCCGAAGGCCTCGATCGTGGGCTACGCGTCGGCGGACACGACGATCCTGGAGCGGCCGCTGAAGGGGCCGGTCTACTTCGTCGAGGGGCTGCGCACCACCGCGGACGGCCGCCAGGTCAAGACGCTGCCGAACCTCTACATCCCGCTCCGCGGCGAGGTGACGGTCAAGCTGCGGGCCACGACCGACGTGCGCGACGGTCGCCTCGTCACGACGCTGCCGGCGATCCCGGACGCGCCGATCCGCACGTTCGCGATGACGATCAACGGCGGCAAGCACGGCATCCTGCAGGCCACGCAGGACGTGTGCACCGGCCGGGCGCCGCGGGCCGACGTGCGGTTCGGCGGGTACGCCGGCCGCACGGTGGACCGCACCGCGGCGCTGCGGCGCGCCTGCCGCGCCGGCCGCTAGTCCCCGGACGGCGGCGACGGATCGTCGCCGCCGTCCGGCTCGCCGCAGGGCGCCGCCTGCCGCGGCGGCCCGGCGAGCCCGCGCAGCGCGACGTCCCGGAGGACGTCGCGCTCGCCCGCCGGGGCGGCGTGCAGCCCCCGGGCCAGCTCGGCCACGGCGTCCGCGGTGACGTCGGGGCGCACGACGCCGGCGTCCTGCGCCCGGCGCAGCGGCGCGGCGAGCGCCTCGGCGGCGTCCGTGCGCCAGCGGGCGGCCAGCGCGTCGTCGCTGCGCACCAGGCGATCGAGCAGCGCCGCGTCGGCGTGCGACAGGGCGTCGGCCCGGCAGAAGGCCGCCACGAACGCGGCCCACGGGTCGTCCGGGGCGCGGGCGGCGTCGTCCCCGAGCTCGGCGGCCAGCTCGTCCAGCACCGCCTCGAGCAGCACCGCGCGGGTGGG
The DNA here is from genome assembly GCF_017916475.1 of Patulibacter sp. SYSU D01012. Taxonomy (GTDB): domain Bacteria; phylum Actinomycetota; class Thermoleophilia; order Solirubrobacterales; family Solirubrobacteraceae; genus Patulibacter. The sequence continues at coordinate 542,456 of NZ_JAFMTB010000001.1, forward strand.
GAAGTGCCGGTAGAACGTCGTGCTGCCGACCTCGGCCGCGCGCACGACGCGGTCCAGCGGCGCGTCCGCCCCGTCGCGCCCGAGCACCGCCCGCGCCGCCGCGACGATGCGGGAGCGGTTGCGCTGCGCGTCGCGACGGACCATGGCGCGCTGCATACCCGGGAATCCGGGCCCGGAATCCCGACGGCGGACCGTCGTACGGCGTACGGCGAGCGGCGTTCCCGCCCGGGGCTGCCAAGATCGGCCCATGACGCGCCTCGTCTCGGCCCTGCTCGACCCGCCGCCCCTGACCGCGGAGCGCTTCGCGTCCATCGAGCGCGACGTCGCCCGCGTCCTGGGCACCGAGCGCGACGTCGTGGTGCTGCAGGCCGAGGCGATCCTGGCCCTCGAGGCGGCCGCCCGCGGCCTGGGCGTCGCCGGGACGACGTGCCTGAACGTCATCACCGGGCCGTACGGCGCGCACTTCGGCGAGTGGCTCGCCGCGGGCGGCGCCGAGGTCGTCGACCTGGAGATCCCGCTCGAGCGCGCGGTCGCCGCGGACGAGATCGCCGCGGTCCTGCGGGCGCGCCCCGAGATCACGGTGCTGTCGTTCGTCCACGCCGAGGTGTCGACGGGCACGGCCAACCCGCTCGCGGAGATCGCGGCGGTCGCGCGCGAGCACGACGTCCTGACGGTCGTGGACTCCGTCGCGGCGATCGGCGGCCACCCGCTGCCGATCGACGAGCTGGGCCTGGACGTCGTGATGGTCGGACCGCAGAAGGCGCTCGGCGGCCCGGCCGGCGTGTCCGCGCTGACCGTGAGCCCGCGCGCGTGGGAGGCGCTCGCCGCGGCGCCGGCCCCCTGGCGCGGGTCGATCCTGTCGCTGCTGGACTGGAAGGAGCGCTGGATCGACGCCGACCGGACGGCGATCCCGGGCACCCCGTCGCCGCTCGAGATGTACGGGCTGGAGGCCGCGTGCGCCCGGCTGCTCGAGGAGGGGATGGACGCGGTGGTCGCGCGCCACGAGCGGGTCTCGCGCGCCTGCCGCGCGGGCGTCGCCGGGCTCGGCGCCCCGCTGTGGGTGGCCGAGGACGCCCAGGCCTCTCGCCTGACGACGGCCGTCCGGCTGCCCGACGGCGTGGACCGCGCGGCGCTCGTCGACCGCGCCCGCGAGGCCTACGGGGTGGCGCTCACCCCCGGCGGCGGCGCGCTGCGCGACGTCATGGTGCGCATCGACCACATGGGCCCGGCCGCCGCCCCGGCGACGGTGCTCGCGGGGGTCGCGGCGCTCGGCGGCGCGCTGCGCGACCTGGGCGCGGACGTCGACCCCGGCGCGGGCACGGCCGCCGCCCTGGCCGCGCTGGCCGGCTGAGGGCGGCCAGCCGAGCCGCGCGCCCGGCAATGGTCGTTTTCGGATCGGGTTCGTCGTATATTGCTGGTGATGCGGGGATCACGAGTCCAGCGGTCGCGGACCGCGCCATGACCGGCGGCGCGGTCGAGCTGCGCGCGGTCACGCGCCGCTACCGCGGCGTCGCGGCGGTGGACGACGTCTCGCTGGCCGTGGCGGCCGGCGAGTTCGTCGCCGTGCTGGGCCCCAGCGGCAGCGGCAAGACGACGACGATGCGCCTGATCGGCGGCTTCGAGCACCCCGACGCAGGCACGGTCCACATCGCGGGCCGCGACGTCACCGACGTGCCGGCGTCGCGGCGGGACGTGCACACGGTCTTCCAGAGCTACGGGCTGTTCCCGCACCTGAGCGTCGTCGACAACGTCGCGTACGCGCTGCGGATGCGCGGCGTGCGGAAGGCCGAGCGGCGGGCGCGGGCCCGCGAGGCGCTCGCCCTCGTCCAGCTCGCCGGCGTCGACGATCGCCGCCCCGGCCAGCTGTCCGGCGGCATGCAGCAGCGCGTCGCGCTCGCCCGCGCGCTGGCGGGCCGCCCCAGCGTCCTGCTCCTCGACGAGCCGCTCGGCGCCCTGGACCGCAAGCTCCGCGAGGACATGCAGGTCGAGCTGCGGCGCATCCACCGCGAGGTCGGCGCCACGTTCGTCTACGTCACGCACGACCAGGAGGAGGCGCTCGGCATGGCCGACCGCCTCGTCGTCATGCGCGGCGGGCGGATCGAGCAGCTCGGCGCCCCCGGCGACGTCTACGACGCGCCGGCGAGCCTGTGGACGGCGGACTTCGTCGGCTCGAGCACGCAGATCCCCGGGACCGTGGCGGCCGACGCGCCCGGGATCGTCCAGACGGACGTCGCGCGCCTGCGCGTGGCCGATCCCTCCGCCCTCGGCGCGGCCGGCAGCCGGGCGGTCGTCGTCGTCCGCCCCGAGCACGTGCGCGTGCGGGCCGCCGACGCGGGCGAGCCGCCCGAGCCCAACCGCGTGCGCGCCCGCGTCGAGGAGACGGTCCTCGTCGGCGCGCAGCTCAAGGTCGTCGCCGTCACGCCCGGCGGCCTGCGGCTGACCGCGCGCGTCGACCGCGACGGCGCCGCGCCCGGCCCGGGCGCCGAGGCGTGGCTGTCGTGGCCCGCCGAGCGCACGCTCGTCTTCCCGGCCCCCATCTCCACCGATCCCGATCCCGGAGCAGCAGCATGACCAGCACGCGTCCATCCCGGCCGTCCTTCGACGGCACCCGCCGCAGCTTCCTCGCGGCCACCGGCGTCGCGGGGGCCGCGGCGTTCCTGGCCGCCTGCGGGGGCGACGACGGCGGCGCCACGAGCACCCGCACGGGGGGCGCGGCGGCCTCGGGCGGCACCGGCCTGGTGAAGGGCGGCGAGCTGAACGTCTACTCGTGGCCGGACTACTTCGCGAAGGAGAACCTGGCGGCCTACCGCAAGGCGACGGGCACGAAGCTGAACGTCACGACCTACGCCGACAACGACACGCTCTTCGCCAAGCTCAACGCCGCCGGCGGCTCGGGCTACGACCTCGTCATCCCCAGCTCGGGCTACGTCCAGCAGCTCGCGGGGCGCGGCAAGCTCGAGAAGCTCGACCACGCGCGCCTGCCCCTGGACACGCTCGACCCGTCGCTCCTGGACAAGGAGTACGACCCGGGCAACGCGTACTCCGTGCCGAAGGACTGGGGCGTCCTGGGCGTCGTCTACGACCCCGCCGCGGTCGGCGGCCGGATCGCCACGTGGCAGGACGTGCTCGACGCGGGCGCCAAGCCGGGCGTCAGCGGCAAGGTGCGCCTGGGCAGCTCGGGCTACCAGACGGTCGGCGTCGCCCTGTGGGCGGGCGGCGGCCGGGTGAACACCACGGACGAGGCCGAGATCCGCCGCGCCGGCGACACGATGAAGGGCTTCGTCCGCCACGTGAAGACGTTCGACGCCTTCGACGCGGACGCCGTGGCGAAGGGCACGATCGTCCTCTCCACCTGCAACCAGTCGCAGGCGCGCAACGCGATCCTGCAGAACCCGAAGCTGGAGTTCGTCATCCCCGGGCCCCGCAGCGAGCTGTGGGTCGACTGCTACGCCATCCCGGCCGGGGCGCCGAACCAGGCCCAGGCGTACTCGTTCCTGAACTTCCTGCTGCAGCCGAAGCGCCAGGTCACCGACACCGAGTTCATCGGCTACCCCGCCGCGCTGAAGGGCCTGGAGCAGCGCCTGCCGCGGAGCACGAAGGAGCGCGACCTGATCTTCGGCGGCAAGGACGCCGACCTGGACGCGCTCGAGACGTACGTCGTGAACCCGAAGACCGCGCAGCTGTACTCGGACCTGCAGAGCGAGCTGCAGGCCGCCGCGGCCTGAGCCGTGCGGCGGCACCGCGACACGCCAGGGCCGCGGTGGGGCGTCGACCTCGCCGCGGCGGTGCCGCTCGTCTGGCTGGCGGCGCTGTTCGTCGTCCCGCTCGGCTTCACCGTCGTCTACGCCTTCGGCCGCTCCGTCTTCGGCGCGGTCGAGCTGGGCCTCACGCTCGACAACTTCCGCATCGCGCTGTCGGGCTTCTACCTCGACGTGTTCCTGCGCTCGCTGCGGTTCGCGGCGCTCGGCACGCTGCTGTGCCTGCTCGTCGCGGTGCCCGTGGCGTACGTCCTGGCGCGCAAGGCGGGGCGCTGGCGCACGCCCCTGCTGCTGCTCGTCCTGGTCCCGTACCTGACGAGCTTCCTGCTGCGGATCCTCTCGTGGAAGATCCTGCTGGCGCCCGGCGGCCAGGTCGAGTGGCTGCTGAACGGGCTCGGGCTGCACGAGGGCCGCCTCGACGTGCTCTACACGCAGACGGCCGTCTTCGTCGGCATGGTCTACGGCTTCCTGCCGTTGATGGTGGTGCCGCTGTACGTCGCGTTCCTGCGGATCCCCGCCGCGACGCTCGAGGCCAGCGCGGACCTGGGCGCCGGGCGGCTGCGGACGTTCCTGCACGTCACCCTGCCGCTGGCCCGCCCCGGCGTCGCCACGGGCGTCCTGCTCGTCTACGTGCCGATGGCGGGCGAGGTCATCGTCCCCGACCTGCTCGGCGGCGGGAAGGGGATGCTCATGGGCGGGCTGATCAGCCGCCAGTACCTGCAGGCGCAGAACTACGCGCTCGGGTCGGCGATGGCCGTCCTGGTGCTCGTCGTCCTGGCGGCCGCGGTCGCGGTCCTCGCGCGGGTGACGCGCAGCTTCGACGAGGTCGGGCCGTGAGGCGCCTGCGCCGCCGGGCGCCCGACGCGGCGCTGGGGCTGGTGACGGCGCTCGCGCTCGTCTTCCTCTTCGCGCCCGTCGTGATCGCGGTCGTCTACGCGTTCAACCGGGGCGTGGCCGGCAAGCAGAGCGGCGACTTCACGGGGTTCACGACGCACTGGTTCGCCGACGCGTGGGAGGACGAGACCATCCGCTCGGCCGTCGGCACCAGCCTGCGCGTCGCCGCGCTGGTGACCGTCGTGGCGGTCGGGCTCGGGGCCGCCACGGGGATCGCGATGGCGCGGCACCCGCGGGCGGGCGTGCGGCGGCTGCTGCAGGCGCTCGTGTACCTGCTCCTCGTGGTGCCCGAGGTGGTGCTCGGCGTCTCGCTGCTGCTCTTCTACACCAAGCTGCAGGCCACGCTGGGCACCCTGACGCTCGTCGCGGCGCACACCCCGTCGACGATCGCGGTGGTCGCGCTCGTCGTCCGTTCGCGCGTCCTGGCGCTCGACCGCAGCATCGAGGAGTCGGCCCGCGACCTGGGTGCGGCGGGCTGGCAGGTCGTGCGCGACGTCCTGGTGCCCCAGCTGCGCCCCGCGCTCGTCGCCAGCGCCGTGCTGGCGTTCACCTACTCCTTCGACAACGTCGTCCTGTCGCAGTTCCTCACCACGCCGCAGGTCTCGACGCTGCCGGTCTACCTGTTCGGCACCGTCCACTACGGCACGGCCCCGACGGCCTACGCGGTGGCCGCGACGATGCTGGCGTTCACCTTCGCGCTCATGGCGCTGGCGGCGGTGGCCTACGTCGCGCTGAGCCGGCGGGCGGGCGCGGCGGCGCGGCCGCGCCGCGCGTGACGCGCGCCCGATCGCCCCGCCGATCGGCGACGGCGCTGGCGTGACGGGCGCGCGGCTGCGAGGCTCGGGGCGTGTGGAACCCCCAGGACCCCGAGCCGACGCCCGAGGAGCTCGAGGACAGCGGCCTCGACGCCGCGGCGATGTGGCGGATCCTCGTCTCGCAGAGCGCGCTCCCGGCCATGCTGAACCAGGCGCGCTTCGTGGACGAGGTGCTCGAGCACCCCGCCCGGGACCCCTCTCGGCGGTGGGAGTGCGACGTCGAGCGCGGCGAGCTCGAGTTCGACGGCGTCGGCGTGCTCCAGGCGCAGATCCTCGGCACCCTGGCCGACGCCGACGAGAGCTGGCTGTGGGCGTGGGCGAACCCCTCGCTGCCGGAGGACGTGACCTACGCGGCGCGCGCGCTCCGGGACGAGGTCGCGCAGTTCCCGGAGCCGACCCCGTTGGGCGACGACCTGACGACCGCGGTGGGGCCGCTCGACGCCGCGGTCTTCGGGGCGTGGAACGCCGACGCGGATGCGTTCTACATCGGCCCGAACGGCAACGGCGGGACCGTCGTGATGCTCGTCCGACACCCGGAGCTGGCGGCGGCCCGCATCCCGTACGAGCGCCTGCCGCTGATCCTCACGAGCCTGATCTCCGACCTCGACGTCGACCACGCGATGCTGCTCGAGGGCTGGATGGCCGCGGGGCCGACCGGGATCGCGTTCGAGGAGCCGTCCGCGTCCGACCGTGCGCTGGTGGCGCGGGCCGAGGGCCTTCCGGCGGCGGAGGACGGGACGCCGGACCCGGCCGAGGGGACGTCGTGGCGCTTCGCGTTCGACGAGCAGGGTCGGATCGCCGAGGTGCGCGCCACGGGCCCCGGAGCACGGTGACGGAGCGGCGGGTCCGTCCTCGCCGCCGTCAGTCCGGCCCCGCCGCTGTCAGTCCGCCGCCGCCGTCGGCAGCCCGAGCGCCATCCAGTCGAGCAGTCCCCCGCGGTAGTACGCGAGCGAGCGGGGATCGCGCCCGGCGTCGAGCAGCGCCCGGACGGCCCGCGGCGTCGCCGCGCACTGCGGGCCGTTGCAGAAGAGGACGGTGACCGCGCCGGGGTCGATCTCGTCGGCGCGCGCCGCGATCTCCTCCCACGGGACGACGCGCGCCCCGGGGAGGGTGCCCGAGGCGGCGACGTACTCGGGGCGCCGGGTGTCGACGGCCGCACCGCCGGCCCGCAGGTGCGCGATCACCTCGAGCTCGCCGACGGTCGGCAGGTCGGGGTGCAGCGTCTGCGGCTGGATCGTGCCCCACCAGGGGTCCAGGGCCACGAGGCCGGACGCCAGCACGTGCGGCACGCGCTGCGGGTCGTGTCCCGTCGGCGCGGCGGCGCGGCGGTAGGGGTCGGGGATGGCGGTCATGGGGTCTCCGTCGTTCGGGGCGGGTCAGTGGCCGAAGCGCACGCGGGGCAGCAGGCGGTCGAGCGGGCGGGGCAGCCACCACGCCCACCGCCCGGTCAGGCGCAGCAGCACCGGGAGCAGCAGCAGGCGCACGAGGAACGCGTCCAGCAGGACGGCGACGCCGAGCACGACGCCCATCTCCTTCGGCGGCAGCGGGCCCGACAGCGCGAAGGTGAAGAACACCGCCACCATCACCGCCGCGGCGGCGAAGACGACCCGGCCGGAGTGCGCCAGCCCGCCGACCGCGGCCTCGCGGGCGTCGCCCGAGCGCTCCCAGTGCTCCTTGGCGGACGACAGCAGGAAGACGGTGTAGTCCATCGAGATCGCGAACACCATCGCGAAGAAGAACACGGGCGCCCAGGCGTCGAGGAAGCCCTGCGGCGCGAAGCCGAGCAGCCCGGAGCCGTGCCCGTCCTGGAACACCAGGCGCGCGACGCCGAACGCGGCGGCGACGGCCAGCAGGTTGGTGACCGTCCCCAGCAGCGCGACGAGCGGCGCCCGCAGCGCGACGAGCAGCAGCAGGAAGCCGAGGGCCAGCACGACGCCGATCACGAGCGGGGTCTTCGCGGCGAGGGTGGCCTCCAGGTCGTGGTTCTCGGCGACCGCTCCGCCGACGGTCGCCCCGGCGGGCAGGGCGCCGCGCAGGCGATCGACGGCTGCGCCGGCCGCGCGGGAGGACGGATCGTGGCGCAGGGTGGTCTGCAGCAGCACGGACCCGCCGGAGCCGGCGACCGCCGGCGCGACCGCGGCCACCGCGCGGTCGGCGCGCAGCACGGCGGCGGCCGCTGCGGCCTCGCTCCGGGGCGCCACGACCTGCAGCGGCCCCGTCGCGCCCGGCCCGAACGCCGCCTGCAGCTGCGCGTACCCGACGCGGGAGCCGTCGTCCGTGGGCACCACCGCGATCGACGGCATGCCGGTGCGCAGCCCGAGCAGCGGCACCGCGAGCAGCACCAGGGCGAGCAGGGCGGGCGCGCCGAAGCGCACGGGGTGCCGCCACAGGCGGGCCGCCCAGGCCGCGAACCGCGGGGAGCGGTGCCGGCCCGTGCGCGCCCACGGGAGCGCCCCGCGGTCGACGCGCGCGCCGAGCGCCCCGAGCACGGCGGGCAGCAGCGTGAGCGTCGCCAGCAGCACGAAGACGACGGCGATCATGACGCCGAGCGCCATCGACCGGAAGGCGGGGGACGGGACGAGCATCACCGCCGACAGCGAGACGAGGACCGTGATCCCGGAGAAGAGCACCGCCTTGCCCGCGGTGTCCATCGTCTCGGCCGTCGCCGCGACGGGGTCGCCGCCGGACCGCTCGAGCGCGCCGCGGAAGCGCATCACGACGAAGAGCGCGTAGTCGATGCCCAGCGCCAGCGCGAACATGAGCGCGAAGTTCATCGCCCAGACCGACACGTCGAGGAGCAGCGTCGCCAGGTAGAGCGTGCCGGCCGAGGCGACGAGCCCGACGATGGTGAGCAGGAGCGGCAGCCCCGCCGCGACGAGCGACCCGAAGGCGACGACCAGCACGGCGAGCGTCACGGGCCACGACAGCAGCTCGCTCTTCAGCATCGCATCGCGGTTGGCGGCGTTGAAGTCCGACCACATGCCGCTCGCGCCGGTCAGCGACGCGCGGACCCCGTCCCCCTGCGGCAGCCGGTCCTTCAGGTCGTCCGCGGCGCGGACCATCTCGTTGCTGTCCGCGGCCGCGGTCGCCTGGACGACGACGGTGCGCCCGTCGCGCGAGATCGTCGCGCCGGGCCGCGGCGTCAGCACCCGGCCGACGCGCGGATCGGCGTCGAGGGTGCGGACGGTGGCGGCGACCGCGCGGTCCATCGCCGGGTCGCCGATCCGGTGCCCGCCGCCGTGGAGCACGACGGCGAGGGCGCTCGACGACGCGCCGCCGAACTCCCGGTCCAGCGCCGTGCGGACGTGGACGGACTCCGAGCCGCTCGCCTCCCACCCGGCCCCGGACAGCGTGTGCTCGACGCGCGGCGCGAAGAGGCCCAGGCCGACGGCCACCACGACCCAGGCGACGGCGACGATCCCGGCGTGCGCGGCGGCCCAGCGGCCGAGCCGCCCCAGCGGTCCCGGGGCGGTCATCGCGCCGCTCCGGCCGGGCTCGTCGGTGGGGCGGAGCAGGGGTGGAGGAGCAACCATGCCACAACTCTACCACTGTGAAGTTGTGCAACGGTCGGCTCCCGGCCGGTCGCCCTACGGCGCGGCGCTGCCCGCGCCGCTCAGCAACGCGTCGAGCTCGTCCACCTGGCCCCGCAGGCCGCCGCACACGAGCTCGCAGAGGGCGAAGACCGTGTCGTCCGCGATCGCGTACCGCACGGCGGTGCCCTCCTTCGTCCGCGAGACGATCCCCGCCCGGTGGAGGACGCCCAGGTGCTTCGAGGCGTTCTGCTGCGTCGCGCCGATGGCGACCGTCAGCTCGCCCACGGTCGCGGGCGACTCGCGCAGGCGGTCGAGCAGCCGGATCCGTGTCGGGTCGCCGATCACGCGGAAGCGCTGGGCGATCAGCTCGACGAGCGGCTCGGGCAGGGGGCGCGGCAGGGCCATGCGCCGAACTCTACGCCTGTGTGGTTGTGCATGCCGCGGGTCGCGCCGCCCCCGGGACGCCGTCGCGGGAACCCGCGCCACGGCGCATCGGGGTCCGCGCGCCGTGCGACCCTGGTCGGGTGTCCCGTGCCGCCCCGTCGCCGACCGAGGCCGTCGTCCGCCGGGCCGGACGCCCCGCCGCGTGGCTCGGCGTCGGACTGCTGGCGCTGGTCGCCGGGTGGGCGATCCACACGGCGGTGACGTTCGACGCGATCCTCGCCGCCGCCCCGGTCGACGAGCGCGGGAACGCGTCGCGGATCGAGCACGCCGTGGTGACGGCCGCGATCGCGGGCCCGGCGGGCACGGCGCTGCTCGCGGCGCGGACGGCGGGCCTGCTCCGTCGGCCGCCGGGCTGGGCGGCGGCCGTCGCGGGCGCGCTGCTCGGCCTCGGCTGCCTCGCGGCCGTGCTCGCGGTCGCGACGCTCTGGGTGTGAGCGACGGATCGGCGCGGCGTCCGGCCGGTGCGCGCGTGCGGGCACGCACCCGGTCGGCGGGCGCAGCACGCCGGTCCGGGCGCCGGCCCGCACGTCCGCCGAGCGCCGCCGCGCCAGCCTCCCGCGCGGAACGCCATACACCCCGGACGGCACGCGTCGGCGGACTAGGATCGAGCCATCGAGCGCCCGAACGTCACCTTCCTCTCCGACTACGGCCTGCACGACGAGTTCGTCGGGGTCTGCCACGCCGTCATCCTGCGGATCGCGCCGCGCGCGTCCATCGTGGACCTGACGCACGGCGTCCCGTCGTTCGACGTCCGGCGCGGGGCGATCACGCTGCAGCGCACGCTGCCGTACACGGCCCCGGGGGTGCACCTGGCGGTCGTCGACCCCGAGGTCGGCGGCAGCCGCCGCGCCATCGCGATCCGGGTGGCCGAGGACGACCGGATGCTCGTCGGGCCCGACAACGGGCTGCTCTGGCTGGCCGCCCAGCGCTTCGGCGGCGTCGTCGAGGCGGCGGACGTGTCGCGGTCGGCGTACCGCCTGGAGCCGGTGTCGAAGACGTTCCACGGGCGCGACATCTTCGCCCCGATCGCCGGCCGGCTCGCGGCGGGGCTCGAGCTGCACGACGTCGGGGAGCCCCTGGACCCCGACGCGGTCGAGCCGCTGCCGATGCCGATGGCCGAGCTCGACGGCGACGAGCTCGTCGCCCACGTGCTGGCGTTCGACCGCTTCGGCAACGTCATGCTCGACCTGGAGCACGAGGAGCTGACCGCCGGCGTCGGCCTGCGCCTGGGCGACCGGGTCGAGGTCAACGGCGTGCCGGGCGTCTACGCCACGACCTTCGCGGACGTGGCGCCGGGCAGCGTGATCCTGTACCAGGACGCCAACCGCGCGATGGCCCTCGCGGTCAACCGCGGGTCGGCGCAGGACGTCCTCGAGCTGGTCCCCGACGCGCGCGTGCGCATCCGCCGCGCGTGACCGTCGCCCCGCTCGGCGTCCCGCGGCACCACCTGCAGGAGGTCGGCTCGACGAACGACGAGGCCCGGCGCCTGGCGGTCGACGGCGCGCCGCACGGCACGCTGGTCACCGCGGACCGCCAGACCGCCGGCCGGGGGCGGCAGGGCCGGGCGTGGGTCGCGCCCGCCGGGCAGACGCTGACGGCCAGCGTGGTGCTGCGCGGGCTGCCGCACCCCGAGCTGCTGCCGCTGGCCGTCGCGGTCGCGGTCGCGGCGACCGTCGGCGACCACGCCCGGATCAAGTGGCCCAACGACGTCGTGCTCGCCGGCGACGACGACGCGCCGCGGAAGGTCGCCGGCATCCTCTGCGAGGGGCGCCCGGCCGCGGGCTGGGCCGTCGCCGGCATCGGGCTGAACGTGGCGCTCGACCTGGCGGACGTGCCGGACGACGTCGCCGCCCGCGCCGCCACGATGGGGCGCCGCGCCGACGAGCTCGAGGCCGTCCTCGCCGTCCTGCTCGAGCAGCTGCGCGGGGCGCTCGCGCTGCAGCCGGCCCCCCTGCTGGAGGCGTGGTCGGCGCGCGACGTGCTGCGCGGCCGAGACGTCCGCTGGACGGCCGCCGACGGCACGCCGCTCGGGCGGGGCACCGCCGACGGGGTCGACGCGCAGGGCCGCCTGCGCGTGCGTGCGGCGGAGGGCGGCGTGCAGCACCTCGACGCCGGCGAGGTGCACCTGGGCGCCGCGCCGGCCGCCTGAGCCCGGGGGGTCGAACAGCCGGCTACGACCGCACGTCCGCCGGGTGCCGGCGCGCCACGTCCGGGACGGCGGCGCACTGTGGACAGGGCATCCGTCCAGCCCCCGTTCCCCCGTCGCGGGCGGACGAGGAGAACTGGGGGGCCACGCGGGCGGCGCCGTCGTCCCGCACCCGATCCCCGGAGGTTCGTCCGTGTCCGCCGTCAGCCCACCGCTCGCCGTCTCGACCGCCGTCGCGGTCCGCTGGCGGGCCTACGCCCGGCGACGCTCGGACCGGCGCCGGGACGAGGTCGTCTTCGCGCTGCTGCCCCTGGTGCGGCAGGCGCTCGAGGCGGAGGCGGCGTCCCTCGCGCCGGGCGAGCGGTGCGCCCGCGGCGCCCGGGCGTGCGCGGAGCTGGTCCGCGCGGTGGAGAGCTTCGACCCCCGCCGCGACCGCCCGCTCGAGCGGCACGCCTGGGAGGCCGTCCGCGCGCACGAGAGCGCCGGGCAGGCCGACGCCACGCCGCGGGCGGCGTGACGACCGCGCCGGCGACCGCCGCCGCCCGACGGCGGGCGCCGGACCGGATCAGGCCTCGCGGCGGGCCCGGACGACCGTGTCGGGGCGCGTGACGCGCCGGCCGTCGCGGGCGGTGACCGTCCGCTCGACGGTCGCGCAGCGCTCGACGGTCCAGCCGGCGGCGGGCAGGCCCAGGTCCGCGAGGACCTCCTCCGCCGTCGGCAGCGCGAGCCCGGCGTGCGGGGCGTCCGGCGTCGGCGCGTGGCTGACCACGACGACGGAGCCGCCCGGGGCGACCGCCGCGACGGCCGCGCGCAGCGCCCGCCGACGGTCGAGCGCGACGGGGGAGTGCAGGTAGCAGGCGCTCACCAGGTCGTAGGTCCCGGCCGGGAACGACGCGCCCAGGTCGTGGCGCTCCCAGACCACGCTGTCGGCGAGGCCCTCCTCGGCGGCCCGCCGGGCCCCGCGGTCGAGCGCCGCCTGCGCCACGTCGACCGCCGTCACCCGCCAGCCGCGCGCCGCCAGCCACAGGGCGTCGCCGCCCTCGCCGCAGCCCACGTCGAGCGCCCACCCGGGCGTCAGGTCGGCGGCCTCCTCGACGAGCAGCGCGTTGGCGCGGCCGCTCCAGACCTCGTCCCGCGCGGCGTAGAAGTCGTCCCAGAAGCGCGCCGGCGAGCCCGCGGGCGTCGGACCGGTCATCGGGCGACCTCGGCCGGCACCGGGTGGTCCTCGGGCAGCAGGTCGTGGACGACCGAGGCGGCGGCGAGCGACCCCGCCGCGATCGCCACCGCCACGGTCGGCATGTCGCCCCCGCCGTCGCCGGCCGCGAACAGGCCGGGCACGCTCGTCGCGCCGCCGGCGGCGGTCCGCACGGCCCCGGTGGCCATCGGCGTCGGCTCGGCGAGCTCGGCGCCCAGCCGCACCGCCAGATCGGACCGCGGCGAGAGGCGCGCGCCCACCATGAGCCCCTCGCAGGGGCGCGCCGAGCCGTCGGCGAAGCGCACGGCCGCGAGCGCCGTCCCGTGCCCCTCGAGCGCCGCGACGGGGCGCTCGTCCACCGCCACGCCGGCGGCGGCGAGCCGGGCGGCGTCCTCGGCCGTCACGTCGGCGGGACCGTCGGTCAGGAGCGCCACGTCGGAGCTCCAGCCGCGGAGCAGCAGCGCGCGGGTGGCCGCGTGCGGACCCCGTTCGAGGACCGCGAGCGGCCGGTCGCGCACCTCCCAGCCGTGGCAGAACGGGCAGTGGAACACCGCGCCGCCCCAGCGCTCGGCCGCGCCCGGCAGGTCGGGGACGGCGTAGTCCATGCCCGTCGCGAGCAGCACGCGGCGGCCGGCGACCCGGGCGCCGTCGGCCAGCGTCAGGCGGAAGCGGCCGTCCCGGCGCTCGCCGTCGACGACCTCGCCGGCGCGGAGCGTGACCGCGGGGTACCTCGCGAGCTCCTCGCGGCCCGCGGCGTACAGCCCTGCGGGCGGCCGGCCGTCGTGGCCGAGCAGGCCGCCGATGCCGTGCGCCACGCGGTTGCTCTGCCGTCCGGCGTCCACCACGAGGGTGCGCTTGCGTGCGCGGCCCAGCACGAGCGCGGCGCTCAGGCCGGCGGCGCCGCCGCCCACGACGATGCAGTCGAAGTCGTTGTCCATGTCAACGACCGTGACACGCGTCCCGTCGTCTGCCAAGCTGATTTGCCATGACGGCAAAGGAGTCGATCGACGAACGCGTGCGGCGCCGGCTCCGCGAGCTGCGCGCCGAGCGCGGCATGACCCTCGCCCAGGTCGCCGAGCGCGCGAGCATCGACGTCTCCACGCTCTCCCGGCTCGAGGCGGGCAAGCGACGCCTGGCGCTCGACCACATCCCGGGCCTGGCGGCGGCCCTCGGGGTGACCGCCGACGACCTGCTCGGCAGCGCCCCGCGCGCCGACCCGCGGGTGCGCAGCGAGCCCGTGCGCCGGAACGGGATGACGATGTGGCCGCTCACGCGGCGGGGCCCCGCGGCCGGCCTGCAGGCGTACAAGATCGTCGTCCACCCGGAGCGGCACGCGCCGCCGGATCCGCTGCCCGTCCACGAGGGGCACGAGTGGCTGTACGTCCTGTCCGGGCGGATGCGGCTGGTCCTGGGCGACGACGAGCTCGTGGTCGAGCCGGGCGAGGCCGTCGAGTTCTCGACGCTCACCCCGCACTGGTTCGGCGCCGTCGACGGCCCGGTCGAGACGATCGCGATCTTCGGGCCGCAGGGCGAGCGCGTGCACGTCCACGGCTGACGGCCCGCGGCCGGGTCGCGGCGGGCCCCACGCCGGCGGCGGCCCGCCCGTCCCGACGCGCCTCCGTCCCGACGCGGGTCAGTCCCGGCGGCGCAGCACGTGCACGGTGGACCGCTCGCCGTCGCGGCGCGGCGGCGCGTCGACGTGCCAGGCCTCGCGGGCCAGGGCCCAGAAGCCCTCGGCGGGCCGGCGCCCCGGATCGGCCACCCACGCCTCGCCGCCGGGGGCCACGGTGCGCTCCAGCGCGCGCAGGAGCGGCGCGGCGTTGCGGGCCTCGTAGAGCACGTCCGCCGCGATGACGAGGGGCCACGGTCCGTCGGGCTCGGGCGCGTCGGCGAACCAGTCCAGGCGCCGCGCCCGCACCGTCACGGCGTTGCGGGCCGCGTTGGCCGCCAGCAGCTCGAGGGCGTCCGGGGCCCAGTCCGTCGCCACGACGTCGGCGCCGCGGCGGGCCGCGAAGAGGCTCGGCAGCGCCAGGCCGCACCCCAGCTCCAGGATCCGCAGGCCGCGCAGGTCGTCGCGCTCGGCCAGGCGCCGCGCCAGCACCGGGGCGCTCGGCCACAGCTCGGCCCAGTACGGCAGGTACTCCTCGTGGGCGAACGCCTCCTCGTCCAGCAGCGCCTCGGGGTCGCGGGGGCGCAGGACGTCGAGCGTCTCGCCCGCGATCTCGAGGCGGTCGGGGACGAGGTCGGGCGCGGCGGGCACCCGCCGACGGTAGCGGCGCCCGCGGCTAGGCGGTCATCCCGGCGAGCACGAGCTCGGTCAGCCGGACGGCGGCGTCGCCGTCCTCGTCCGCGACGTTCTGCACCGCCAGCAGCAGGTAGCGCAGGTCGTCGACGCTGGCGTCGGGGCGCAGGCGCCCCGCCGCCTGCGCCCGGGCGAACAGGCCGTGCAGCACCTCGCGCGCGGCGGCGCGGGCCTCCTCCACCTCGGGGCGGGGCACGAGCACCCACGCGTCGCGCGCGATGCGGTCCTGGCACCCGGCCCGGATCGAGGTCAGCAGCCCGCTCGTCAGCGCCTCCCACGGGTCCTCGAGCTGGGCGGCGGCGAGGAAGCGCTCGCGGGCCTGCTCGATCCGCTCGACCACGAGCGCGGCGACGATGTCGTCCTTCTTCCCGACCTGGCGGTAGATCGAGCCGACGCCCACCCCCAGCGCGTCCGCGAGGGCGGGCATCGGGAAGTCGACGCCCTCGCGGGCGAACAGGGCGCTCGCGACCTCGAGCGTGCGCCGGCGCTTGCCCGCGGCGTCGAGCGAGGCCCAGGCCGCGGCCTCGTCGGCGGCGAGGGGGTGACTCGGAACGCTCATTCCGCTATCGTAGAGGGCCGCAGGCGGAACGTCGATTCCGCCGCCGGCACCCCCCTCGCTTCCAGGAGCACGCCATGACCGCCCCCGTCCTCATCGCTTACGACGGCTCGAAGAACGCCGACCACGCCATCGACGTGGCCGGCGAGCTGCTCGGCGGGGGGCCGGCCGAGCTCGTCCACGCCTGGGAGCCGGTGACGAGCGCCGCCGTCCGCTCGGCCGTCTACGCCGTCGCGTACGACGAGAGCCGCGAGATGCTCGAGCGCGAGCAGGCCTACGCGCAGGAGGTCGCGGAGCGCGGGATGGAGCGGGCATGCGCCGCGGGGTTCGCGGTGACCGGCGGCGCGCGCCAGGACCGCGGGCCGGCGTGGCAGACCATCGTCGCGCGGGCCGACGAGCTGGCGCCGCGCATGATCGTCATGGGCACCCGCGGGCTGACCGGCGTGCGCTCGGCGCTGGCCGGCTCGGTGTCGCACATGGTCGCGGCGCACGCCGCCGCGCCGGTGCTGACGATCCCGCTGCCGCGCGACGAGGGCCGCGTCCGTCCCTGATCCCGCGCCGCCGTGTTCCGCCAGCCGCTGCTCGTCCTCACGGACAGCCCGTCCGGGCGTCGCGCCCTCGACCTGGCCGTCGAGCTGGCGGCCCGCGACCGGGGCTGCCTGACCCTGGCCACCGTCACGGACACGTCGCCGCCGTGGTGGGCGGGGGCCGGGACGGGGCTGGACGCCGCGGCGGAGCGCGAGGCGTCGTGCCGCCACCACGAGGGGCTGCTGGCGGCGATCCGCGACGCGCTGCCGCACGACCTGTCGGTCCGCACGCGCTGCCTGCAGGCGTGCGAGCGCCCGGGCACGCAGGTGCTGCGCGCGCTGGACGAGGGCGTCCACGACGTGCTGGTCGTGGAGGCGCCCGCGCCGTGGCCCGTCGCGGCCGCCGGCCACTGCAGCGCGTGGCTGCAGCGCCACAGCCCCGTCCCCGTGCTGACGGTGCGCGAGCCGTGCCGGTGATCGCGCCCACGCGCGCGGGGACCCTGCCGCGCCGCGACGCCCGGCCGGGGACGTCGGCCCCGGCCCGGCGCCCACGGCCGGTCGCGGACGCCGCCCGGGCCCGCGCGGACCGGCTGCGCCGGCGCCTGGACGGCCGCTGGAGCGCGCGGACGACCGTCCTCGTGCTGGCGACCGCCTACCTGGCCTACGCGCTGGCCCACGTCGTCGGCGACGACCCGGGCGCCGCCCTCGCCCACGCCCGGAGCATCGCCGCCGCCGAGGCGGCCGTGGGGCTGGACGTGGAGGCGCCCCTGCAGCGGGCGTTGGACGCGCCGGCCCTGGTCTGGCTGCTCGGCCGCGTGTACCTGGCCGCGCAGTTCGTGGTCGCGCCGCTCGCGCTGGCCGTCACGGCCTGGCGGTCGCGGCTGGTCTTCCGCCGCCTGCGCGACACTCTCCTGCTGTCGTGGCTGCTGGCGACGCCGGTCGACGCCGCGCTGCCGGTCGCCCCGCCGCGCCTGGCGGACGTGGGCGTGGCCGACACGATCACCGCGAGCGGCTCGTCCGCGATGACGTCGCCGGTCGCCACCGTCGTGCTCAACCCGTTCGCCGCGGTCCCGAGCCTGCACGTGGCCTTCGCGCTGGCGGTCGGCGCCGCGCTCGCGGCCCTGACGCGGCGCGGCTGGCTGCGGCTGCTGGCCCTCGCCTGGGGACCGGTCGTGGCGGTGACCGTGATGGCGACGGGCAACCACTTCGCGCTCGACGCCCTGGCCGGCGCGGCGGTCGTCGCGCTGGCGGCGGCGCTGAGCGTGGCGGTGCACCGGCCGCCCCGTCCGCGGACGGCGGCCGCGGCCGGTCCCGTCGGGGACGCGCGCGCCGGGACCCCGCTCGCGGCGCGCGCCTAGCCGACGAGGCGCGGGTCGGCGCCGCGCAGCAGCCACGCCACGCGCGCCTGCCGCTCGACGACCCGGGCCACGACGACGGCGTCCTCGGGCGTGCGGCCGACGGTCAGCACGCCGTGGCCGCCGAGCAGCACCGCGCCGCCGCCGCCGAGCGCCGCCACCGCGCCGCGGGCCAGCTCGGCGCTGCCGGCCGGGGCGGCCGGCGCGGTCGCGACGGCGCCCACGTCGTAGTAGCCCAGGTCCTCCAGCTCGGGCGCGAGCGCCTCGCCGAGGAAGCTCCACGCCGTCGCCGCCACGCTGTGGGTGTGCACGACCGCGCCGACGTCCGGCCGCGCGCGGTACAGCGCCAGGTGCAGGGGAAGCTCGCGCGACGGCACCCCGGCGCCGCGGACGGCGCCCGTCGCCAGGTCCACGCGGACCAGGTCGCGCGGCCGCATCCGCTCGTACGCCGCGCGGGTGGGCGTGATCCGCAGCTCGCGGCCGACCCGGGCGCTGACGTTGCCGACCGAGCCGACGACGTGGCCCTCGTCCAGCAGCGCCCGCGCCGCGGTGACGACGGCCCGCGCCCGCCGGCGCGCGCCGGCGCCCGGCAGCGGCAGGCGGGCCGCCGCGGGCCGGGCCAGGCCGGCCGCGCGGGCCGGCAGCGACGCGGGTGCGCCCATCGGCTCAGGCGACCGGCACCAGCCCGGCGGCGGGCAGCGGGTGCTCGCGGCGGATGGCGTAGAGCGTCGAGCGCTCCGCCGCCGGCCGGCCCGCGCGGTGCGCGGCGGCGATGAGCTGCGGCGGGTCCAGGACCGTGCCGTGCTGGGCGCCCGCCAGGCGGCTGATGTTCTCCTCCATCAGGGTCCCGCCCAGGTCGTTGACGCCCCAGCGCAGCGCCTCGGTGGCGGCGTCCAGGCCCATCTTCACCCACGACGCCTGCACGTTGCGGATCGTCCGCCCGAGCGCCAGGCGGAAGACGGCGGTGTGCCGCAGGTTGTCCTCGGGCGAGATCTCCTCGACCCCGTGCGTGCGGCCCAGACGCGTCTGGAACGGGACGAAGGACAGCGGGACGAACTCGGTGATGCCCCCCGACTCCTCCTGCACCCGGCGCACGAGGCGCAGGTGCTGGGCCAGCTCCCACGGCTCCTCGATGTGGCCGAACATCACCGTCGACGTCGACGGCACCCCGGCGGCGTGCGCGGCCTTGATCACCGCGACCCAGCGGTCGACGGGCAGCTTGTTCGGCGAGATCCGCTGGCGCATGCCGTCGACGAGCACCTCGGCGGCGGTGCCGGGGGTCGAGCCCAGCCCGGCCTCGCGCAGGCGGGGGAACAGCTCGTGCAGCGGCACGCCGGAGATCTCGGCCATGTGGTCGATCTCCATCGGCGAGTACGCGTGCAGGTGCAGGTCGGCGCCGTACCGGCGGCCCGCGTCCTTCGCCCGGCGCAGCCACGTCTCGTAGTCCTCGAGCGTCCAGTCGGGGTGGATGCCGGACTGGATGCACAGCTCGCTCGCCCCGTACTCGACGGCCTCGCGCACCCGGGCGTCGAAGTCCTCGGGGGTGATCGTGTAGGCGTCGGGCGAGCGCTTGGACTGGCCGAAGCCGCAGAACGCGCAGCCGACGGTGCAGACGTTCGAGATGTTGATGTTGCGGTTGACGACGAACGTCACCGTCTCGCCGGCCAGCTCGCGCCGCAGCTCGTCCGCGGCGATGCGGATCTCCTCGACCGCCGACGGGTCGCGCTCGACCAGCAGCGCCGTCAGCTCCTGCTCGGACAGCGGCGCGCCGTCGCGGGCCTTCTCCAGCGCGGGGGCGACGAGGCCGCGGTCGACGACGAAGGGCGCCTCGGAGCGGCCCGACGTGCCGCGCGGGATGAACGTCCAGTACTTGACGGTGATCGTGTCGAGCACGGCCTGGTCGAGCCACGTCTGGTCGATGTACTTGCCGTAGACGCACAGGCGCTCGGACAGCGCGGCGCCCTGGCCCTTGAGGCCCTCGCGCACCTGGTTCGGCGACGGGAAGGGGTGCTCGGGCGAGATGTGGTCGCCGTTGGCCGACAGCCCGCCCAGGTCGGTCGCGCCGGCGGCGACCAGGCGCGGCCACCAGTCCGCCAGGTTCGGCGGGATCTGGATGCCGACGTCGGGCATCAGGCGCCGCGTCTCGTGGACGAGCTCCTCCATCTCCTCCACGGTCACGGGCGTCGCCCACGACGGCAGGTCCAGCTGCGGGCGCCCGTCCGCGATGCCGGTGCGCCAGTAGTCGCGCGCGGCCTCGTCGGCGATCGCGCCGACGTCCTGCCCGTAGTACCGCTGGTGGGGGACGAAGTTCTGCAGGATGATCTCCTGCAGGTGGCCGAACTCGGCGTGCGCCTCCGCCAGGGCGGCGAGCGAGTCCAGGCGCTCCTGCCGCGTCTCGCCGATGCCGACGAGGATGCCCGTGGTGAACGGGATCTTCAGCTCGCCCGCCGCGCGGATCGTGGCCATGCGGCGGTCGGGGTGCTTCGACGGCGAGCCCGCGTGGACCGTCTCCATGAGTCGGGGCGAGATCGACTCGAGCATGACGCCCTGCGAGGCCGCGATCCGCCGCAGCCGCGCCAGGTCGTCCTTCGACACGGCGCCCAGGTTCGTGTGCGGCAGCAGCCCGCGCTCGAGCGCCCGCTCGCCGGCCCACACGACGTAGGCGACGAAGTCCGCGAACCCCCAGGCCTCCAGCTGCCGGCGCACCTCGGGGTGGCTGTCGGGCTCCTCGCCCGTCAGGATCAGCAGCTCCTTCGCCCGCCGCTTGACCGCCTCGTCCAGCTCGCGCTCGACCTCCTGCGGGGTGTGCAGGTGGAACTTGCGGGTCGAGAACGCGCAGTACTTGCACACGGCGCTGCACGTCCGCGAGAGCGAGAGCGTGTGGTTGCGGCTGAAGGTGACGCGTTGCGCGGCGCTCATGGGGATCCTCCGGGCGTGGGGCCGTCGGCGGCCGACGCGGTCCCGCGGCCCGCTGCGGCCGGGCCGGGGGACGGGCGGAGCGGCGTTCGCCGGGGCGTAGCGACCCATTCTGGCGCACCGCGCGGGCGGCGCCGCCCACGGGTCGAGAACGGCCTGCAGAACGGTGTATTCGCCGCGGGCAACGGGACGCCTGGCGTCCGCGTGCGCCGTACTGCCAGAATCGACGTATGAGTCCCGTCCCGCGCAGCGCCCGTGGCGCCCGCTCCGGCACCTCGACCCCGGCCCGCGGCGTGCGGCGGCGGGACGCTGAGGTGCTCGCGGCGGCCACGAAGGTCTTCCACGAGAAGACGTACCCGGAGGCGTCCGTGCAGGACGTCGCCGACGAGCTCGGCATCCTGAAGGGCAGCCTGTACCACTACATCAAGACGAAGGAGGACCTCCTCGTCTGGCTGTGCGAGGACGTCCACGACGACCTCGACGCGTTCCTCGCCGAGGTCCAGGCGCAGGAGGACGAGCTCGCCCCGCTCGAGCTGCTCGACGCGTACGTCCGCAGCCACGTGCTCTTCAGCACCGCCAACCTGGCGCGCGTGGCGGTCTACCACCACGACTACGACCAGCTGAGCGCCGAGCGCTGCAAGGAGCTGCAGCCGCGCCGACGCCGGCACGACCAGTACGTCGCGGGCGTCATCGCGCAGGCGCAGGAGCGCGGCCAGATCGCCCGGGACGAGGAGCCCCGCGTGCTCAGCCAGATCGTGTTCTCGGTCCTGACGGGCGTCTACCGCTGGTACCGGCCCGGCGGGCGGCTGAAGCCGGCGGCGCTGGCCGACCTGTGCGTCGACTTCGTGCGCTGCGGGCTCGTCGCGGGGCAGGGCGGCGGCACGGACGGGGACGCCTGAGCGTCCCCGCGTCGCCCGCCGCGGCTCAGCCCAGGCGGACGAGCATCTTGCCGCGGTTGCGGCCGGCCATCAGGTCCAGGAACGCCTGCGGCGCGTTCTCCAGGCCGTCGACGACCGTCTCCTCGTAGCGCAGCTCGCCGGCGCGGAGCCAGCCGCCGACCCGCTCGACGAACTCGTCGCGCAGGTCGTAGTGGTCCAGGACCAGCAGGCCCTGGATCGTGCCGCGCGTCTGGATCAGGCGCACGAGGTTGCGCGGGCCGGCGGGCGGCTCCGTCGCGTTGTACTGGGAGATCATCCCGCAGATCACGATGCGGCCGTGCAGGCGCAGCGCGCCGATCGCGGCCTCGAGGTGGTCGCCGCCGACGTTGTCGAAGTACAGGTCGACGCCGTCGGGCGCGTGCTCCTTGAGCTGCCGGCGGACCGACCCGGCCTTGTAGTCGATGCACGCGTCGAAGCCGAGGTCCTCGACGACGTGGCGCACCTTCTCGGGGCCGCCGGCCGAGCCGATGACGCGCGAGGCGCCGAGCTTGCGGGCCATCTGGCCGACGGCGGAGCCCACGGCGCCCGCGGCGGCCGAGACGAAGACGACGTCGCCCTCGCGGATGCTGCCGGAGCGGACGAGGCCCGAGTAGGCCGTCAGGCCCGGCATCCCCAGGATGCCCAGGAACGCCTGCGCCGGCCCGGCGGCCGGGTCGACGTGGGCCGCGCGCTTGGCCGGCAGCAGCGCGTAGTCGCGCCAGCCCGCGCCGTGCAGCACCAGGTCGCCGGGCGCGTGGGAGGACGCGTTCGACATCACGACCTCGCCGACGGCCCCGCCCTCGAGCGCGGCGCCGACCTCGAAGGGCGCCACGTACGACGGGCGGTCGTCCATGCGGCCGCGCATCGCCGGGTCGACGCTCATCCAGCGGTTGCGGACGAGGATCTGGCCCTCGCCGGGGTCGGGCAGCTCGGTCTCGACCAGCCGGAACGTGTCCGGGGTGGGGGTGCCGACCGGACGCTCGGCCAGGTGGATCTCGCGGGACGTGGTGCTCATGCGCTCTCTCCGTCGTCGGGGTCGGAGGCCGGCGGGGTCGCCGCGGCCGCCGCCCGCTTCGCCGCCGCGGTGGTCCGCTTGGCGGCCGTGCTCGTGCCCTTCGCCGCGGCGCTCGCGGCCTTCGCCGCGGTGCCGGCGGCCTTGCGCGCCGTCCGCTTGGCGGTCGTCGCGGCGGCCTCGACCGGGTCGTCGGCCGTCGCGGCGGGGGACGTCTGTGCGGCCTTCGTGGCCGTCCGGCGGCGGGCGGGGGCCTTCGGCGCCCCGTCGGCGGCGTCGGCCGGCTTCGCGGTCCGGCGCCGCGCGGGCGCCTTGGGCGCCTCGTCGGCCGGGGCGTCGGCGGCGGCCGCCTTCGTCGTGCGGCGGCGGGCCGGCGTCTTCGGCGCCTCCTCGGCGGAGGCCGGCGCGTCCGCGGCCTGCTTCGTCGTCCGGCGGCGCGTGGGCGTCTTCGGCGCGTCGTCCGCGGCGGGCGCGTCCGCGGCCTGCTTCGTCGTCCGGCGGCGCGCGGGCGTCTTCGGCGCCTCGTCCGTCGCGGCATCGGCGGCCTCGGCCTTCGTGGTCGTGCGGCGGCGGGCGGGCTTCGGCGCCTCCTCCGCTGCGGGAGCCTCGGCGTCGGCGGCCTTCTTCGTCGTGCGGCGGCGGGCCGGCGTCTTCGGCGCCTCCTCGGCTGCCGGAGCCTCGGCGTCGGCGGCCTTCGTCGTCGTGCGGCGGCGCGTGGGCGTCTTCGGCGCCGCGTCGGCGGCCGGGCCCGCGGCGGCGTCGGCCTCCGGGGTCGCGGCGGCCTTCTTCGTCGTGCGGCGGCGGGCCGGCGTCTTCGGCGCCTCCTCCGTCGTCGGGGCCTGGACGGCGGCCTCCGCGGAGGCGGCGTCGACGGCCACGTCGTCGGCCTTCTTGGCGGCGCGGCGGCGCGTGGGCGGCTTCGGCGCCTCCTCCGCGGCCGGCGCCTGCGCGGCGTCCGCCCCGGCGTCCGCGGGGACCCCGGCGTCGGCGGGCTTCTTCGCGGTCCGGCGGCGCGTGGGCGGCTTGGGCGCCTCCTCCGCGGCCTCGGCCGCGACGGCGTCCGTCGACGCCGGCTCGGCGGCGGCGACCTTCCGGGTGGTGCGACGGCGGGCCGGCGTGGCGGGCGCGTCCTCCGCGGCCGGGGCCGGCGCGGTGTCCGCCCCGGCGTCGGCGTCCGCCGACGCGGCGACCTTCCGGGTGGCGCGCCGGCGGGTCGGCGTGGCGGGCGCGTCCTCCGCGGGGGCCTCGGCGGCGACGTCCGGCGCCGGGGCGCCCGCGTCGGACGCCTCGCCCGGCGCGTCCGCCGCCGTCGGGCCGTCCGGCGCAGCCGCGGCCGCGCCGCGGCGACGGCGCGCGGGGCGCGGGGCGTCGTCGGCGGGCTCGGCCGGCGCGTCGGGCTGCGCCGCCGCGGGGCGGGGCTCGTCCTCGCCCACGGGCACGCTGACGACGACCGTGCCGCTGCCCTCGCCCTCGGTCGTCGCCTGCGCGGCGGCCTCGGCCTGGGCGGCCGCGCGGCGGCGGCTGCGGGAGCGCGAGCGGGACCGTCGCGAGCGGCTGCGGCCGGACCCGCCGCCCTGCGCGGCCGCGCCCTCGCCACCTTCGGGGGCGACGGCGACGGCGACGCCGCCCTCGGCCTCGGCGCCCTCGACGGCGGTCCCCTCGGCGGCGACGGTCTCGGGGGCCTGCCCCTCCTGCGCGCCGCCCTTCTTCTTGCGCGAGCGCTTCTTCCGGCGCTTGCCGGACGGGAAGTCCTTCAGCAGGTCGCGGCTGAGCGCGCCGGGCTTGCGGGCCAGGCGGGTGCGCGCCTCGCGCAGCACCTCCTCGGCCTCGGGCGTGTGCGCCACGGCCGCGGCGAGCAGGGCGGCCTGCAGGCGGCGATCGTGCTGGCGCGCGCCGTGGACGAGGCGCCGCGCGTTGCGGGCGTGCGCGGCGCCCGACGAGTTGACGAGCAGCCCGAGCAGGTGCTTCGTCGCCGGCCAGCGCTGGGCGGCGTACTCCTCGTGCAGGTCCCGCGTGTACTCGGCGAGGCGCCAGATCCACGCCGTCGCCTGGTCGCGACGGCCGATGCGCCGGTCCGCCATCGCCTGCAGCAGCACGCGCGAGGCCTCGCGGCGCTCGTCGCGCGGCCACTGGCCGACGTGGTCGATCGCGGTGTCGAACGGCTCGGCCTCGCGCAGGACCGCGATCTCCTGGATCGCGCGCATCCGCAGCTGCGGGTTGCGGTTGCGCTCCAGGGCGGTGATGAGGAACTGCCGGCGCAGCTCGCCCGAGCGGTCGAAGTTGAGCATCGCCCGCGCGCGGCGCCAGTTCGCCGGCGAGGCCTTGGCCCCGGACAGCGCGGCCCACACCCGCTGCTCGCCCCAGTCGAGCTGCTCGACGGCGATCCGCCACAGCTCGCGCTCGAAGACCTGGCGCCGGCGCTCGATGTCCGGGGTCACCGGCAGCACGCGGCGCTCGACCTTCACCCGGCGGCCGCGGCCCCGGCGCACGGGGCCGACGACGATGGCGCCGCCGCGGTAGACGTCGCGGTCCAGGAGCGAGTGCAGCGTGACGACCGGGTCGTCGTTCGTCGTCGCCGGGTGGACGAAGTCGATGACGACGCCCGCCTCCTTGCCGGGGTGGCGGCGGGTCACGCGACCGACGCGCTGCTGGTAGATGCGCTTGGACGCCGTGGGCGCCAGGTGCATGCAGATCGTCGCGCGCGGCGAGTTCCAGCCCTCGGCCAGCAGCTGCGCGTTGACGAGGACGTCGACCTCGCCGGCCTCGTACTCGGCGAGGATCTTCGCCAGCTCGCGCTTCGGCGTCTCGCCCGAGACCGCCTGCGCCTTGATCCCGACCGCGCGGAAGCTCTCGGCGACGTTGTAGGCGTGCTGGACGCCCGCGGCGTAGACGACGCCCGGCGTGTTGCGGAAGCGCGTCTTGTACAGGTCCGCGATCGCCAGGTTGAACGGGACGTGGTCGAGCAGCTTCGCCAGCTCGTCCTGGTCGAACTCCATGTCGACCTCGCCCTTGCGCAGCGGCACCTTGGCGATGGTGCGCACGCCCGGCCCGGGCGGGATCCGCAGGCAGCGCAGGGGCGCGATGACGCCGCGCCGCGCGGCCTGCGCCAGGTCGAAGCGCGAGGTCTGCGTGGGGAAGAGGTCGGTGACGTGGCGGGCGATGAGCGCGCCCGTCGCCGTCATGCCGATGAAGATCGGGCCGGTCCACGCGCGGATCGCGGCGGACGTCTTGTCGCCGAGCGCCGTGTGGGCCTCGTCGCAGATGACGACGGTGTAGGCGCCCGAGATCTGGCCGGCGTTGCGGACGAACCACTGGTACGTCTCGATCGTGACCGGGCCGCCCGCCGAGGGGTCGAAGCCGCCCGTGTCGATGTCGGCGTCGCCCAGGAGCGGCTTGCACAGCCGCGCCCCGTAGCCGCGCGTCTGCAGCTCGTCGATGAACTGGTCGACGAGGTTGCGGCGGTGCGTGAGGATGAGGATGCCGCCGGTGCGGCAGGCCTCCACGAAGCCCATCGCGGCGACGGTCTTGCCCGCGCCGGTCGCGTGCTCGAACCAGAAGCGCTTGTGCGCGTTCGGGTCGTTCAGCGCCGCGGCGTCGATGTCCTCGTCGACGTCCTCCTCGGCCTCGTCGTCGTAGGACGCGGACTCCGGCTCGGGCTCCGACTCGGGCAGCTCCTCGAGCTCGTCCTCCAGGCTCGGCGCCGGCTCGTCGTCCGCGTCGCGGTCCTCGTCGTCGAGGTCCTCGTCCGGCTCGGCGTCCTCGTCCGGCTCGTCGGGATCGGGCTCGGCCGGCAGGCCCGCCGGGGGCGGCTCCTCCACCTCGGTCGGCTCCTCGTCCTCGAACGACAGGAGCAGGGCGTCGCCGTCGCTCGTGTCCCCGCCGCGGGCCCGGCGCTGCGCGTCCGCCAGCAGCGCCGCGTACGTGCCCGACAGCGCGTCGATCTGGTGCGGGTTGAGCGTCGTGCCGTCCGCCAGCGTCGGCGTCTCGGTGTGGAGCGCGCGGTCCAGGCCCAGCAGCAGCGACCAGCGACGGCGCCACTTCTGCGTCGGCACCGACGCCCCGGCGTTCAGCTCGCCGAGGGCGAACTCGAACGCGTGGCGGCGGATCGTGCCCGGCGCGAGGACGTCGGCGGCGTCCTCGCCCTCGCACACGAACGGCTCGTGCGTGAAGGCGGCCACCCGGTCGATGTCGGCCGGGGAGGGGACGGAGGTGACCTCAGGGGCCACGACGGACGGTCGTTGCGCCATACGGGGCAGGGACGGTGGGAGCAGGAGGTCCCGCGGCAGAGCGGTCGCGACGGTGCGAGCGGTCGGCGGCGAGCGGGCCGGCGGACAGGT
Source organism: Patulibacter sp. SYSU D01012 (assembly GCF_017916475.1). Lineage (GTDB taxonomy): Bacteria > Actinomycetota > Thermoleophilia > Solirubrobacterales > Solirubrobacteraceae > Patulibacter. The sequence continues at coordinate 569,163 of NZ_JAFMTB010000001.1, forward strand.
ACGGGGGAGACGGCGGGGTCTCGCCCGGGCAGGCAGCCGCATCGTACCGGACGCGCCCCGCGACGGCACCGGCGGCCGGCGGTGGACAGCGACGCCGGCTGTGGCATCGTTGGGCGGGATGGACGTGCCGCGCTCCCCCCGCCGCCGTGTCGCGGTCGGCGTGATCGCCGTGCTCGTCCTCGCGGCGCTCGGCGTCGGCATCGCCCAGGGCGGCAACGAGGTCCGGTCGCCCGACGCGGTCCCGAGCCTCGCGCAGGCCCGCGAGGACGTCGCGGACGCCCCGCCCGCGCTCGCGCGCGTGTACTCACGCGCCGCCACGGTGCTCGGGCTCGACCGCGCGGGCTACGACCGCTACGTCCGCGCGCTGCGCGGGCACCCCGTGGTGATCAACGCCTGGTACGCGGACTGCGCGCCGTGCCGCGAGGAGTTCCCGATCCTGCGCCGGGCCGCCGCCGAGCACGGCGACCGGATCGCGTTCCTCGGGATCAACACGGCGGACGACCGTGCGAAGGCCCAGGCGTTCGTCGACGGGCAGCCGACGATCTACCCGCACGTGCTCGACCGCGGCGCGGCGATCGCCCGCGGGTACGGGGCGGGGAGCGTGTCGCCGTCCACCGTCATCCTCGACGCCCGCGGCGAGGTCGCCGCCGTGCACGCCGGCGTCTACGCGAGCCTGGACGAGCTCGAACGCGACCTCCGGCGGTACGCCGGGGCCGCCGCGACCCCGCAGGCGACGACGTCCCAGGAGGACCGCGCACGATGACCGAGACGACGCACGAGCCCAGGACCCCCGGCGCCACCCCGATCGAGCTGCACTGGGTGCGCAGCTCGGCCGAGCTGCGCGCGGCGATGGCCCTGCGCTTCCGGGTCTTCTGCGACGAGCAGGGCGTCCCGCGCGAGGAGGAGGTCGACGCGTACGACGACATCGCCCGGCACGCCGTCGCGGTGACGCCGGACGGGACGGTCGTCGGCACGATGCGCCTGATCAGCAAGGGACGCGTGGTCAAGGTCGGGCGCGTCGCCGTCGCCCCGGAGTGGCGCGGGCACGGGATCGCCTCGCGGCTGCTCGAGCGGGCCGAGGAGTACGCCCGCGGCGTCCGCGCGGACGAGCTGCGCCTGGCCGCCCAGGTCCGGGCGATGGCGCTCTACGAGAAGGCCGGGTACCGCCCGGTCGGCGAGCCGTTCCCCGAGGCGGGCATCGAGCACGTCTGGATGGTGCGCGACGTCGTCCCCGCCCGCCACGGGCGCCGCGCGGCCCGCACGTGAGCCTGCCCGTCCTCGTCGTCGTCATGGTGGCGGCGACGCTCGCGGGCGCCGCCGCGCAGCGGCGCTGGCACGGCGGGGCCGAGGTCGCGTCGCGCGGCGCCATGAGCCTGCTGCTCACGTGGGTGCTGCCGGTCGTCTACCTGGTGCTCGTGTCGCGGGTCCACGTCGACGTGACCCTCCTGAGCGGCCTGGCGGCGGGCTACGTGACGATGGCGCTGTGCGGCACGGCGGCGTGGTTCGTCGCCGCACGGGTGCTGCGGCTGCCGCCGCCGACCGTTGGCGCGGTGATCCTGGCGGTCATCGTCGCCAACACCGGCTACTTCGGCCTGCCCCTGGTGCGCACCGTCCTCGGCGGCGACGAGCTCGGCCCCGCGGTGGCGTGGGACAGCCTGGTCGCGGGACCGATGTTCTTCGTGGCCGCGTTCGCGGTCGGCGCGGCGTTCGGCACCGACCGCTCCGCGGCTGCGGCGAGCGGTGCCGACGCGGAGGAGCGCGCCGAGCTGGCGGCCGGCGACCGCCTGCGCGAGTTCCTGCGCAACCCGCTGCTGTGGGCGGCGCTGGCCGGCCTGCTGCTGCCGTGGGACGCGCCGCGCTGGGCGGGCGAGATCGCCCAGGACGTCGTCGTGGCGGTGCTGCCCGTCGGCTTCTTCGTCGTCGGCGTCCAGCTCGCCGCGCAGCGCGGCGCGGACGGCGCGGCGTTCCGCGGGGGCGGGCTCGGCGCCGCCGTCGGCCTGGTCGTGCTCCTGCGGCTCGTCGCCGCGCCCCTCGTCGTCGTGGGGCTCTCGCTCGCGTTCCTCGACCTGCCGTCCGGGATCCTGCTGCAGGCGGCCGCGCCGTCGGGGCTCAACGGCATGCTCGTCTCCCACCGCTTCGGGCTGGACCCGCGCCCGGTGGCGGCCTCCATCGTCCTGACGACGACGATCATGACGCTCGGCGTCGCGATCGTGACGGCGGTCGGCTGATGCGCGCCCTGGTGCAGCGGGTGACGCACGCCGCCGTCGCGGTCGACGGCCACGAGGTCGCGCGGATCGGGCCGGGGCTGCTCATCCTGCTCGGCGTGGCCCGCACGGACGACGAGGCGACGTGCGACTGGGTCGCGGACAAGGTCGCGCGCCTGCGCCTGTTCGACGACGCCGACGGCCGGATGGACGAGCCGGTGACCGCCGCGGGGCGGCAGGTGCTCTGCGTCAGCCAGTTCACCCTGTACGGCGACGTGCGCCGCGGGACCCGCCCCTCGTGGTCGGCCGCCGCGCCCGGCGCGCACGCCGAGCCGCTCTACGACCGCTTCTGCGCCCGCCTCGGCGCACACAAGGGCGTCTTCGGAGCCGATATGGCCGTCACCTCGACCAACGACGGACCGGTCACCGTGCTCGTGGAGCGCGACGCCGAATAGCCTGCAACGGAGCGGGTTCCCGCGCGCCGGCGCCCCGCGCTTGGCCCGCTGGACAGGGGCGACGCCCCCCGCTTGGCCCGACAGACTTCCCCCCTGGGTCCCACGATGTGTCAATCTCTCCGACGGTCCGCGCGACCTCCCGCCACTCCCTCGTGGCTCCGGGCCCCGCAGATCGTCTCCGTTCCCTCCTCAGGAACCCTCGCTACGTGAGCACCCCGATCGCGGCCGAGCCCGGCCCTGAACCCGTCGTACCCGATTCGCCCGAGGCGGCGGCGGCCAACGCGCCCATCGCGGCGCGATCGCCGCTCCAGCTGTTCTGGGGGCGACTCAAGCGGGACAAGGTGGCCATGGTCGCGCTGGGCTTCATCGCCCTCGTCGTCCTCATCGCGATCTTCGCGCCGCTCATCGTCAAGGTGTTCGGCCTGCAGGACCCGAACCTGCAGAACGACGACGCGCTGAACGACTTCGGCTCGCCCGTCGGGCCGTCCGGGGCGCACCCGTTCGGGGTGGACGACCGCGGCCGCGACGTGCTCTCGCGCGTCCTCTACGGCGCCCGCGTGTCCATGCTCGTGGCGTTCGTCGCGACCGCGGTGACGATGGCCATCGGCGTCGTCCTCGGGCTGCTCGCCGGCTACTACCGCGGCAAGGTCGACGCGTTCCTGTCGCGCATCACCGAGCTGACGCTCGCCTTCCCGACGATCCTGCTCGGCATCGGCCTGAGCGTCGCCTGCGCCGACGGCTGCCTCGGCGGCGCGATCCAGCCGGGCCTGACGGTCGTCGTCGTCGTGATCTCGCTGACCTCGTGGCCGTACGTCGCCCGCCTCGTGCGCGGGCAGGTGCTGTCGCTGCGCGAGAAGGAGTTCGTGGACGCCGCGCGCTCCCTCGGCGCGAGCGACCGCCGGATCATCTTCCGCGAGATCCTGCCGAACCTGACGGCGCCGCTCATCGTCATCGCGACGATCCTCATCCCGCAGAACATCCTGGCCGAGGCCGCCCTGTCCTTCCTGGGCGTCGGCGTCGACCCGAGCACCCCGTCCTGGGGCGCGATGATCTCGGACGCGATCAAGATCTTCGACACCGCCTGGTGGTTCATGGTCTTCCCCGGCATCGCGCTGCTCCTCGCCGTCCTCGCCTTCAACATCGTCGGCGACGGCCTGCAGGACGCCATCAACCCGCGCACCGGCCGCAGCTCCAAGTAGCGGCCGTGCGCCCCGCGGGTCGCACGTCTTCCCTTCCCTCCCCGTCCCTCCCATACCCCTCGGTTCCCGACAGAAAGGACTCGTGATGCGCCGTTATCTCGGTCTCCCGCTCACGATCGCCGGCCTCGCGGCCGCGTCCATGGGGCTCGCCGCCTGCGGTGGCGACGACTCCTCCAGCGGTTCATCCGGCTCGTCCGGCTCCAGCGCGTCCGCCAGCAGCGACCTGCCGCCCGGCGCGTACGACCCGGCCCAGAAGCCCGCTCCCGGCAAGGCCGGCGGCGTCGGCACCATGCTCGCGTCCTCGGACGTCGACTACATGGATCCGGGCCAGGCCTACTACCAGTTCTCGTTCCTGGTCCTCGAGGCGACCCAGCGCCGCCTGTACTACTTCCAGCCGAACGACGCCACGAAGGTGATCCCGGACATCGCCGAGGGCGATCCGGTCATCTCCGACGGCAACAAGACCGTCACGGTCAAGCTGAAGAAGGGCGTGAAGTTCTCGCCGCCGGTCGACCGCGAGGTCACCTCGAAGGACATCAAGTACGCGATCTCGCGCCTCTTCACGAAGACGTCGCCGGGTGGCTACACGAACTACTTCGACTTCATCGAGGGCGCGCCCTCGTCGCTGCAGGCGAAGACGCCCGACATCAAGGGCATCGAGACGCCGGACGACCAGACGCTGATCTTCAAGCTGACGAAGCCGTACGCGGCCCAGCTCGTCCAGTCCTTCGTGCTCCCCTACACCGCGCCGGTGCCGGAGGAGTACGCGTCGAAGTTCGACAAGAACAACCCGTCGACGTACCAGGACAACGTCGTCTCCACCGGCCCGTACATGGTGAAGAACAACGCCAAGGGCAAGATCGACGGCGTCGGCTGGAAGAAGACGAAGAGCATCACGCTCGTCCGCAACCCCAACTGGGACAAGGCGACGGACTTCCGCCCGGCCTACGCCGACGGCTGGAACATCAAGACCGACGTGACGGACGCGAACGTCGCCGCGCGCCAGGTGCTCGACGGCAGCCACATGCTGCTCGACACCAACCCGCCGGCGAACATCCTCGAGCAGCTCGCCACGAAGACCAAGGACCAGTACACGCAGACGCCGTCCGGCGGCTTCCGGTACTTCTCCATGAACAACGACATCAAGCCGTTCGACGACGTGAACGTCCGTCGCGCGGTGATCGCGGGCTTCAACCGCGACGCGGCCCGCAAGGCGCGCGGTGGCAAGTTCGTGGGTCCGATCCCGACGCACTACCTCACCGAGGGCTTCCCCGGCTACGAGCAGGCCGGCGGGGAGAAGGGCTTCGACGTCGACTTCATGAACTACCCGAAGGGCAACGCCGAGGTCTCGGCGAAGTACTTCAAGGCGGCGGGCTACGCCTCGGGCAAGTACGAGGGCAAGGAGCAGCTCCTGATGGTCGGCGCCAACGCCGACCCGGGCAAGGCGGCGGCGCAGGTCGCGGCCAACGAGTTCAAGCGCATGGGCTTCAACGTCCGCCTGCGTCTCGTCCCGCAGGACGCGGTCTACAACGAGTGGTGCGGTCAGCGGACCAAGAAGGTCGCCATCTGCGGCACGGCCGGCTGGTTCAAGGACTTCAACGACGCGTCGACGCTCCTGCAGGTGCCGTTCTACGGCGGCGCCATCCCGAAGGAGAAGGGCCAGGTCTCCTACAACCTGTCCTACCTGAACGACCCCGCGGTCAACAAGGCCGTCGAGGCCGCCCTGCCGACGACCGGCGAGGAGCGCCTGAAGGCGTGGGCCGCCGTCGACAAGGCGATCGTCATGGCCGCCCCGGCGGTCCCGTTCGTCGCCGACAAGACGACGGACGTGCGCTCGAAGGACGTCGCTGGCGTCCCGAGCTCGTTCAACTCGCTCTGGGACCTGAACTTCACGTCCCTGAAGTAGTGCTCTGAGCGCCGCGGGGGCCCGCCACGTGCGGGCCCCCGCGCCGTTCGCCCCCGTCTTCTTCCCTCACAGAAGCAGCTTCCTCCGTGGCCAGATACATCATCAGACGCCTGCTGTGGACCGTGGTGACGCTCGTCATCATCACGGCAGTCGCGTACTTCCTCTTCCGCGTCCTCCCCTCCGGCGACCCCGTGCGGGCCCGGGCCGGCAAGGCGCCCACGCAGGAGCGCCTCGACGCGATCCGCGAGTCCCTCGGGCTCGACAACCCCTGGTACCAGCAACTGGGCGACTTCCTCTGGAACGCCCTGCACTTCGACTTCGGCCGGTCGTACATCTCCGACGCCGAGCTCCGTCCGCTGCTGCTCGACGCCCTCGGCGCGACCGTCTGGCTCGTCGTCGGCGCGGCCGTCGTCTGGCTGAGCGTCGCCTTCGTCGTCGGCACGATCTCCGCGCTCAAGCGCGGCAAGCTGCCCGACCGCCTCGCGATGGGCGGCGCCCTCGTCGGCATCTCCGCCCCGGTCTACTGGCTCGGCCTCGTCGGCCTGTACCTGTTCGCGACCGACATCGGCAAGTTCCACGTCTTCCCGGGCGCCGGCGCGTACCAGGACGCCTCCGGCTTCTTCGACCGCGCGTGGGGCATGGTCCTGCCGTGGATCGTCCTCGCCGCCGCGTTCTCCGCCGTCTACGCCCGCCTGCTCCGCGGCAGCCTGCTCGAGACGATCGAGGAGGACTACATCCGCACGGCCCGGGCGAAGGGCCTGCCCGAGCGCACGGTCATCTTCAAGCACGCGACCCGCTCCGCGGTGACGCCGATCGTCACGGCGCTCGGCGTCGACATCGGCCTGCTCATCGGCGGCAACGCGATCCTGACGGAGTCCGTCTTCAACATCCCCGGCCTGGGCCGGCTGTCCTACGACGCCATCCAGCGCGGCGACGTCGCGACGATCCAGGCGACGGTGCTCTTCCTCGCGTTCTTCGTCTGCATCTCGGCCCTCATCGTGGACCTGCTCTACGCCCTCATCGACCCGCGGGTGAAGTACGAATGACCGACTCCAACGCGCCGGCCGACCAGGCCGGCACCGCCCCCCGGGACCCCGCGGACGCGCCCCTGCTCGAGGTCCGCGACCTGAAGGTCGGCTTCCGCACCGAGGACGGCCTGGTCCAGGCCGTCGGCGGCGTCTCCTACAGCGTCGACCGCGGCCAGTCGCTCGGCATCGTCGGCGAGTCCGGGTCCGGCAAGTCCGTCTCGAGCCTGACCCTCATGGGGCTCACGCGGTCGGCCTCGACGATCATCAGCGGCGAGGTCTTCTTCGAGGGCCGCGACCTGCTCAAGCTCTCCACCGAGGAGCTCCGCGCGATCCGCGGCAACGAGATCGCGATGATCTTCCAGGACCCGCTCTCGTCGCTGCACCCCTTCTACCGCGTCGGCGACCAGATCATCGAGGCGGTCCGGGCGCACAACGACGTCACGAAGAAGCAGGCGAAGGCGCGGGCCGTCGAGATGCTCGGCCTCGTCGGCATCCCCGAGCCGTCGCGCCGCGTCGACAACTACCCGCACGAGTTCTCGGGCGGCATGCGGCAGCGCGTGATGATCGCGATGGCGCTGGCCAACGACCCGAAGCTGCTCATCGCCGACGAGCCGACCACGGCCCTGGACGTGACCGTCCAGAAGCAGATCCTCGACCTGATCGACCGCCTGCAGAGCGAGCTCGGCACGGCCGTGGTGATGATCACCCACGACCTGGGCGTCGTGGCCGAGACGACCGACGAGATCGCCGTCATGTACGCCGGCCGCATCGTCGAGCGCGCGCCCGTCGCGGACCTGTTCCGCCAGCCGCGCCACCCCTACACGTGGGGCCTGCTGCGCTCCATCCCGCGGCTCGACATGCCGCGCGACGTGGAGCTCGTGCCCGTCGACGGCCGTCCGCCGAGCCTGATCGGGCTGGGGGACGACTGCTCCTTCCGCGCCCGCTGCCCGTACGCCGCCGGCTGCTGCCGCCCCGGCATGCCGCCGCTCGAGCGCGTGCCCGGCGACGACGCGCACGCCGTGCGCTGCACGATGCCGCCGGAGCGCAACACCGAGATCTGGCGCATCCTCTCCGGGGGCGGCACGCCCGAGGAGGCCGCGGTGGCCGTCGGCATCCCGACCCGTCAGGAGGAGGTCGCGTGAGCACCCCCGAGCCGAGGACCGACGTCGACCCGCGCGCGGTGCTCGAGGACCCCGAGCCGCGCAAGGCCGACGTCCCCGCCGTCCGCCACGACACGCTGGACGAGGGCGACAACATCCTGCGGGTCCGGGAGCTGCGTAAGGAGTTCCCGATCACGCGCGGCATCCTCTTCCAGCGCCAGGTCGGCGCCGTCCGCGCGGTCAACGGCGTCTCGTTCGACGTCCGCCGCGGCGAGACGTTCGGCCTGGTCGGCGAGTCCGGCTGCGGCAAGTCGACGACGGCGCGCATGATCTGCCGCCTGCTGGACCCGACGAGCGGCACCGTCGACTTCGACGGGACCGACATCGCCGGCCTGGCCCGCAAGCAGCTCGTGCCGTTCCGCCGCGACGTGCAGATGGTCTTCCAGGACCCGTACTCGTCGCTCAACCCGCGGCAGACGATCGGGTCGATCATCGGCACGCCGCTCGACATCCACGGGATCGCGACGGGCGAGGGCGAGCGCAAGCGCCGCGTCCAGGAGCTCATGGACCTGGTGGGCCTGAACCCCGAGCACTACAACCGCCTGCCGCACGAGTTCTCCGGCGGCCAGCGCCAGCGCATCGGCATCGCGCGCGCCATCGCGCTGGGGCCGAAGCTGCTGGTGGCGGACGAGCCGGTGTCGGCGCTGGACGTGTCGATCCAGGCGCAGGTGCTCAACCTGCTGCGCCAGCTGCAGCGCGACCTGAACCTGACGCTGCTGTTCATCGCGCACGACCTGTCCGTCGTCCGCTACATGTGCGACCGCATCGCGGTGATGTACTCGGGCGGCATCGTCGAGCTGGGCAGCTCGGAGCAGCTGTACGCCAACCCGGGCCACCCCTACACGAGGGCGCTGCTGGACGCCGTGCCCGTGCCGGATCCCGACGCCCGGGCCCGGCGCCTGCAGGAGCGCGCGGCGGCGGCCTGAGCGTAGACTCGGGCGGGATGGCCGACCTCGAGCGCTTCCTGCCCCGCTACGCCGCCGAGCCGCCCCAGGAGACGGCCCCCTACGGCCGCTGGGCCGACCGTCTGGGGGCCGCCTTCCGCGACGCGGTCGGCGCCCTGGAGCCCGATCCCGACGAGCCGTCCGAGGCCGACGGGATCGGCGACCCGGGCGACCTGGTCTGGTTCCCCGACCGCACCTGGCACGGCCGGACGTTCGTGCCGGCGACCTCGCGGACCAGCACCGGCCTGGAGGCTTACGGCTTCGTCCGCTTCATCCCCGCCGACGACGACGGCGAGCCGCGGCTGTTCGAGGCCGAGGCGCAGGTGACGAGCGAGCTGGCCGAGAACAACCCGGACTGGCGCATCGACCTGTGCGAGACCGTCGTCGGCGCGTGGCGCGGCGACGGCGACGTCGCCGCGATGACGCTCGTGTGGGGCCGGCCGCAGGTGGCGGGCGCGGCGCACGCGCTCGCCGAGCTCGACGGCTCGGTCGTCGACCGCTGCCCCGTCGCGGACGGCCGCTTCACGCTCCTGGCGCCCGACGACTACCAGGGGGACACGCTCGAGATCGTCCTGGTCGGCGCCGACGGCGTCGAGCTGGCGCGCGAGTCGCTCTACGAGGACGACGAGGACGAGGGCGGCGCCGCGTGAGCGGCGAGGGGCCGATGGACCTCGTCCAGGCGATCCGCACCCGCCGCACCCACAAGGCGTACGGGGCGGAGCCGCTCGACCGCGCGACGATCGAGGAGCTCGTCGAGCTGGCGCGCTGGGCGCCCAACCACGACCTGACGGAGCCCTGGCGGTTCCGCGTGGTCGGCCCGCGGACGCTGCAGGCCCTGAAGGACGCGGCGCCGGAGTCGGCCCGCAAGCTGGACCGCGCGCCGACGCTGATCGTCGCGTCCGTCGTCGTCGACGACGACCCGCGGGTGGCGCAGGAGGACCGCGACGCCGCGGCCGCCGCCGTCTACGGGCTGCTGCTGGCGGCCCACGCCCGCGGCCTGGCCGGCTACTGGCGCACCCCCGCGCTGCTGCTGCAGCCCGCCGGGCGCGAGGCCGTCGGGCTGCCCGAGAACGAGGACGCGCTGGGGCTGCTCCACCTGGGGCCGCCGCGGCAGGAGCCGCGGGTGCCGCCGCGCGGGCCGCTCGACGCCGTCCTGGAGTTCTGCGCCTGATGCGCGCCCCGTGGTCGCGCCGCGCGGCGGTGGCCGCGTGCGCGCTCGCGCTCGGCGGCGGCGCGGCCGGCTGCGGCCAGGCGTCGCGGTTCCCCGCCGACGACCCGCGCTCCGCGGTCAACCAGCTGCTGATCGCCGCGATCGCGCAGGCCAACGGCCAGCGGGCGTGCTCGCTCCTGACGGTCCGGGCGCGCGAGCGCTTCGACGCGGGACCGGCCGGGTCGTGCCGCGCGGCGCTGAACACCGCGATCAGCTCGATGCCCGGGCCGTACAACGCGAGCGACGACGCCGGCCAGGCCGCCGACGGGCTCATCTACACGCTGCGCAAGGACGGTCCGGACCGCGCGACGGTCACGGCCCGCCGCGGACGCAACCCCGCGCTGACGTTCCGCGTGGTGCGCCTGAGCCCGCGCGAGCGCGAGGCCGACGAGGCGGGGTCGGAGCAGACCGTCGGCGGCGGCCCGCCCGACACGGAGTGGCGCGTGGACGTCGGCGCCGAGCAGCTGCTCGAGGTCGACCCCACGCAGGGGCAGGGCGGCACCGGCACGACGGACGCGCCCGCCCCGTCCGGCGCCTAGGGCCGCGCCCGGCCCCGCCGACCGCCGGTCAGCGCGCCGCGACGAGGCGCCAGACGACGTCGGCGTCGTCGGTGAGCGCCAGCGTCCAGTGCTCCTCGCGCCGCGTCTCGGCGGTGCGGGAGCCGGCGAGCACGGCCTGGGTGTCGCGGTCCTCGCGGTACCAGCGGGCGCGGTGGCGCACCGTCACCTCGATGCGGGGCGGCGCGACGTCGCCGCGCACCTGCTCGATCACGACGTCCTCGACGCGCGGTCCGCGGACGACGGTGCGGACGTCCGCGTCGGCGTCGGCGTAGAGCAGGTCGCGCACGGCCTGCGGCGTCGAGACGGCCGCGAGCTCGTCGTCCGCGCCGTCGATCGCGGCGGTCCAGGCCGCGACGGCCCGGCGCACGGCGGCGGTCAGCACGTCGGGGCTGAAGCGGTCGTCCACGAGCGCCAGGTCGAGGGCCGTGGCGCGGGCGTCGTCGGAGAGCGACGCGGGGACGAGCTCGGCGAGCGTCGCGGCGGGCGCGGCGGCGCCGGCGACCGCCACCTCGGTCCGGGCCTGGTCGGCGAGCGCCGGGTCCAGGTCGGCGCGCGCGACGACCTCGCCGTGCAGGTGGTGGTCGCCCTCGCCGTCCTCCTCGATCGACACGAGGATCCAGCGGCCGTCGCGCTTGCCGAGCGTCCAGTACTGCGACATGCGGACCGTCTCGTCGACCTGCCCCTGCTCGTACAGGCGCTCGCCGTACTGCGTCTCGACGTACGAGATCGCGTCGGCGGTGACGTGGACGACGACGCGGTCCTGATCGTCGCTCGTGCGGTTCGTCAGGCCGACGATGCGCACGACCGGCGTGCCGACGATCCCGGCGCGCGAGCGCCAGCCGCGGCGGCGGAAGTCGTCCAGGCGTCGGCTCCACTCGGCCAGCAGGTCCGGCCCGACGAGCTCGGACAGGCGCTGCTGGTCGTTGCGGTCCCAGGCGTCCTGCGTGTCGACGACCAGGCTCGCGGCGGCGGCGCGCACCTCGTCGGGGTCGAACGCGGCGTCGTCCTCGGCCGCCTCCCACGTGCTCGGCAGGACGGCGGCCTCGCGCGCCTGGCGCTCGCGGTCGGTCGCGCGGGCGCGGCCGGCCTCGCTCGCGTTGCGGATCGCCGGCAGGACGAACCGGGCGATCACGACGGCGATCACGATCAGGAAGATCAGGAACAGCAGGCCGCCGCCCCCGCCCCCGCCGCCGAAGAAGAAGATGCCGCCGCCCCCGCCGCCGTAGGACCGGCCGGAGTAGCCCCCGCCCGAGTAGGAGCGCCCGGAGCCGCCGGAGAAGCCGCTCGAGCCCCGGCCCGCCAGCGCGAGCACGATCGGGTGGGTCATCGCGGCGGCGAGCATGCGTGCAGGGTCTCATGTCGCGCCCGCGGGCGCGACGCATCGGGCCGCCGGGCGCTCGCCCCGGCGGGGCGGCTGGGGTGCCACCCCGGCCGCGCCGGCGTCGCACGGCGCGACTCCGGACGGCGGGAGGAGGACGCGGGGCGGGCGGGCGCCCGCCCCGCGGAGCTCAGCGCTTCGTGACGCGCACGCGCGCGGTGCGCGTCACGCGCTCGTGGCCCGCCGTCACGACGGCCGTCACGCGCAGCGTCGCGGCGCGGCCGGCGCGCAGCTTCGTCGCCTTCACCCGCAGGCCGGCGGCCTTGCCGCCGCGCAGCGACACGGCGCCGCGGCCGACCGTCGTGCTGCCCGACCGCACCGTCACGCGGGCCTTCGCGCCCTTCGACGCCAGGAGCGACAGCGAGAAGCCGCGCCGGGCGGACGCGCTGCCGACCGAGCCCGGGGCCGCCAGACCCGCGGTCAGCGGGGCGACGGTCGCGGGCGTCGTCACAGTCTTCGTCGGGCCCGCGACCGTCGTCGTCGGCCCGGGGACCGTGACCGTGCCGTGCGGCAGCGTGGACGGGACCTTCTGGAACGTCAGCAGCGGGAACAGGTCGGTCTGGTCGATCGTCCCGGTGACGTTCGCGGCCTGCGGGCCGACGGCCATCACGGGGACGGCGGCGCCGGTGTGCTGCTGGCTGGGGGCGCCGGTGGGCGGCACGTGCGTGCCGGTGTTGCCGCCGTTCGTGCCGTACGAGATGCGCAGCTTGTCGCCGGCCGGCGTGGTGATCGTGTTGTAGTAGCCCGTCGGCAGCTCGCTGTCGTCGGCCGAGACGATCTGCGAGGAGTGCGAGTGGTCCGCCGTCACGATGACCAGCGTGTCGGGGTGGCTCTGCTGGTAGTCCAGTGCCAGGCCGATCGCCTTGTCGAACTCGAGCGTCTCGCCGATCTGCTCGCACGGGTTGGCGGCGTGGTCGCGCTTGTCGATCGAGGCGCCCTCGATCTGCAGGAAGAAGCCCTTGTTCCCGTGCGCGGTGCTGGCGGCGTCGAGCAGGTCGATCGACTTCTTCGCCATCGCGCTCAGCGCGGGCTCCTGCGGGGCCGTGTCCTGGCGGTGCGTCTTCACGCACGTGGCGGCGTTGCCGTCGGCGCCGGCGAGGGCGGCCGTCGGGCCCTGCCACTCCGTGACCATGTTGGCCGCGTTGTCGTCGACCTCCTTGTCGTGGAACAGGCCGAGCAGCGGCTGGCTGCCCGGCGCGTCGCCCAGCGACGTGACGGCGTCCATGTCGGACTTCGTCGTCAGGTAGCGGAAGCCCTGCTCCTTCGCCTGGTCGACGACGGTCTTCGTGCCGTCCGCGGTCAGCGTCTGCAGGTACCGGGCGCGGCCGGCGCCGAACGTGATGTCGGGGCGGAGCGCGACCTGCTGCTCGGCGATCGAGCCGTGGGCGTTCGGGCCCGCGCCCGTCGCCTCCGTCGGGCACGTCTTGCGCGTGTCGGCCGGGCCCTGACAGGACCGCTGGCTCATGTGCGCCGTCGGGCCGGCGGGCGTGGCGTCGGTGACCTCGGCAGTCGTGACGTTGCCCGTCCACTTGCCGAGCTTCTTCGCGGCCTCGATCGTCGTCTCGTAGTTCTCGCCCGGCGTGGCCTTGTTGGCGCTGTTGCCCTGGCCCAGGCGGTTGATCATCGTCTTGTGGCCGGTGGACCACGCGGTGGCCGTCGACGCCGAGTCGGGGTCGAAGTTCTCCTTGCCCTTCGCCGCGACGTCGTCGAGCGGGGTCAGGTCGTAGGTGGTGGCCACGCCGCGGAACGGCAGGCGGTCCATGTTCAGCGGCTTGTCGACGCCCTGGTAGTAGCGGGCGATCGACACCTCGGACTCGCCCATGCCGTCGCCCACGAGCAGGATGACGTTCTTCGGGACGGACGGGTCGATCTTCGTCGCCAGGGCGGCGGAGCGGTCGTCGTGGGCGCCGGTGCCGACGGCGACGGCTGTGGCGGCGCCGCCGGCGAGGGCGACGGTGGCCGCCGCGGCGGCGATGAGCGGCCGGCGGCCGCGGAGGGAGCGTGAGAACGCCATGGGGCTCCTCGGGGATTCGGGGATGGGGGTGGGGAAGACGTGCGCGCGACGGCGTCGCACCGCCCTTCTGGGGCCGTGGACGGGCGCGGCCGGGCCGGCGCGGAGCCGGACGGCGTGCGAGCGCGTCCCGCCGGGACGGCCGAGGGGGGACGACGGGCCGGGCGGGCGCGGAGAGCCGGGCCGCGGGGCGGCGGGCTCAGCGGGCGGGGACGGGCGGGGCCCGTCCCGGATGCCGACGCGCCAGCAGCAGGCCGGCGGGCAGCAGGGCGGCGGCCGGCAGCGGGCGCCGGGCGGGGGCGCCGGGACGCACGGGCGTCCGGGCCGCGCCGATCCGGCCGCGCCCCCGGCGGACGGCGCCGACGACGCCGACGACGAACGCCAGGGCGGCGCCCAGGCCGAGCGCGAGCGGCAGCACCGACCCGGCCACGTGCGCGGCCAGCTCGGCCACGCCGTCGCCGTGCCCCACGTGCAGGGCCAGGGCGAACAGCTCCTGCGCCGTCAGGCCGACGAGCAGGATGCCCGTCGTCTCGGCCAGCCGCCGCGGCCAGCGGGTGCACGGCTCGCGGCGCTCCCGGCGGGCCACCCGCAGGGCGAGGGCGCCCGCGACGGCCAGGCCGCCCAGCTCGGGCGCCGCCGCCGGCACGCCGGCCGCGTCCGCGAGCGCCACGCCGTTGGCGGACGCCGCGCCGACCACGTCGAGCAGCTCCGCGACGAGCATCGCCAGCAGGACGAGGAGCGGCAGGCGGGCGGTCCGGCGCGCCGTGGCGCGCGGACCCGTGGCGGGAGCGCCGGGCACGATGGGGCACCTTGGCAGCCGCCCGATCGTCGGAAGTGAACGCCCGGAGAACTCGTCGGCACGGGGCGGACCCGCCATGATGGGGTGGTGTCGTGTGCGTGGACCCCGGAGACCAGACCGTGACCCCGGAGCTGCGGGACCTGCTGCGCGACCTGCACCGCGAGGGCCGCGCCCACGACGCCGGGCACCGCGACCGGCGCGACCGGCTGCGCAACCTGGAGCCCGAGACGGGGGCGCTGCTGCACCTGCTGATCCACGCGACGGGCGCGCGGCGGGTGCTCGAGGTCGGCACCTCCAACGGGTACTCCGCGCTGTGGCTCGGGGACGCGCTGCGCGCGACCGGTGGCCGGCTGGAGTCCGTGGACGTCGACGCGGGGCGGCTGGAGGCGGCCCGCGCGAACGTCGCGCGCGGCGGGCTGCAGGACGTGGTCGCGCTGCGCCAGGAGGACGGCGGCGCCGCCCTGGCGGCGGCGGAGGAGGACGCCTACGACCTGGTCTTCCTCGACGCGGAGCGCGACGCGTACGCGGGGTGGTGGCCGGCCCTGCGCCGGGTGGTCCGCCCCGGGGGGCTCGTCGCGGCCGACAACGCGATCTCGCACGCGCACGAGCTGATGGCGTTCCGCGCCTTGCTGCGCGAGGACGAGGGCGTCGTCGAGACGCTCGACGGCACGGGCGCCGGCCTGCTGCTGGCGACGCTGGTCGCCTGAGGGCCGCGCACGCCGCCGCGGTCCGCGTCGCAAAGGCACGCCGGCCGCGCCTTCACGCGGCGGCCGTCGGGAGGCCCTGGCAGGATGCGGTACGAGGCAGGCCGCCGGGTCCCGCGGGCCGGGTCGCTTCCTCGAGGACGGTGCGTGGGTGGCCGGCGCCTTCGCGGGGCCGGCCACCGCGCACTCCGGGGCCGGGCTCGGCCGGCCGGCAGTCGCGCTGCCTCGCGGCCCGGCGACGCCCGCCATCCGCGACCAACGCCCGCGTCGGCGTGCCGGATGCCCGGCGGGAGGACGGATGGACACATGGCGGATCTCCGTCGTTTCGTTACGGACGAGCGTCACGTACGGAGTACCGTGAGCGCCGTTCACACCCTCCCCCCGCGCCACCGTGACCGCTCTCTCCTCCTTCCCTCGCGCCCGCTCCGTCCGCCGCCGCAGCCGGCGCGTCGTCGGGGGCCTGGCGCTCGCGGCGCTCGCCGTGACCGCCGCCCCGTCGTCCGCGGCCGCCGCCCCGACCGGCACCTGCACCTCGGACGCCCTCACCCTGTCCCTCCTCGGCGGCGCACCGCTCGTGCCGATCGCCGCCAACCCCGGCGGCGGCGCCTGCCGCACGGACACCGGATCGCTCGCCACCCTCGACCCCGGCGTGGGGCGGATCTCGGCCGCCGACGCCACGACCCGTCTGCGGGACGGGCAGGACGCCGCGGCCGACGCCGGCCTGGCGGGCCTGCGCCTGGGCGTCGCCCCGGCCGTCGGCGCCCTCACCGGTCCGCTGCTCGGCGGCCCGTCCAGCATCACGGGCCAGATCGACGCTGCGGTCGCCGGCCTGCTCGGCCGTCCGCCGCTGAACCAGCTCGCGTCGCTGACGGCGCCGACGCTCCCACTCGTGCCGTCGCTCGGCGGGCTGGAGCTCGTG
Organism: Patulibacter sp. SYSU D01012; assembly: GCF_017916475.1. Lineage (GTDB taxonomy): Bacteria > Actinomycetota > Thermoleophilia > Solirubrobacterales > Solirubrobacteraceae > Patulibacter. The sequence continues at coordinate 585,640 of NZ_JAFMTB010000001.1, forward strand.
GGTCCGCCCGACGCCGCCGGCGTCCTGGGCGCCGTGACCGCCGCGCTGCCGGCGGCACTCCGCGCCGCCCTGCCCGACATCGCCACCGCCGACGTCGTGCGGGCGAGCGCGACGGCGACCTGCGACGCCGGCACGGCGCGGCTGGCCGGCGCCACGCAGGTCACGGGTCTGCGCGTGCTCGGCACCGCGGTCGACGGCGACGGCGCCGCCACGCGCGTCCTGTCGCTCGACACGCAGACGCTGCGCCTGGGCGACCTGCTGACCGTCGACGACGTCCTGCGCAACGTGCGCGTCCGCGCCACGGGGCTGCTCGGGCCGGTGGTGGCGGGCGTCGCCGGATCGTCGACCACGTCCCTCTACGCGCTGCTGCACGCGACGGACGGCGGGCTCGTCTCGGCGCTGAACGGCGTGCTGGGCGCGACGCTGGGCGTGACGGCGGGGCAGCTCCTGAGCGGCATCACCGCCGACCTCCGGCCCGTGCTGGACGCGACCCCGATCGCGCTGCCGACCGGCCTGCTGCGGGCGCAGGTCGCGACGGGCGACGGGGACGAGGCCGACGGCGCGCTGCGCCGCTCGGCGCTGCGGCTGACGGTCACCGCCCTGGGGCAGCCGCTGCTGGACGCCCGCGTCGCCAACGCCCGGGTCGCGGCGTCGAGCGTCACCTGCGCCCCGCGCGTGGATCCGCCCGTCGACCCGCCGGTGGACCCGCCCGTGGAGCCGCCGGTGGTGACGACGCCCACGACGGCGACCCCGCCCGCGACGCCGCCGACGGTCGCCACCCCCGCGACGCCGCCGCCGGCGGTGGAGGACCGCGAGCAGCCGGTCGTCGGCGTCGCGGACCCCGCCCGCTTCACCTCGCCGCAGGCCGAGGCGATCCTGCGCTGCACGAAGGAGCCGGTGACCCTGGTCGACGTCGTGCCGTCGGGGACGAAGGCCGTCGTCACGGGCGTGGCCCAGCGGCGGCTCGTCGGGCAGCGCGCGGTCATCCGCCTGGGGGCCGCCGGCCGGCGCGTCGGGAGCGCCCTCATCCGCTCCGACGGCACGTTCCGCGCGCGCGTCGCCCGCCCGCCGGCCGCGATCCGCTACACCGACGCCGCGCGCTACTACGCCGTCGCCGGCGGGCGCCGCACGACCGCGCTGAAGTACGCACGGCGGATGGCCGTCACCGGCCTGTCGGCCGCCGGCGGCCGCGTGACCTTCCGCGGGCGGGTCGCCGGGCCGCGCTTCGCCGCCCGCCCGGTCGTCGTGCTGCGGGTGCGCGAGTCGTGCTCCCGCTATCGCGTCGTCGCCCGCGTGCGGCCCGACGGGCAGGGACGCTTCGTCGCCCGCGTGCCCGCCCCGAAGGGCACGGGTGCCGCGGTCTACCGGGCGCAGACCGTGGTCCCCAGCGTGGCCGGATCGACCCGCCGGCGGTCGACGTTCACGCTGCCGCGGGTCGTCGGCCTCTGAGCGGGCGCCCCGCCTGCGTGGCGCCCGCCGTGGCGCGGCGAGGCCGGTCCGCCGGAGCCCGTCGGGGCCGGCGGCGGGGAACGCCCCGGGCCGCGGCGCCGCCGCGCGGGCCGCGGCTACGATGGCGCCGATGCGCTCCTCCGAGCCGGCCGCGGAGGCCCTCGACGCCCCGGCCGAGCCGCGCCTGCTCGAGCGCGAGGCCGAGCTGCGCGACGTCGACGCCGTGGTCGGGGACGCCGTGGCCGGCGAGGGCCGGGCCCTGCTGCTGCAGGGGCCCGCGGGCATCGGCAAGACCGCGCTCCTCGACGTGGCCGCCGAGCGCGCCCGCGCGGCGGGCCTGCGCGTGCTGCGCGCCACGGGGTCGCCGCTCGAGCGCGACTTCCCGTTCGGCGTGGTCCACCAGCTGCTGGACCGCGAGGTCGGCGCCGCGTCGCCCGAGCGGCGCGAGCGCCTGCTCCAGGGTGCCGCCGGCCGCGGGGCGGCGGTGCTCACCCCCGACGACGGCGCGGCGGTCGCCGAGGGCGAGGAGCCGCGCTACGCGGTCCTCCACGGGCTCTACTGGCTCGTCGCCAACCTGGCCGACGAGGGGCCGCTGGCGCTCGTCGTCGACGACCTGCACTGGGCGGACCGCCCGTCCGTGCGCCTGGTCGAGTACCTGGCGCGGCGGCTCGAGGGGCTGCCCGTCGCGCTGCTCGCCGCCGCGCGGCCGGGCGAGCCGGGGAGCGACGCCGACCTGCTCGCGGCGTTCGCGGCGAACCCCGCGACCACCGTCGACCGCCCGGACGTCCTCGGGGCGGAGGGCGCGGCGGCGCTGCTCGCGGGCGCCCTGGGCCACGCCCCGACCCCGGCCTTCGTCGCGGCGTGCGCCACGGCGACCGGGGGCAACCCGTTCCTGCTGCAGGTGCTGGGCCTGCAGGCCGCCGAGCGCGGGCTGCGCGGCACGGACGACGACGTCGCCGCCGCGCGGGCGGTGGGCGCCGAGGGCCTCGTCGACGCCGTCGGGCGCCGCCTGGCGCTCCTGGGGCCCGACGCCCGCGCCCTGGCGCCCGCCGCCGCGCTCCTCGGGCCCGGCTACCGCCTGGACGAGCTCGCGGCCGTCGCCGACGTGCCGCCGGCCGCCGCCGAGCGCGGGGCCGACGCGCTCGTCGCGGGCCGCTTCCTCGACGCAGCCGACTGGGGGTTCGTGCACCCGCTGCTGCGCGAGGCCGTCATCGGCTCGACGCCCGCCACCGCCCGCGCGCGCCTGCACGGCCGGGCGGTCGCGGTGCTGCGCGCCCGCGGCGCCCGCGCCACCGAGGTGGCGCTGCACCACCTGGGCGCCGCACCCGCGGGCGACCCGGCCGTCGTCGACGACCTGCGCGCGGCCGCCCGCTCCGCCGTCGCGGACGGCGCGCCCGACGTCGCCATCCGCCACCTGCGCCGCGCGCTCGAGGAGCCGCCCGCGCCGGAGCAGCGCCCGCGGCTGCTTCTCGAGCTGGGCGAGATCGAGGGCGGGACCGGCAACACGGAGGGGCTCACCCACCTGACCGAGGCGCTCGAGGGCGACCTGTCGGGCGACGATGCCGCCCGTGGCCACGTCGCGCGCGGGATGCTGCTGTCGCTCGTCGACCCGCCGGCGGCGCTCGCCGAGGCCCGCGCCGCCGCCGCGCTGGCGGCCAGCCCCGACGCCCGCCTGCGGACGGAGGGCCTGCTGCTGGACATCGCGATGTACCACGCGAGCACCGTCGACCTGCGGCAGGAGCTGCTGCGCCCGGCGCGCCGCGACCCCGCCGCCGCCTCGCCGGCCGAGCTCGCGCACCTCGCCTACCAGCGGGCCCACGAGGGGGCGCCGCGCGCCGAGGTGCTCGACCTGGCCCGCCGCGCGCAGGTCGACGGCCGGCTGCTGCAGGTCCTCAGCCCCGACTCCTCCAGCTACCAGCTGGTGGCGCTCGCCCTGCGGATCAGCGAGGCGCCCGAGGCGGCGCGCCGCGTGCTCGACGCCGGCGAGGAGCTCGCGCGCCGCAACGGCAACCGCTTCTCGCTCATGCACGTCGAGCACGCGCGCGCCTACTGGCACCTGGAGTACGGCTCGATCGCGGCCGGCATCGCGCACGGCCAGAGCGGCCTGGCGATCGCGAACGAGCTGGGCCGCCGGCTGGCCGCCTGGACGTTCGTGTCGGCGCTCGTCGAGCTGCACGTGCAGGCCGGCGACCTGGCCGCGGCCGAGCGCGTGCTCGCCGAGCACCCCGTCCCGCCCGAGCTCGAGGACGCGGTGCACGCCGCGTTCGTCCTCGCGGGCCGCGGCCTGCTGCGCCTGGTCGGCGGCGAGGCCGAGGAGGCGCAGGCGCTGCTGGCGCGCTCCGTCGCCAGCCTGGACCGCTGGGGCTGGAAGGCGCCGCTGTCCACCCGCCGCGTCCTGCGCTGGGCCCGCGCGCTCGCCGCCGTCGGCCGGACGGACGAGGCCCTCGCGCTCCTGGACGCGCAGGAGGCGCTCGCCCGCGGCGCCGGCACCGACGGGGTCGTCGGCGTCGTCCTGGCCACGCGCGGACGGATCGTCGGCGGGGACGAGGGCGAGGCGCAGCTGCGCGCGGCCCTCGCGCTGCTGGGGCCGTCCGCGCTGCGGCTCGACGAGGGCTGGGCCCAGCACGCGCTCGGCGCGCTGCTGCGGCGCCGCGGCGCCCGCACGGAGGCCCGCGCGCCGCTGCGCCGCGCGCTCGAGATCGGCGACGTCACCGGCGCCGGGCTGCTGGCCGGGTCGGCCCGCGAGGAGCTCGCGGCCACGGGCGCCCGCGCGCTGCGCACGGCCCTGTCGGGCCCCGCGTCGCTCACCCCGAGCGAGCGCCGCGTCGCCGACCTGGCGGCCGCGGGCCTGACGAACCGGCAGATCGCCGAGCGGCTGTGGATCACCCGCAAGACCGTCGAGCTGCACCTGGGCCACACGTACGACAAGCTCGGCATCCGCTCGCGGACGCAGCTGCCCGAGGCGCTCGGCGCGCCGGACGGGACGGCGCCGCCGACGACCGCCTGAGCGACACCCGCCCCGATCGGGCGGCGGATCGCCCGATGCGGCGCGGGGGCGGACGGCGCCGTGCCACCATCGGACGCAGGATGAGCACGGGATCCTCCGCCGAGCGGCCCCCGGCCACGGTGCATCCGTCCGTCGCGCTGAGCCCGGTCGCTCCGCCGCCGGAAGGCCCGGTCGCCCCCCTCGACGTGCCGGGCGTCGCGGCGCTCGGCGAGCGCCTGCGCGCCCGCATCCGCGAGGGCATGCAGATCGACGACGACGTGCTCGAGGTCGTGCTGAGCGTCCTGCTCGCCGGCGGCCACCTGCTGCTCGAGGACCGCCCCGGGGTCGGCAAGACGCAGCTCGCGCGTACGATCGCCGCGAGCATCGGCGGCCGCTTCGCCCGCGTGCAGGCCACCGTCGACCTGCTGCCGTCCGACGTGCTCGGCGCCAGCGTCTGGCACGCCGGGGCGGAGCGGTTCGAGTTCCACCCGGGGCCGATCTTCGCCAACGTCGTGCTCGTCGACGAGCTCAACCGCACGACGCCGAAGACGCAGTCGGGGCTGCTCGAGGCGATGCAGGAGCTGCAGGTCACCGTCGACGGCCGCACGCACCACCTGGAGCGGCCGTTCCTCGTCGTCGCGACGCAGAACCCGGCGGCCGGGTTCGACGGCACCTACCCGCTGCCGCCGGCGCAGCTCGACCGCTTCCTGGCGCGCGTGTCGCTCGGCTACCCGTCCGCGGAGCAGGAGGCCGCGCTGCTGCGCGAGCGGCCGCAGCCGCCGGCCCTCGCGGCCGGCAGCCTGCCCGAGCTCGTGGCCGCGCACGGCGGCGTCACCACGGTCCGCACCGCCGAGCCGCTGCTGGCCTACGTGGTCGCGCTGCTGCGCGCGACGCGCGAGCACCCGCTGGCCGAGTCCGGGGCCAGCCCGCGGGCCGGGCTGCAGCTCGTCGGCGCCGCGAAGGCGCGCGCCGCCCTGGACGGGCGCGACCACGTGCTGCCCGACGACGTGCAGGCGCTCGCGCCCGCGGTGCTGGCGCACCGGATCGAGCCGGTGCCCGCCGCGCCGCTCGAGGCGCAGGCCGAGGTGGTCGCGGACGCGCTGCGGGAGACGCCCGCGCGGTGAGCGCCCGGCCGGTCCCGCTCGCGCTGGGGCCCGCGCTGCCGGGGTGCGCCTCCGCGGTCGCGCTGGGCCTGGGCGCCGCGGCGCTGGGGTCCGTCGCGCTCTTCGCCGTCGCGCTCGGGGCCCTGGCGGTGCTGGCCGGGGCGTGGCTGGCCGTCCGGATCGGCGCGCGGCGGGTGCGCGTGACGCGCCGCGTCGCCCGCCGTGGCCTGCTCGAGGGCCGCCCCGTCGACGTGACGTTCGCGGTGCGCGGCGTCGGGATGCTGCCCGTGCACGTCGAGGCGCTCGCGCCCGACGGCCGCTGGCGGGCGCTCGGGCCGCGCGGCGGCGCGACGTCGTGGGCGCTGGATCGCCCCGGCGCCTACGTCCTCGGCGCGTCGCCGCTGCGCCTGCGCGACGACCTGGGGCTGTTCTCGCGGCCCGTCGCCGCGGGCGCCGCCGAGGCGCTCCTGTCGCTGCCCGAGCCGCTCGCCCCGCCGCGCACCGCCCGCACGGGCGGCGCCGACCCCGTCGGCGATCCCGAGCCGGACGGCCTGCGCGCCTACGTGCCGGGCACGCCGGTCGGGCGCATCCACTGGCGCAGCGCGGCGCGCGGGGGCGACCTGCAGGAGCGCGCCTTCGTCACCGCCCGGCAGGGGCTGCCGCTCGTCGTGGTCGACACCGCGGGCGTCGAGGACGGTCCCGCCGTCGACTGGGCCGCGCGCGCCGCGGCCGGGCACGTGCTCGCGCTGGCGCGGACCGGGGGCTGCCGCGTCCTGCTGCCCGGCGACCGCGCCCCGACCGCGGTCGAGGACGCCGCCGGGGGCTGGGCCGCCCTCCACCGCCGGCTGGCGGCGCTCGCGCCCGGTCAGCCCGCGCGGCCGCTCGACGAGCCGGCCGCCGTCGTCGTGCGCGCCGCCGCGGCGCCCGAGGAGGCGTGGCGGGACCGCACCCCGCTGCCGCCCGGCGTCGTGCCCGTCGCGGAGTGGTCCGGATGACCGGCGAGGACGTTCGCGCCGCCCCGGCCGTCGGCCGCGGCCTGGCCGTGCTGCTGCTCACGTTCGCGGGCGCCGCGGCGTGGTGGCCGGTGCTCGGCGCGGGGGCGCTGTGGGCGACGCCGATGGTGGCGCTCGCCGCGCTCGTGGTCGCCCGCGTCCTGCCGGCCCGGGCCGGGCTGCTGGCCGCGGTGCCGTGGATCCCGGCGTCGCTGCTGCTCGGCGGGCTGCCGGCCGCGGCGCTGCGCCCGGGCGCGTGGGGCGACACCGCGTCGGCGCTGGCGCGGGCCGTCGACGGGCTGACCGTGCCGGCCCGCGGCCCCGTCGGCCCCGACCCCTGGCCGCTCGCGGGGGCGCTGCTGCTCGCGGGCGTCGGCGCGGTCGTCGCCGCCGCGCTCTGCCGCCGGCGCACGCGCGCGTGGCGGCTCGTCGGCCTGCTGCTCCTGGCGCTGCCGGTCGTCGGGGCGCTGGCGCTCGAGCAGACCGGCGACGCGGGCTGGCCCGGCGCGGCGGTCGTCGCCGCCGCGCTGCTGTGGCTCTCGCGCGGGCGGCTGCGGACGGCGGTGCCCGCGACCGTCGCGGTGGCGCTGGTCGCGGGGCTCGGGGCCCAGGCCCTGGGACCGGACGAGCGCTGGATCCCCTTCGTCGGGGCCGCGGCGCGCAAGCCGGGCTTCACGCGGCTGGACCCGAGCCAGACGTACGGCCCGCTCCCGGATCGCCGGACGGGGCGGACGATGCTCGACGTCGAGGCGGACGCGCCCGCCCTGTGGCGGATGCAGGCGCTCGAGGAGTTCGACGGTCGCGTGTGGTCCGTCGCGCGCGACGACGTGCCCGACCTGCCCGAGCCCGCGGCGGAGACGCGGCGCGCGACGGTCCACGTCCGCGGGCTGCAGAACCGCCTCGTCGTCGCGCCGGGCGCCGTCACCGACGTGCAGGCGGCGGGCGAGGTCCGCCCGATGTGGGGCGACGCGTGGGGCGTGCAGCCGGGGCCGCGGCCGGGGGACACCTACACCGTCGAGGCCCGGGCGGTGCGCGCCACGGCGGCGGGACTGCAGGACGTGCCGGTGCCGGCCGCGGGCCGCTACCCGGACTACACCAGCGTCTGGCCGCAGTGGCAGTGGCGGCGCAGCCAGTGGCCGGGCCCCGGTCCGGGGCGCACCGACGGGCAGGCCCGCGGTCGGCGCCCCGACGAGCTGACGCCCGCGCAGCGCCGCTGGCTGCGCAGCACGCCCTGGGGCCGCGCCGGCGCGCTCGCCGAGCGGCTGGCCCGGGGCACGCGCTCGCAGCTCGAGGTCGTCCGCCGCGTGCAGTCGTACCTGCAGGACGGCGACCGCTTCCGCTACACCACCGACGTCCCGCAGCCCGGCCCGTTCCCGCTCGCGGACTTCCTCTTCGAGACGCACCGCGGGTACTGCCAGCAGTTCGCCGGCGCCGCCGCGATGCTGCTGCGCCTGGCCGACGTGCCGACCCGCGTGGTCACCGGCTTCGCGACGGGCCGCCGGACGGGCGACGGGCGCTACGACGTGCGCGACTCGGACGCGCACGCGTGGATCGAGGTGTACTTCCCCGGCTTCGGCTGGGTGCCGTTCGACCCGACGCCGCCCGGCGACGCCGAGGTCGACGCGTCGCTCGACCTCCTCACGCCGGCGGGCGCCGGCGCCGGGGCGGGCGGCGGCGCGACCGCGGCCGTCGGCGGCGCGCTCGTCCTGCTGCTCGTCGGCGGGGGCCTGGTCGCGCGGCGGCGCCGTGGCCGGGAGGCCGCGGCGCCCGCGGGCACGGGCGAGCTGCTCGTGCGCCTGGTGCCGGGCCCGGTGGCGCCCTCGACGACGCTGGCGGGCCTGCGCCCGCGGCTGGCGCGGCTGGGCCCGGCCGTCGCGGGGCTGGCCGACGAGGCGCAGCGGCAGCGCTTCGCGGACGACGGCACGCCCTCCGACCCGCACCCGCGGCTGCGGGTGTGGCGGGCGCTGCGGCGCGACGTGGGCCCGGCGCGCGCGACGGTGCTGCTCGGCCGCGCCGTCCTGACGCGCGACCCGGCGGAGCGGCGCTGAGCGCGGCGGACGGCTACCGTCGGCGCGTGGAGCCGCTGCGGGTGCTGATCGCCGAGGACCAGGTGCTGCTGCGCACCGGCATCGCGCGGCTGCTGACGGACGCGGGGATGGACGTCGTCGCCCAGGCCGGCGACGCCGAGGACCTGCTGCGCAAGGTCCGCGCGCACCGTCCGGACGTCGCGATCGTCGACGTGCAGATGCCGCCCGACCGGACGGACGACGGCCTGCGCGCGGCGGTCGCGATCCGCGCCGAGCTGCCGGGCGTCGCGGTGCTCGTGCTCTCGCAGTTCCTCGAGGAGCGCTACGCGCTCGAGCTGGTCGGCGACGACCCGCGCGGGGTCGGCTACCTGCTGAAGGACCGGGTGATCGACGTCGACGCGTTCGCGGCGGCGGTGCGTCGCGTCGCCCGCGGCGGGTCGGCGCTCGATCCCGAGGTGGTCGCGCGGATGGTCGGCCGGCGACGCGACGACGACCCGCTCCGGGCGCTGACGCCGCGCGAGCGCGAGGTGCTGGCGCTCATGGCCCAGGGCAGCTCCAACCGCGGGATCGCGGAGGCGCTCGGCGTCGGCGCCGCGGCCGTCGAGAAGCACTCCACGCGGATCTTCCACAAGCTCGGCCTGGGCGCCGAGCCGAACGAGCACCGCCGCGTGCTGGCGGTGCTGACGTTCCTGCGGGCGCGGTGAGCGCTCAGCGGCTCGCCAGGCCGTGCGGCAGCAGACCGTCGTGGCGGGCGGCGGCGAGCTGCTCGGGGTCGGCCTCGTCCGGCCACACGCCGTAGCGGTCGAAGAAGGCGCGGGCCTCGTTCTCGCGGTCGCGGTCGACGTCTCCCTTCAGCCCGATCTTGTGGATGCGGTTGGAGACGACGACGCCCAGTCCGCCGCCGAGCATGAGCGCGGCGCCCTCGACGCCGACGATGTCGGGCGAGACGGCGATCATCACCGCGCCGGCGACGAAGATCAGCGCGGGGAGCCAGAAGCGGACGATGCGGATGGGCGTGAACACGGGCGCGGTCCTGCGGTCGGGGGTCGAGGCCCCGGAGGCGGGGCACGACCGATCGTGGCACCGGCCCGGGGTCGCGACGAGGGGGGAAACCGGACATCGGGCGCCACGGGCGGCCGCGGACGACCCCTCCCGGCTCGGGGGCATCGGGGCGCGGGCGGGCGACGGCGATCGAGCGGGCGGCCGCCCGAGGAGGCGGTCGGTGGCGGCGTAGGTCAGGCCCAGCGCGACGCGAGCCGTGCGCAGACCGCTCGCTGCTCGGGGGTCGTCAGCGCGTGCGTCAGGAGCCCCTCGACCGTGAACACGGCGATCCGCACCTCCGCGTCGAGGGCGTCCGCGGGCACCGCCTGCTCGATCGAGGCGCGCAGGAGCCCCTCGGCGGTCGCGTGGAACGCGTCGTGCCAGGCGTTCAGCGCCTCGGAGCGACCGATGCGGGCGTGGACGGTCGTGACGAGCCCCCGGAGCGCCTGCAGCTGCCCGACGGTCCAGAGCACCTGGTCGACGATCGGGCGCTCCGCGACGTCGGCGTAGGCGGCGAGCGCGTCGGCGAGCACGGCGTCGAGCACCGCGACGAGGAGGTCGTCCTTGTCGCCGAAGTACCAGTAGATGGTGTTCGGGGCGACGCCAGCGGCCCGGGCCAGCGCGGCCATCGAGGTCGCGTCGAAGCCGTCCTCGACGAACAGCCGCCGGGCCGCGGCCACGAGCTCCGCGCGCTTCTCCTCGCGGTCCTGACGCGGTTTGGTCGGCGGCATCCCCACCCACGGTACACCCTTGTACGGCGTTCAAGAGTGCGCTACCGTCCGCGCCCCGTCGTCTTGAACGGCGTTCTACAGAGCGAGGAGCGCGCACGCATGAGCACCACGAGCCCGGCCACCCACACCCGCGAGGACGTCAGCTTCGACTCGCACGGCACGTCGTGTGCCGCGTGGCTCTACCGCCCGGACGGGGTCGACTCCCCGCCGATCGTCGTCATGGCCCACGGCTTCGCGGCCGTGCGCGGCATGCGCCTGGACGCGTACGCCGAGCGGTTCGCGCAGGCGGGCTTCGCGGTCCTCGTGTTCGACTACCGCGGCTTCGGCGACAGCGACGGCGAGCCCCGCCGCGTCCTCAGCGTCCCCCGGCAGCACGAGGACTGGCGGGCCGCCGTCGCCTACGCGCGCACGCTCCCCGGCGTCGACGCCTCGCGCGTCGTCGCCTGGGGCACGTCCTTCGCCGGCGGTCACGTCCTGCACCTCGCCGCCGACGACCACGACCTCGCGGCCGTCGTCGTGCAGGTCCCCCACGTCAGCGGCCCCGCAGCGGTCCGCTCCGTGCCGGTCCGCGTCTCCGTCCGCCTGATCCTCGCCGGGCTGCGCGACGCGATCGGCGCGGCGCTCGGTCGTCCGCCGCTCCGCGTCCCGGCCGTGGGCCAGCCGGGCGAGGTCGCGATGATCACCGCCCCCGACGCCTGGCCGCTCGTGCGCCGCCTCGCCGCCGCCGACCTGCCCCGGTTCGACCGCGAGAACGCCGTCGCCGCCCGCATCGCCCTGTGGATTGCGAGCTACTCTCCCGGCCGCCGCGCGAGGCGGATCACCGCGCCGACGCTGGTGCAGATCGCCCTGCGGGACGTCGTGACCCCGGTGGAGGTCGCCCGGAAGGCCGCGGCGCGCATCCCTCGCGTGCAGGTGAAGACGTACGACTGCTCGCACTTCGAGCCGTACCTCGACCCGTACTTCGACCGCGTCGTCGGCGACCAGATCGCGTTCCTCGCCCGCGCGCTCGGGTGACGCCGCCCGTCCCACGTCCGCGGTCTCGACGCCCCGGCCGGCGCGTGGCGGGCGGCAGGCGGGCTCGGCGGGCGGGTCCCGTGGCGCCGCTGCGCGTGCGGGCCGGCGAGCGGACGCGGGCACGGAGCGCGCTCCTCGGGATCTCAGACCGGCAGCGGCAGCCGCGCCGCCACGAGCGTCCCGCCCTCGCCCGCGCTGCCCACGGCCAGGGTGCCGCCGACCGCCTCGACCCGGTCGCGCAGGCCCTGGAGCCCACCGCCGGGTCGCACGTGCGCGCCGCCGCGGCCGTCGTCGTGGACGGCCACGTGCAGCGCGCCGTCCTGCGCGGTCACCTCGACCGCCGCCCGGGTCGCGGCCGCGTGCTTGGCGACGTTGGCCAGCGCCTCGGCGACGACGTAGTACGCCGCCGCCTCGGTCCCGGCGGGCCAGCGGTCCTCGGGCACGGCGACGGTCACCGGGAGCGGGGCGCGGGCGGTCAGCGACTCGACCGCCGCGGCGAGCCCGCGGCTGGTCAGGATCGACGGATGGATGCCGGCGACGAGGTCGCGCAGCTCGCCGATCGTCGTGCGCGCCTCGGCGACCGCGCCCTGGAGCATCCCGCGCGCCACCTCGGGGTCGCGGTCGAGCGCCAGCACGCCCTGCTGGACGGCGAGCGCGACGGTCATGAGTCGCTGCTGCGCGCCGTCGTGCAGATCCCGCCCCAGCCGTCGGCGCTCGGCGTCGGCCGCGGCGACGATGCGGGCGCGGGACGCCGCCACCTCGTCCGCCCGCGTGCGCTCCACCGCCTCGCGGCGCCGCGCCTCCTCCGCCGCCCGGCGCTCCGTCTCGTCGCGGAAGACCACCACCGCGCCGCGCCCGTCCGGCGTGGCGAAGGGCGCCGACGAGTACGAGACGGCCACCATCGACCCGTCGGCGCGGACGAACCAGTCCTCGGCCACGCGCACCGTCTCGCCCGTGCGGCGCGGGCGCAGCAGCGGGCACTCGTCCTCGGGGAACGGCGTCCCGTCGGGGCGGTGGTCGTGGATCGTCGCGTGGCTCGCCCGGCCGAGCAGCGCGCCCGGGTCGTCGTAGCGCAGGATCGCCGCGCCCGCCGGGTTGACGAAGCGCACTGCGCCCGCGTGGTCCACGACGTAGACCCCGTCGGCGATGCTCGCCACGAGCGCCGCCAGCACCCCGGCCGGGTCGCCCGCCGCCGCGCCCCCGAGCCCCGCGATGGCCGCCGCGTCGTGCATGCCGCGAGCGTACGCGGCGCGCGTCGCCGCCGCGCGGGCCGTTCGCGTCAGTCGTCGCCGAGCACGGCGCGCAGGCGGGCCGAGCGCCGCACGCGCCCGGCGTGCTCGCGGTGCACCGGCGCCTCGCCGGTGCGGCCCGCCAGCACCTCGCCCAGCAGCAGCGCGGCCTCGTGCCCGAACGCCGTCGGGTCGACGTCGACGCACGTGATCGCCGGCTCGCCGATCTCGGTCGTCGGGTCGCCGACGAGCGACACCAGGTCCAGGTCCGCGCCGATGTCGCGGCCCAGCCGCAGGAGCGTGGCGCGCGACCGGCCGGCCAGGCTCTGCGGCGCGCACAGCAGCGCGTCGACCTCGGGCGTCACGAGCGCCTCGACGGCGGCGCGCAGCTCGTGGGGATGGGACGACACGGGCAGCGTCTGCAGGCGGACGTCGACGTCGTGCTCGGCGCACCACGCGCGGTACGTGGCCTGCACGTCGCTCGACCACGAGGACGCGAAGTCGCGGTCCCACGCCAGCAGCGCGGGGCGCCGGCGGCCCGCGGCGCGCAGGTCGTCCAGGACGGCGCGCAGCAGGCGGGCGTGCGGGGCCTCGATCACGGCGTCGACCTGGGGGAGGGGATCGCCGAGCGGGCGCCCCGCGGCGACCACGGGCAGCCGCTGCTCCGCCATCAGCCGCAGGATCGGGTCGTCGGGCAGCGGGTCGACGACGATCGCGCCGTCGACGGCGAAGGGGCGCGGCGCGTGCTCCTGGTCGCGGGCGAAGAGCACCAGGTCGGCGTCGAGGGCCGCCGCGCCGCGCACCGCGCCCATCGCGAACTCCATGTAGAAGGCGAACGAGCGCACCCGCGGCGGCACGTACAGGCCGATCGCCCCGAGCGTCCGCGTGCGCAGGCTGCGGGCCGCCCGGTTCTGCACGTAGCCCAGGCGGTCGGCGGCCTCGCGCACCCGCTCCCGGGTGGTGGCGGCGACCTGTCCCCGGCCCTGCAGCGCGTCCGACACGGTGGTCTTCGACAGGCCCAGCTCGCGGGCGAGGTCGACGATCGTGACGCGCGCCCGGGACATGCCGGATCCATCGTACGCACGGCCCCCCGAACGGGGCGGGCCGCCGAATCCGTGTTGACACGCGCGGCGAGACGGTGCATTCTGGCGGCGCCCGGAACGTTCCGGGCGCCGTCCGGACCGGGAGAGCCGGACACCCCGCCCCTGTCTGGAGAGGACCCATGACCCCTGCCCCGCCCACCCGCGACCGGCGCCGCACGGCGATCCTCGTGATCGCGGCGCTCGACGCGCTCCTGCTGCTCTTCCCGCCCGTCCAGTGGTGGCTCGCCTCGGGCGACGCCACCGTCGGCATCGGCTACTTCCTCGTCGCCGGCCTGCTCGTGACGCTCAGCGTCGTCGCGATCCACCACCTCGACGCCAGCGCCGGGGAGGACGAGCGATGAACATGGTCCTCGGCTACGGCGGCGTCGCGCTGCTGTTCCTCGTCATCGTCGTCGTCCTCGAGCGTCATCGGCGCACGGAGACGTCCTTCAGCGAGTACGCCACCGCCGGCCGGTCGTTCGGCCCGTGGTACTCGATGATGGCCTTCGTCAACACGTGGTACCCGGGCACGATCTTCATCTCGTTCGCCGGCCTGGCCGCGGCGTCCGGGGTCATCGGCTTCTACTTCGTCCCGTACTCGCTGCTCGCGGTCGTGCTCATGTACTTCCTGGCGCGGCCCGTGCACGTGTGGGGCAAGGAGCACGACCTGCGCACGCAGGCCGACTTCCTGGGCCTGCGCTACGACT